>CAKZXZ010000183.1 GCA_937883775.1 uncultured Paracoccaceae bacterium
GGGTTGGACGGCGGCGGGGTATCTTGGCGGCGGAAATGTGGCGAAGATTCGTGTTAAATTGTTTGTTTCTGGAATTGCGCCACCAACGAATGCCTTCTGAAATTTCTTTTCTTGAAAAGAGGGGGATTCACAGGACTCAGCGCAAATGCTAAGGTGTGATAATTGTTGGGAGGCACCCGTGGATAGCATCGAGAGAATAGTCAGAGACGTGCTCGGCAGCAGAAATGTTGTATCTGTTGCGGCAGAGAGAGATGTAGTCGATGACGATGACCGCTACCTTATGCTGCGTGTCGTATATGACGACAAGAAGTTTCATATTGATCCAAGCCTTCTCTCGAAGCTTGAAGATCAATTATGGGATCAATTGATGTATGATGATGAACGTTACATTCCTGTAGTGAGTGTTATCTCCGCGAGTGACGAAAATAACTTGAATGCTGCTTAGTAAGCAACTTCTTGAGACTGCAAAGAAACGGCTTGAAGACCGAAAACGCCTTACCGAGGCCGATTTGCGGCGCGCAACGAGCGATCTCTACTACGCAGTTTTTCATCGCCTTTGCGAGGCTCTGGTTGCACCAATGCGTCACGAGGGCGCGCTGAAGGAAGCTTATGTCAAGCTCTACAGGATACCTGACCATAACTATCTTGCGAAACGTTGCCGCGATGAACGTGTGAAGACCGCGCCCGAGCCAGTTAAGCTGTTTGCCCAACGACTTCTGACGCTCAAGAGGAAGCGTGCACTTGCGGACTATGATCCACTTGAACGCTTTGAGATCTCTTCGGTACAGGCTGAGGTTGGCCAGGTTGAACAGCTCTTCCAAAGCCTAGAGGCAATGGAAGAGAGCGAATTGTTTGAATTTGCAATCTTTTCAAGTTTGCCGGACAGAAAGGCCAATTAACTCCGCACCAACGTTTCGTAGCTTTGCGCGACGTCGCGGGTGAGGCTGCCAACCTCGAAGTTGTAGTCGCCGATTGTGCCGACGGGCGTGACCTCGGCGGCGGTGCCGGTGAGCCAGCATTGCTCGAACCCTTCAAGCTCGCCCGGCTCGATATGGCGCTCGTGGACCTTGATCTGGCGGTCTTGCAGCATGCCGATGACGGTCTGGCGGGTGATGCCGTTCAGGAAGCAATCGGGCTTGGGCGTGTGCACTTCGCCGTCTTTGACAAAGAAGATGTTGGCCCCGGTCGCTTCGGCCACGTAGCCGCGATAGTCGAACATCATGGCGTCCGAGCAGCCTTTGGCCTCAGCCGCGTGCTTGGACATGGTGCAGATCATGTAGAGACCGGCGGCCTTGGCGTGGCAGGGGATGGTTTCGGGCGAGGGGCGCTTCCATTGGGAGATGTCGAGCTTGGCGCCTTTCATCTTCGCGTCGCCGTAATAAGCGCCCCATTCCCACGCAGCGATGGCCATGCGGACGGGGTTCTTGGCGGAGGCGACACCCATATCTTCGCCCGCACCGCGCCAAGCGATAGCGCGTACGTAGGCGTCGGAGAGGCCGGAGGTTTTCAGGACCCGCTCTTTTGCGGCTTCGATTTCTTCCACGGTGTAGGGGATCTCGAAGTCGATATATTCGGCGGATTTCTTGAGACGTTCAGAGTGCTTCACGCTCTCGAAGATCTTGCCGTTATAGGCGCGCTCGCCTTCAAACACAGAAGAGGCATAGTGCATCGCGTGGGTCAGAATATGGACATTGGCGTCGCGCCAATTCACCATTTCTCCGTCCATCCAGATCATTCCGTCGCGGTCGTCATATGCACCGGCCATTTTGTCTGTTCCTTCCAATACGCCCTTCGGCTTTTCGATTATTTCACGAACTACGTCCGCATCGGACATAATGTTGCGTAAAAACTGCAAATCGCTACCAATTGATTCTTGGAATGTCAACAAGGCTGACTTAAAACGGAGGCAAGGTGACGGAATAACAGGCAAAGTGAGAACGCGATGGTAGATCAAAGCGCGCATGCGAGCGGTGAAAGCCTTTTGTTCCTGACAGACGAACAGCTGCGCAAAGGGATCGAGGCGATGTTTTTCGCCTATCGTGGGTTCACCGCTGACCCGGATCGTATTCTGGAAGAGCGTGGTTACGGGCGTGCGCATCACCGGGCGGTGCATTTCATTCATCGCTCTCCGGCGACGACGGTGAACAATCTACTCGCTATTTTGGGCGTGACCAAACAGTCGCTGAACCGCGTGTTGCGGACTTTGATCGAGGACGGTTTGGTCGAAAGCAAGGTCGGCACAAAAGACAAACGAGAGCGTCATCTGACATTGACCGATAAGGGCCGCGAGTTGGAACGCGCCCTGAGTGACGCGCAGCGAAACCGGATGCGTGACGCCTATCGCAAGGCGGGGCCGGACGCGGTACAAGGGTTCCGACAGGTGCTTGTTGCTATGATGGATAGCGACATGCGGCGCCACTATCTTGCGCTGAAGGATGCAGGCCAATGATCGAAATTGATGCACATCTGTTGATCGTCGATGATGATGAACGTATCCGCGGGCTGCTCCAGAAGTTTTTGATGCGCAGCGGGTTTATGGTGTCGGCCGCGCGGGATGCGGCTCATGCGCGGCGGCTTCTGGAAGGGCTTGAGTTCGACATGATCGTGCTCGATGTGATGATGCCGGGCGAGGATGGGGTGAGCCTGACAAAGGCGATCCGCGAGGATATGGCGACGCCGATTTTGCTGCTGACCGCAAAGGGTGAGACCGAGGATCGGATCGTGGGGCTTGAGGCGGGGGCGGATGATTACCTGGCCAAGCCGTTTGAGCCGAAGGAACTGCTTTTGCGGATCAATGCGATTTTGCGGCGGGTGCCTGCGTCGGAAGATGCGGTGATGACGCCAAAAGTGCTTCATCTGGGGCCGGTGCGCTATGACACGGAACGCGGTGAGATGTGGGAGGGCGAGAGCCTTGTGCGGCTGACCGCGACCGAGGCGCAGTTGATGCGCATCTTCTCTAGCTGTCCAGGGGAGCCGGTGAGCCGCACGCGGCTGGTCGAGGATCTGGGCCGCGATGGCGGGCAGGCGCAGGAACGGGCTGTGGACGTGCAGATCACGCGTCTGCGGCGCAAGATCGAGGCGGACCCGAAGCAGCCAAGGTATCTGCAAACGGTGCGCGGATCGGGTTATATGCTGGCCCCCGATTGAACCTGTTTGAGCGGGCGGCTATGGTCGCCAAGTTGGATTTCAGGAGCGCCCTATGAGTGATACCCCCGTTGCAGATATGAGTTTCGAGCAGGCCATGGCCGAGCTGGAAAAAGTGGTGGGTCAGCTGGAAAGCGGTGACGTGCCTTTGGAGCAGTCGATCACTTTGTATGAGCGCGGCGCAGAGCTGAAAAAGCATTGCGAGGCGAAGCTGAAATCGGCTGAGGAAAAGGTGGCTGCGATCACTTTGGGTGAGGGCGGTCAACCGACGGGGACGACGCCTGTCGAAGGGCTGTAGCCTTTGTTCAAGACAGTATTGGATGACACGGCGCGGGCCACGCAAGGGGCTTTGGACGCTGCGATGGCGGGCTATGGCGATCTGCCTGTGATCGAAGGTATGCGCTATGCTTGCAATGGCGGGAAGCGGCTGCGGGCGTTTCTGGTGATGGAAAGCGCGCGGCTGCATGATGTGCCGGATGCGGTGTCGGTGCAGGCTGCTGCTGCGATTGAGGCGCTGCACGCCTATTCGCTGGTGCACGATGATTTGCCGTGTATGGATGATGACGATCTGCGGCGTGGGCAGCCGACGGTGCATGTGAAATGGGATGATGCGACGGCTGTTCTGGTGGGCGACGCGTTGCAGACGTTGGCGTTTGATTTGCTGGCGGGGATGGAGGCCGAGGCGGATGTGCGGATCGGGCTTGTCGCATCCCTTGCCAAGGCAAGTGGCGCCGAAGGCATGGTGCTGGGCCAAGCGCAGGATATCGCGGCTGAGACGGCGCAGGTGCCTTTGACGCTGGATCAGATCATGGAGTTGCAACGTAATAAGACAGGTGCATTGATCCGCTGGTCCGCCGAAGCCGGTGCCGTGATGGGGCGTGCCGATATCGCGCCGCTGCGCGCTTATGCGCAGGCGCTGGGCCTTGCTTTTCAGATCGCTGACGACATTTTGGATGTTGAGGGCGATGCCCAAACCGCAGGCAAACGGCTGCAAAAAGATGCAGATGCAGGAAAGGCGACTTTCGTGTCTTTGCTGGGTTTGGATGCCGCAAAAGCGCGCGCCAAATCCCTTGTCGAGGAAGCCGATGCGGCGTTAACGCCTTACGGAAACAAGGCGGAAAACTTGCGGGAGGCCGCGCGCTTCGTTATCTCGCGAGATAAGTAAGTGTCAGCTTGAAGGGCCAGCACAATGTCAGATAAACCGAACACCCCGTTGCTGGATAAAGTCCAAAGCCCCGCTGATCTCAAAGGTCTTTCAGATGCGCAATTGCGGCAAGTGGCTGACGAATTGCGTGCCGAGACGATTTCTGCAGTGTCTGAAACGGGCGGGCATCTGGGTGCCGGGCTGGGCGTTGTCGAGATGACAGTGGCCATTCACGCGGTGTTTGATACGCCAAAGGATCGGCTGATTTGGGATGTCAGCCACCAATGCTATCCGCATAAGATCCTGACCGGACGGCGCGACCGGATCCGGACTTTGCGACAGAAAGATGGGTTGAGCGGGTTCACCAAACGGTCGGAAAGTGCTTACGATCCGTTTGGGGCCGCGCATTCGAGCACGTCGATTTCCGCTGCTTTGGGTTTCGCGGTTGCGCGTGATCTTGGTGGTTCGCCTGAGCATGGATTAGGCGATGCGATTGCTGTGATCGGTGACGGTGCCATGAGCGCTGGTATGGCCTTTGAGGCGATGAACAACGCGGGTCATTTGGACAAGCGGTTGATCGTGATCCTGAACGATAACGAGATGAGCATCGCGCCGCCTGTTGGGGCGATGTCGTCTTATCTGTCGCGGCTTTATGCAGGGGCGCCGTTTCAGGAGTTTAAGGCCGCTGCCAAGGGCGCGATCAGCTTGCTGCCCCCGCCATTTCAGGAGGGCGCGCAGCGAGCCAAGGATTTGCTGAAAGGCATGACCGTTGGTGGCACGCTGTTCGAAGAGCTTGGCTTTTCTTATGTCGGGCCGATTGATGGGCACGATATGGATCAACTATTGGCCGTGTTGCGGACCGTAAAGGCGCGTGCGGACAAGCCGATCCTGATCCATGCGATTACGACCAAGGGCAAGGGCTATGCTCCGGCTGAGGGCGCGGATGACAAGGGACATGGGGTTTCCAAGTTTGACGTTGTGACGGGGGCGCAGAAGAAAGCACCCTCGAACGCGCCGAGCTATACCAAGGTCTTTGCGGAGGCTTTGATTAAGGAGGCCGAGAAGGATTCGCGGATTTGCGCGGTGACGGCGGCGATGCCGGATGGCACGGGGCTCAAGCAGTTTTCGGAGCGTTATGCGTCGCGGACATTTGACGTGGGTATTGCCGAGCAGCATGGGGTGACCTTCTGCGCAGGCCTTGCGGCAGGTGGGATGAAGCCCTTCTGCGCGATGTATTCGACGTTTTTACAGCGCGGCTACGATCAGGTTGTGCATGACGTAGCTTTGCAGCGTTTGCCGGTGCGTTTCGCGATTGATCGTGCGGGGCTGGTGGGGGCCGATGGCGCGACCCATGCGGGGGCATATGACGTGGCTTATCTGGCGAACCTGCCGGGCTTTGTCGTGATGGCTGCTGCGGATGAGGCCGAGCTGGTCCGCATGGTTGCAACAGCTGCGGCCTATGACGAAGGGCCAAGCGCGTTCCGCTTTCCGCGCGGCGAAGGCGTGGGCGTTGTGATCCCCGAGGATGCCGAACCGCTGGAGATCGGCAAAGGGCGCATGATCGCGGAAGGCAAGCGCGTGGCGATCCTGTCCTTCGGAACACGGTTGCAGGAAGTCCAGAAGGCGGCGGAGAACTTGGCGGCGAAAGGCATTGCGCCGACCATTGCGGATGCGCGGTTTGCCAAGCCTTTGGATCGGGATTTGATCCTGAAACTGGCGGCCGAGCATGAGGCGCTGATTACGATAGAAGAGGGCGCTATTGGCGGCTTTGGAAGCCATGTTTCGCAGCTTTTGGCCGAGGAAGGCGTTTTTGACCACGGGCTCAAATTCCGCTCGATGGTGCTGCCGGATATCTTTATCGATCAGGCCAGCCCACGCGACATGTACCAGGTTGCAGCGCTGAATTCAGAGCATATCGAGGCGAAAGTGCTGGATGTGCTGGGCGTCGCCTCGCTTGAGAGCAAGCGCGCCTAGATTTCGGCTTTGAGCAAGGCCTGCAGCCCGGCGCGGTAATTGGGGTAGATCAGGTCGACGCCCAACTCCTCTTTGATGCGTTTGTTCGAGACCTTTTTGGATTCGGCATAGAAGCTGCGCGCCATGGGGCTCATCTCGGCTTTGTCGAAATCGATGGCTTCGGGAATGGGCAGGCCAAGCAACTTGGCGGCGTAGGCGATGACGTCTTGCGGCGGGGCAGGGTCATCATCGCAGACGTTATACGCGGCACCGGGGTTGGGTTTGTTGATTGAGGCGTGAAGGATCTGGGCGATATCCTCCACATGGGTACGGCTAAAGACCTGACCTTTCTTGATAATGCGGCGGGCGGTGCCGTTGCGCACCTTGGAGAAAGGACCGCGACCAGGGCCATAGATGCCGGCAAGGCGGAAGATGTGGAGGGGCAGATCGGGGATCGCTTGCCACTGTGCCTCGGCCTCGACCCGAAGCTGGCCGCGCTTGGTGGCGGGGGTTAGGGCGGCGGTTTCATCGACCCAGCCGCCGTCGTGATCGCCGTAAACGCCGGTGGTGGAGAGGTACCCCGCCCATTCCAGATCAGGCGCTTTGGCCACAATTTTGTCTGCCATCTGCGCCAAAACGGGGTCACCGTGTTCGTCTGGTCCGGCAGAGATCAGCAGATGTGTGGCGCGCGCAAGGGCGTCTGTCATATCGGCGCCGGGCCAAACCAGCGGGTCGACCCCTTCACCGCGCAGTGTTTCGGCCTTTTCTTCGGACCGGGTTGTGCCAATGACAGCCCAGCCTTCCGGTAAAAGAAGGCGGGTCAGGGCCCGGGCGGAATATCCGTGGCCAAAGGACAGCAGGGTCTTGGTCATGGCCAAGTCATGCCGATTGCCAGGGCGACTCGCAAGCAATTCGCTTGAAGGGCGCGACCGCACGGTGCAGGTTCGCATAAAAGGAGCAGCACAGTGAACAAGATGATTGCGATACACACGCCAGAGCATCACGACCATAAAATGTTCCGCGATGCTGAAAAGGCGGTCGATCATCTGATCGCGCTTTATGACGAGGCGACGACGTTCCTGCGCAAAGGATTTTCGGAGGCTTTGTCAGGCAAAGCGCCGGAGTGCCGCGTTCGTGCTTTCTATCCCGAAATCCGCCTTTCGACGACGACATTTGCACAGGTGGACAGCCGCTTGTCGTTTGGGCATGTGGCGCAACCGGGTGAATATGCCACCACAATCACGCGGCCTGAATTGTTCCGGAACTATCTGAAGCAGCAGATCGGTTTGCTGGTGCATAACCATAATGTGGGCGTGCTGATTGGCCCGTCTGCCACGCCGATCCCCATCCACTTTGCCGTTGCGGGCGATGAGGCGCTTAACGTGCCGCAAGATGGCGTTTTGAGCTTTACCATGCGCGATGTTTTCGATGTGCCTGATCTGAGCACAACAAATGATGATATCGTGAACGGTGCTGACTTTCGGTACGAAGATGGCGCCCGCCCCCTGGCGGCATTCACTGCGCAGCGCATTGATTATTCGCTTGCCCGTCTGGCGCATTATACGGCGACGGATGCGGGGCATTTTCAGAACCACGTGCTGTTTACGAACTATCAGTTCTATGTCGAAGAGTTTGAGGCGTTTGCCCGGCAGATGCTGAATGATCCCGAGAGTGGGTACACAAGCTTTGTTGGCCCCGGCAATGTCGAGATCACATCAGGTGATGAACCGATGCCTGTGCCTGCCAAGCTGCCTCAGATGCCGACCTATCATCTGACCCGTGAAAATCAGAGCGGTATCACATTGGTGAATATCGGAGTGGGTCCGTCGAACGCAAAGACAGCGACAGATCATATCGCGGTTTTGCGGCCCCATGCCTGGCTGATGGTCGGCCATTGCGCTGGCTTGCGGAACAGCCAAAGCCTTGGGGATTTTGTGCTGGCCCATGCTTATTTGCGGGAAGACCATGTGCTGGATGATGATCTGCCCGTTTGGGTGCCTATCCCAGCGCTGGCTGAAATTCAGATCGCGCTTGAACAGGCGGTGGCGCAGGTCACACAGCTGGAAGGGTTTGAGCTGAAACGGATCATGCGGACGGGTACGGTCGCGACGATCGATAATCGCAACTGGGAGCTGCGGGAGCATGCAGGCCCAGTGCACCGGCTGTCGCAAAGCCGTGCCGTCGCGCTGGATATGGAAAGTGCCACGATTGCGGCGAACGGGTTCCGTTTTCGGGTGCCTTATGGGACGCTTTTATGCGTCTCTGACAAGCCGCTGCATGGGGAGTTGAAGCTGCCAGGCATGGCCTCGGACTTTTATAAATCGCAAGTTTCGCGGCATTTGATGATCGGTATTCGTGCGATGGAACACTTGCGCGAAATGCCGTTGGAACGCATTCATTCGCGGAAATTACGCAGTTTCGAGGAAACGGCCTTCCTTTGACCCAGGAAAACACCACAAAATACGGCATTTTCTAAGGAAATACGCACCTAAGCGTTGTGTGCCCCCCCAAGATACGGTTTAGTATCTGCGATAACGCCCTACAAATCGGGCAATCGCCGAGGAGACATACGATGGCTAAACCTATGACAAAGACCCAGCTTGTGGCCGCATTGGCTGACGACATGGGCACAGATAAAAAGGCAGCAAACGCCGCTCTGGAAGCAATCACGGGCCTGATTACCCGTGAGGTCTCTGGCGGTGGTGCTGTGACGCTTCCGGGCGTTGGCAAGATCTATTGCCGCGAGCGCCCCGAGCGTATGGTCCGTAACCCGGCCACGGGTGAGCAGATCAAGAAAGAAGCCGACAAGGTTGTCAAAATGACAATCGCCAAGGCGCTGAAAGACAGCGTGAACGGCTGATCTTGACGGATCGTTAAGGTTAACGGAAGGGTCGCTGAGGCGGCCCTTTTTGTTTGGAGTGATGATGGACCTACGCGCAATCCTGATGGGCCTGGCCTTTGCCTTGATGTGGTCGTCGGCGTTTACATCGGCGCGGATCATCGTGGCGAGCGCGCCGCCGCTGATGGCGCTGTCGCTTCGATTTCTTATCTCGGGGCTGATCGCAGTGCTGATCGCCCGCGCGTTGGGGCAAAGCTGGCGGCTGACGCCGGCGCAGTGGCGCGCGACGTTTGTCTTTGGAATATGCCAAAACGCCCTGTATTTGGGTCTAAATTTTGTCGCGATGCAAACGGTCGAGGCCTCTTTGGCCGCGATCATTGCATCGACGATGCCGCTTTTGGTGGCTTTGGCCGGGTGGCTGATCTTTTCCGAGAAAGTGCGCCCCTTGGGCGTCGCAGGACTGATCGCAGGCGTGATCGGCGTGGCGCTGATTATGGGCGCGCGGATGCAAGGGGGTGTCGATTTGTTCGGCGTGATCCTGTGCGGCATCGGGGTGGTGTCATTAACCATTGCAACCCTGGCTGTCCGCGGGGCTTCATCGGGTGGAAATGTTTTGATGATCGTGGGCCTGCAGATGCTGATTGGTGCGGTTGCACTGGCGATCCCTGCCTTCGTGTTCGAAGAGCCTGTGTTCACGCCCAGTTGGACCCTTTTGGCCGCCTTCGTGTATACGACCCTTGTGCCAGGTCTTGCAGCGACAGTTGTTTGGTTCGTGCTGGTCGGGCGGATTGGCGCGGTAAAAGCGGCGACATTTCATTTTCTGAACCCGTTCTTTGGGGTCGCGATTGCGGCGCTTTTGCTTGGTGAAAAACTGGGGCCGTTGGACATTGTCGGCGTGGCGATCATCGCGGGTGGTATTCTTGCCGTGCAACTTTCAAAACAGCACAAAGTTGAGGCATGACAAATTGCTCTGTTTTGGGCAGATTACACAAGATTAGGGTCGAATTTGGGGGTGGTTATGCGGATTTTAGCAGGGCTTTTTGTGTTGGTTGCAAGCGTGGCGCAAGCCGGTGCGCCGGAGCCATTGGAGTATATACCCGGCCTCAAGAAAGAGCGCTTTGATAACGGCGAAACCCTGTTGGTGAAGTTCCGGACAGATTGGAGCATGACCAGCGCGCGGCAGGAAGAAATTCTGGATGAGATCATGGCGGAGGATCCGTCATATTCGCAAAATTTGACGTTTGTGACTGTCGATTACGATACCTACGGCAAGTCGCGCATGGCCGAGCGCCTGAAAGTCACGCGGCATGGGACGTTACTGATTATGCGAGGCGGAAAGGTTGTCGAGCGACTTGAAGCCAGCATTGATAAGCGTGAACTGAAAGCGTTTCTTGATACGGCAAATGCGGCTCTAAACTAGCCGATTTTACCTCTGTTCGCGCCGATCTGGCCGCGATGGAGCAGCAGATGATCGAGGATCACGCAGGCCATCATCGCCTCTCCGACAGGAACGGCGCGGATGCCGACGCAAGGATCGTGACGGCCTTTTGTGATGATCTCTGTGTTTTCGCCAGATGTGGTGATCGTCTTGCGGGTCGTGAGGATCGAGGACGTTGGTTTCACTGCGAAGCGCACGACAACGTCTTGCCCAGTGGAGATGCCACCAAGGATGCCGCCGGAGTGGTTACTGCTGTATTCGGGGCCATCGGGGCCCATCGTGATCTCGTCCGCGTTCAGCTCGCCGGTGAGCATCGCGGCGCTCATACCTTCGCCAATCTCGACACCTTTGACAGCGTTGATCGACATCATCGCGGCGGCCAAATCAGTGTCTAACTTGGCGTAAATCGGTGCACCAAGGCCTGCAGGGACGCCGCGCGCGGTGACCTCGATAATGGCGCCGACGCTGGAGCCGGATTTGCGCAGACCGTCGAGGTAATCGGCCCATTCGGTGGCTGCTTTGGCGTCGGGGGTCCAGAACGGGTTTTCTGCGACTTGGTCCCAGTCGAAACGGTCGCGGTCGATGCCATGCGGTCCCATTTGGGTCATGTAGCCGGTGATCTGAAGATCGGGGGCGAGCATCTTAATCGCCTCGCGCGCCAGCCCACCGGCCGCAACGCGCGCGGCGGTTTCGCGGGCAGAGGACCGACCTCCGCCGCGATAGTCGCGGATGCCGTATTTCTGCCAGTAGGTGATATCGGCATGGCCGGGGCGAAACTTCTCAGCGATATCGCCGTAGTCCTTGGAGCGTTGATCGGTGTTTTCGATCATCAGCTGGATGGGCGTGCCGGTTGTCTGGCCTTCGAAGACGCCTGACAGGATTTTCACCGCGTCAGGCTCGCGACGCTGCGTGGTGAACTTGTTCTGACCGGGTTTGCGCTTGTCGAGCCAGTGCTGGATCATCTCTTCCGAGATCGGCACGCCGGGGGGGCAACCATCGACGGTTGTGCCCAAGGCAGGCCCGTGGCTTTCACCCCAGGTTGTGACCCGAAACAGATGTCCGAAACTGTTCATGCTCATGCGCAATGCTCCTTTGCCGGATCGGTCTAGCGGGGGAAATCGGCTTGCACAAGTTTGACCCGCGCCTTACGCCTGTAAGCACCTCGGGGGGCCTTTGTGGCTGAGATGCAATTCTGCGGACCCGTTGAACCTGAACCGGTTAAGACCGGCGGAGGGAAGGTGTTTGGATATCCTCCACCCTGACCCCGTCCGGCGCATATGGAGGATGATATGAAACATCTCACACTTGCCGCGGGACTTATGCTGGGCGCTACAAGCGCGCTGGCTGAGACACCCGTTCTCACTGTCTACGCGCCTGATTATTTCGGCTCGGAATGGGGCCCCGGCCCTGCGATAGAGACTGCTTTCGAGGCGGAATGCGCCTGCGATCTGCAGTTTGTGACGGGCGATCTGATGCCGCGGATCATGCTGGAAGGGTCACGGATTAAGGCGGATGCCGTGATCGGGCTTAACACCGACGTCACCAAGCAGGCGCGGGAAACTGGTTTGTTTGCCCCACATGGGCAGGACACCAGAGCGCTGACGATGCCGATTGAATGGACGGACGAGATCTTTATGCCGTTCAACTGGGGCTATTCGGGGTTCGTTTATGACAACACCAAGATCACCAATCCGCCGACGAGCTTTGATGCGCTTGTGAACTCGGACGAAGACTGGAAGATCGTCATTCAGGACCCGCGCTCGTCCTTTTCGGGGCTGGCGCTGCTGCTTTGGGTGAAATCGGTTTACGGCGATGACGCGCAGGCGGCGTGGGAGAAGCTGGCGCCCAAGATCCTGACGGTGACAGCTGGATGGTCGGAAGCCTACGGGATGTTCACGGATGGCGAGGCGGATATGGTGTTTTCCTACACCACGTCGCCAGCCTATCACATCATGGCGGAAGAGGATCTGACGAAATCGGCGGCGATTTTTGAAGAAGGTCATTACATGACAGCCGAATTGATCGGCAAGATTGCCAGCACGGATCAGCCGGAGCTGACCGACCAGTTTATGTCGTTCATTCTGACGGATGCGTTCCAGACCATCATTCCGGAGGGCAATTGGAGCTATCCGGCAAAGCTGGATTTCGAGAAGCTACCAGAGACATTCCAGACTCTGCCGACACCCCCCAAGGCGTTGCTTTACTCCGAGGAAGAAGCCGCAGCCCTGCGCGATCCAGCGCTTGAAGAATGGCTGTCCGCACTGGGACGCTAAGCGTCTGGGCTGGAGCGGCTTCGGCTGCTCTGGTTCTGGCGCTGACCTTGGGCACGCTGGGCGCTGTTGCCTGGCGGGCTGATGGCTTTGGCGCGCTGGGGCCGCGCGATTGGGGCTATGTTTGGTTCACGGTCTGGCAGGCAGCGGCATCGGCTGCGATATCGGTTGCGCTTGCGATCCCTGTGGCCCGTGCCTTGGCGCGGCGGCAGTTCCGGGGCCGCAGCGCGCTTATCACGGTGCTGGGCGCGCCGTTTATCCTGCCAACTATCGTAGCGATTCTAGGATTGCTAGCCGTCTTTGGGCGCACTGGGATTGTTTCGGATATCTTGAGTTGGGCAGGTTTAGAGCCTGTTTCGATCTACGGCATCCACGGGATTTTACTGGCGCATGTGTTCTTTAACCTGCCTTTCGCGACCCGATTGATCCTGCAAGGATGGCTGTCGATCCCCGCAGAGCGCTTCAGGCTTGCCGCGTCGCTTGGCTTTTCGGCGATAGACGTTGCCCGCGTGTTAGAACGCCCGATGTTGCGCGATGTTGTCCCCGGTGTGTTCCTTGTGATTTTCCTGATCTGCACGACCAGTTTTGCGGTGGCCCTTGCTTTAGGCGGCGGACCGCAGGCCACGACTGTCGAGTTGGCGATCTATCAAGCCTTTCGGTTTGATTTCAACCTTTCGAAAGCGGCGTTGCTGGGGTTGGTCCAGGTGATGATCTGCGTTGTCGCAGGTGCTTTGGTCTTTAAGGTGCGGTTGCCGTCGACAAGCGGTGTTGGGCTGGACCGTGTGGTGCGGCGCTGGGAGGCGGATGGTTTGGTGCTCCGACTACAGGATGCTTTGTGCATCGGTCTGGCGGCCCTGTTCCTGCTGGGCCCGCTGAGCATGATCGTCATCGAAGGCATCGGCGGCGTGTTTCGCTTGCCTGGATCCATTTTGGAAGCGGCTTGGAATTCGATCTGGGTGACGGCGGTATCGACGATCTTGTGCATGGTCTTTGCCTTGTCGATGGCGCTTGCTGTCAGCCGTTTGTCATCCGGCGCAGGGGCGCTGGTCGAAGGCATTGGGTTTTTGACGATTGCTGCGTCGCCTTTGGTCATGGGGACGGGGCTTTTCGTAATGATTTTTCCGTTTGCAGACCCGACATCGCTGAGCCTGCCGATCACCGCGGTGGTCAATGCAGCGATGGCGCTGCCGTTTGCGCTTAGGGCGCTGGTGCCCGCTGTCAGAGACCTGCAGGCGGGCTATGGCAAGCTGAGCGTGTCGTTGGGGCTTTCGGGCTTTGCGTGGCTGCGCTGGGTTGCTGTGCCGCGGCTGAGACGCGCGTTGGGATTTGGGGCGGGCCTTGCGGCGGCTCTATCGATGGGCGATCTGGGCGTGATCGCGCTTTTCAGCAACCCGGAGCTTGAGACCTTGCCGCTTGCGTTGTTCCGTTTGATGGGTGCCTACAGGCTGGATCAAGCCGCATCAGCGGCGCTGCTTCTTGTGACGCTTAGCCTTTTGGCGTTCTGGATCTGCGACCGGGGAGGGCGTGTGAATGTTGACGTTTGACAAAATGCGCGTTGATCTGGGCGACTTCACTTTGGACATGTCGCTTAAGGTGCGCAAAGGCGTACGCGTTGCTGTCATGGGACCGTCAGGCGCCGGGAAATCCACGCTTTTGAACGTGGTTGCGGGCTTTCAGGAGGCGCAAGGACGCTTGCTGTGGGAGGGGCAGGATATCAGCGCGCTTCCCCCTGCTGGACGCCCTGTGAGCATGGTCTTTCAAGACAATAACCTGTTTCCCCATTTGACAGCTTTTCAGAATGTCGGCTTGGGGATTTCGTCAGGATTGAAATTGTCTGAAGCGGATCGAACCCATGTAAAAGAGGCTTTGGCGCGGGTTGGTTTGGAAGGGCTTGAAGATCGCAAGCCTGCAGCGCTGTCTGGTGGCCAGCAAAGCCGGGTTGCGTTGGCGCGCATGCTGCTGCGCAAAACGCCTTTGGTTTTGTTGGATGAACCCTTTGCAGCCCTTGGGCCTGCGATGCGGGTCGAGATGCTTCGTCTGGTGAAAGACCTGGTTTGTGAATCAGGGGCAACCTTGCTGATGGTGACACACGATCCCGAAGATGCCCGCCTGATTGCGGATCACTGTGTTTTGGTTGCGCAGGGCCGGGTGGAGGCGCCGGTTGAAGTAGATGCGTTCATGGCGGATCCGCCTGCGGCAATGCGGGCCTATCTGGGTTAGGCCATTTTGATGCCGGATATAAAAAAGGGCGCCTGACCGGGCGCCCTTTCTGAGTTCTATAAAGCGGTGCGCTATTCGGCCGGCTCGGCCTTGGCGCGGGCTTTGATGGGGGCCCACAGCCGCTTGTTCGTCAGGTAAAGCAGAACGGACAGCACGGTCAGGAACATGAAGGCGATAAAGCCTGTCTGTTTGCGTGCCATCATCTTGGGCTCTGCCGTCCACATCAGGAATGCCGCCACGTCTTGCGAAACGGATTCGATGTCTGTGGGTGAGCCATCTGCGTATTCCACATCATCGCCATAAAGCGGCGGCGCCATGGAAATCCAACCCCCCGGGAACGCTTTGTTCTCGTAAAGGATGGTGCCTGCTTCTTCTTTTTCTTCACCGGTGTAACCGGCCAGCAGGGTCGCAATGTATTCCGCGCCGCCCATGCCTTTGAAGAGCTGGTTGAGGCCCGAGCCATACGGCCCGTGGAAGCCAGCACGCGCCTTGGCCATCAGGCTGAGGTCGGGTGCATTTTCGAGGCCAGACTCTGGGAACTTGTCGTTCGGCGTTGCGGTGCGGAAATCCTCGATCGATTCGTCATAGACTTCCCAGAACTCCGCATAGGCGGTGACCTGATCGTCAGGCAGGTTTGGACCGCCTTCGTCCCCAAGGGTCCGGATGGCGACGAACTTCAGACCGTGACAGGCCGAACAGACCTCGGTGTAGACTTGCAGACCGCGTTGCAGCTGCATTTCGTCATAGGTGCCAAAAGGCCCCTCGAACGAGAAGTCGTAATCGTACACCTCGCCTGCCCCGCCAGCCGCGAAGGCTGCCCCGGCCGTGAGGCCGAGAGCGGTGGCAATACCAAGAGTGAGTTTTTTAAACATCATTTGTCCTTTCTCACTCAGCCGGGGTCGCGATGGCAGCGCCAGACTTGCCAGCTTTGCTTTTTGCGACCTTCGCATTGAAGTCGTCTTCAATGGTTGCCGGTTGCGGCAGCGGCTTCTCGATCACGCCGAGCAGCGGCAGGATCACCAGGAAGTAGGCGAACCAGTAGGTCGAGGCGACCAGCGCGATGTAGGGGTAGATGCCTTCGGCTGGCATTGCGCCCACCCACATCAGGATGAAGAAGTCGACGACAAGCACCCAGAACCAAATCTTGAACATCGGACGATACCGACCCGAGCGGACCGACGACGTGTCGAGCCATGGTGCCAGCGCCATCACGACGATTGCGCCAAACATGGCCAAGACGCCGAAGAACTTCGCATCGACGATGCCGAAGGTGACCCAGTCAACCGCGATCACGAGCCAGACTTCACCGTCAAACGCACGCAGGATCGCGTAGAAGGGCAAGAAGTACCATTCGGGCACGATGTGCGCCGGTGTCGCCAGCGGGTTTGCTTCGATGTAGTTGTCGGGGTGGCCCAGGTAGTTGGGCATAAAGCCGACGACTGCAAAGAACACGGCCATGAGCACGGCCAGTGCGAAGAGGTCCTTGATGACAAAGTAGGGCCAGAACGGCAGTGTGTCGCGCTCGGCTTCTGCTTTGCTTGTGCGGCGGACTTCGACACCGGTCGGGTTGTTGTTACCCGTGGTGTGGAAGGCCCAGATGTGCACAATCACCAGACCAGCGATCACAAACGGCAGCAGGTAGTGCAACGAGAAGAAGCGGTTCAGCGCAGGCTGACCCACCGCTGTTGCACCCAGCAGCCATGTCTGCAGCGCGTCGCCGACAAACGGCACAGCGCCAAACAGGCCAGTGATAACGGCTGTGCCGTGGAATGACATCTGACCCCAAGGCAGAACGTAGCCCATGAAGGCGGTGCCCATCATCATCAGGTAAATCAGCATACCGATGATCCACGTGACTTCGCGCGGCGCCTTGTAAGAGCCATAGTAAAGGCCCCGGAAGATATGCGCATACACAGCCACAAAGAACAGCGATGCGCCGTTCATATGCAGGTAGCGGATCATTGCGCCGCCATTCACGTCGCGCATGATATGCTCGACCGAGGCGAAGGCCAGATCGACATGCGGTGTGTAGTGCATGACAAGGATGACACCTGTGATGATCTGCAACGCAAGGCAGAACGTCAGCACGATGCCCCAAATCCACATCCAGTTCAGGTTCTTGGGTGTGGGGATCATGATGGTGTCATACATCAGACCGATCACCGGCAGGCGACGGTCCATCCATTTTTCAAAGCCAGACTTCGGCTCATAGTGATCGTGAGGAATTCCAGACATTCGCTCTTTCTCCCTTAACCGAGTTGGATCGTTGTTTCGTCGACGAACGCAGAGGTGGGCACCGGAAGGTTCTCAGGTGCCGGGCCACGACGAATACGACCAGATGTATCATAGTGTGAGCCGTGACAGGGGCAGAACCAGCCACCAAAGTCACCGGCATCGCCCAGCGGCACACATCCAAGGTGCGTACAGACGCCCATCTGGACGAGCCATTCGCCGCTTTCATCAAGCGCGCGGTTTTCATCCGTGGCAGGTGCGCTTTCTTCCCCATTGGCATTACGCGCAATCGGATCGGGCAATTCGTCCATGCTCACTTCGCGTGCGGCGGTGATCTCTTCCTCGGTGCGGCGGCGAATGAACACCGGCTTACCCTGCCACAACACAGTCAGCTGGGTGCCGGGTTCGATGGATGAGACGTCGACAGGGATCGAGGCTTGCGCCAGAACATCCGCGCTTGGGTTCATTTGATTGACGAGTGGCCAGATGGCAGCACCGGCTGTCACGGCACCCGCACCCGCAGTCGCGTAATACAGGAAATCTCGCCTTGTTCCTTCGTGGTCTTCAGCGTGGGACACGAGGTGTACTCCCTTTCGTCATTAGCTGGTCTTGCTTCAACTTGCTATGGGCCGCATCCTGAAATGCCGCCTCTCAACAGGGCTAATTAGAGCCCTGCAGCAGAGTCGTCCAGCATTCATAATGGCGCATGTGAGGTTTATGCCAGTTTGACGCAGGCCGCAAAGTCACAATTCAGGCATTTGCTGCATCGCCGCATTGAATCAGACCCTTAGAAAACTTAAATCATCAGCAGAATTGGCTAGGAAAGCCCGAGCAGATGAAACACCTTCTTTTACCCGTCACAGCACTTATTTTCTTGGCCGGATTTGCATCCGCCGAGCAGGAGCTGAGTGTCTATACAGGTGTCCAAACGGCCCCGCATAGCAGCGTCGAAGGCGATAATGATGGTGATGATTTCGATTTCGGCGTCGCGTGGGAAGGCCGTTCGGGGGAGGCACCGCTTTACTACGGGTTTCGGTATACGAATTGGCAAACTGAAAACTGGGGCTGGGGCGTGGAGCTTAACCACGCAAAGGTCTATGCCGATGACGATGCGCTAGACGACAATGATTTCGACAGCCTCGAGTTTACCGATGGTTTGAACCTGCTGACGCTGAACGGCATGTATCGCTGGAAAAACCAAGGCAACCCTTGGACGCCATATGTTGGCGCAGGCATCGGTTTGTCGATCCCGCATGTCGATGTGGATGTCGGCGATAACAAGACGTTTGAATACCAGCTGACGGGTTTCGCGGTCGTTGCGATGGCAGGCGTCAGCTATGACATCAACGATACCTGGGCTGTTTTTGGCGAATACAAAGGTAGCTTTTCCTCTAATACGGCAGAGCTTGAAGGCGGTGGTGAGTTGCAAACCGACATCGTCACCAACGCCCTCAATCTGGGTGTCACCTACAAGTTCTAAGGATCTCCTCAAGCGGGAGACGCGGCCGACCCGGCCAAGAGCCCACCGTCAATCGTAAGCTCTGCGCCGGTCATATAGGCGGCCTCGTCACTGGCAAGCATGACCGCCAGGGCCGCAACCTCATCAGGTGTACCGAACCGTTTCAGCGGGGTTTCCGCAACAAACGCGGCCATCCGCTTGGCGCGGTCAGGGCCGTGGCCGAGCATGGGCTCCCACATCGGGGTCAGCACGGCGGCGGGAAAGATCGCATTGCAGCGGATGTTGAGCCCTTGCTGCGCGCAGTAAAGCGCGACGGTTTTCGTGTGGTTGCGGATTGCGGCTTTGGAGGAGGCATATGCGGCAGCGCCCGGAATGCCGACCAGACCAGAGCGGGACGAGATGTTGATGATCGCGCCCGCTTTTGCTGCGCGCATCGCCCGGATCGCCGTGCGGCAGCCTAAAAAGGTGCCGTCGAGATTGGTGGCGTGGACAGCGTGCCAGTCATCGAGGCTGGCGTTTTCGGGGTCATGGGGCGTTGCGCCCTCTTCAAAGCCGGTGATCCCGGCGTTGTTGACCAGCACATCGAAGGCGGGGTGCACCTTAGAGAGCGCGACCCAATCTTCTTCGGAGCGGACATCAAGCGGCAGCCACTTCGCGCCGAGGCGCTGGGCGGTCGCGGCGCCGTCGCTGTCGTAAAGGTCGGTCAGAATGACGTTGGCACCTTCTGTTACGAAGGCTTCGGCGATAGCGGCACCGATACCGCGGGCGGCGCCTGTGATGACACAGGTCTTGTTGGAAAGTCGGGGCATGTGGTCCTCGATAGAAATAGCGTCAGAGCCGCTTGAAGTGGCGCAATGTCAGGAAACGGGGGAAGTCCGGTTACCGGTGACGCTTAATCATCGAAGGGGTCCTTATTCGGGCTGTGTTGCAAGCATAGAGGCGCGCGCGGCGAATGTCTTGTGCCAAGTGGCAAGTGCATCGCGGCCTTTTCGCCAGTCGCGGCCGTCATGGCGGAAGTCGAGATAAGAGAGCGCGCAGGCCATGGCGATATGGGCCATATCAAGACGGCTAGAAAGATGACTCATCCAGCGGGTGTTCACGGCGTCCAATGCGCGGTCGATTTTGGCCCACTGGCCTTCGATCCAGTCATGCGATTGCTGCGCAGGGTCTTTGAAGCGCGCCTCGTAGACCATCAGAACCGCGGCATCCATCATGGCGTCTGCAGTGGCTTCGAGCGTTAACGTCTCCCACAGGCGGGAGGCGGGGTATAGGTTTGCACCTGCGCGGTCGTCCAGAAAGCGGCAGATGACGCGGCTGTCATAGATCGCAGGGCCATCATCGCGGATGAGGGCGGGGATTTTGCCGGTGGGGTTCACAGCGACCAGTTCGGGGTCAGGGCCCAGTGGAGAGGCAGTGACGTTGACCATCTCAACATCGTCCAGCTGGTCTGTTTCATGCAGCAGAACGCGCACTTTGCGCACGAAGGGCGACGGCCCGGCCAAGAGCAGTTTCATGGATCAGACTTTCTTGAACTTGATACGGGTCAGCGCCGTTGCATCGATCTCAATACCCGGACCAGTGGCGCCAAGACGAATGGTGCGCTTGAAGCGGGCATGACCGTTGATCTGTTCGTCGTTCTTGCCAAGAGACATGCCTTCGGTGACATCGTCCATCGCATCCTCGGCCCGCTGGTCGCGTGGCGTCGCGGGTAGGTTGCGCGTCACGGCATAGGTCGCAAGGGCGACGGCACCGTAGCGAAACGCAAGACCAGCAATGGGAGCGATGGGTAGGGGCATGGTGTCTCCTGTTATCATTAATGTAGGGAGCAGGATCGCCTGCGTCTAGTCTTGCGGCGGATCACGCATGAGAGCGGCGAGACTTGGAAGTTCGCTGCCGAGGCCTGTCTCAAGCTGATTGGCGGCGTCGATGCGCACCTGGTCGGGCTTGTTTTGCCCCAGTTTGAAGGTGCTTTGGATATCGGTGATGTCGAAGCGGAACGGCAGGATTTGCCGCATCATCTTATCCATGACGCCGTCGCTCATCTTGCTGGTCAGCCAAGGGGCTTTGTCGAGGCGGTCCTCGTAAGCTGCTGTCTGGCGGTCGAGCAGGTCGTGCATATCGGCATCGGAGGGCGCGAGCGTGCCGCGCAGATGCACGGCGATATAATTCCATGTGGGGACCTGATCGGGGACGTTATACCAGTCGGGTGAGATATAGGAATCCGGGCCGGATACAGCGATTACCGCAGGAATAGGGTCTGTTATCCGCGCAATTGGGTTGGAGCGCACGAGGTGCAGTTCGGCCAGATCGGCGGTGTCGTTCAGCAGAAATGGGACGTGGCTGACGAGGGGGCCATCGCTGCCATTGATGCAGAGCTGGCCAAAGGCACGGTCGCGGGTGAAGGCGAGCGCGTGTTTCAGGTTGGTCCGGCGAAAGGACGGGTTGGGGTGCATGGGTACTCCGGCCAGTAAGTTGCGGGGTCACCTGAACTCCACTTCGGATATTTGTCCATAATTGCATTGTATCGCTTGGAGGCGAGGAATGTATCGAGCCAGTGGCGTAATGCGGTCCAGTCCTGAGCGTCGAACCATGTGCGATCTGTGTTCGCAAATTGCCGGATGAAGGTGATCGTGGCCATGTCGGCGAGGGTCGGTTTATCGGCCATGAGCCAGCGCGTCTTTTGCAGCTTTTCGTCCAAGTTGCGCAGGATTAGAGCCGCCTTTTCGCGCTCTTCCTCGGCGTTAGAGCCATAGCGCGTGTCGTATTTGTAGCGATCCAGCGCAGTTTTGAACGGCCCGTCGATAGTCGCGATGATCTGGTGGCCTTCGTCGGGCATATCAAGCCAGCCTTCGGGGTCGTTTCGGCCCAGCGCCCAGAGCATGATGTCGAGGCTTTCTTCGATGACCTGATCGTCTGTGACCAGAACAGGGACAGTGCCTTTGGGGGAGGTCTCAAGGAACTCAGGCGCCTTGTTGCGCAGGACAATCTCGCGGAGTTCAACTTGGATACCAGCGACCAATAAAGCCAACCGCGCGCGCATGGCATAGGGGCAGCGGCGGAAGGAATAGAGGATCATTCGGCCAGCAGTTGCTTGCCGTCATCCCCGGTGATTTTGGCGGTGATGATCTGGCTTTCCGCCTGTTTAGTGTCGAATTTCACTTCGGTGAACTGCGCGGTGCGACCCACATAGGCGTTCTCCATCAGGATGTGATGGGTCTTGCCGTGCTGGGCGCGCAGATGCTTGGCGACCTGTTTGGCCCTGGCAGCGCGGAGGCGCTTGGCGCGGTCTTTGATGATGTTGCCATTCACAGGCGGGATCTTCGCGGCGGGTGTGCCCTCGCGCGCTGAGTAAGGGAAGACGTGAAGCCATGTTAGATCACACTCGTCCACCAGCTTGAGGGAATTGGCGAACATCGCTTCCGTTTCGGTCGGGAAACCGGCGATGATGTCGGCGCCGAAGGTCATGTCGGGGCGCAGCTTGCGGGCATCTTCGCAAAAGCGGATCGCGTCGTCCCGCAAGTGGCGTCGCTTCATGCGCTTGAGGATCATGTCGTCGCCCGCCTGCAAGCTCAGATGCAGATGGGGCATTAGGCGCGGTTCGGTCGCGATGGCTTCCATCAAGGCGGGATCAACCTCGATACTGTCGATGGAGCTGATGCGCAGGCGCGGCAGGTCTGGCACGAGCTTAAGGATGCGCATGACCAGATCGCCGAGTTTGGGCTGCATTGGTAGGTCAGCGCCCCAGGAGGTCAGGTCAACGCCGGTCAGCACGACCTCGTTATAGCCACGATCTACGAGGCGCTTGATTTGGTCGACTACGACGCCTGCCGCGACGGAGCGGGAGTTGCCGCGACCGTAGGGGATGATGCAGAAGGTACAGCGGTGATCGCAGCCGTTTTGCACCTGCACATAGGCGCGGGAGCGGGTGCCGAAGCCGTCGATCAGGTGGCCAGCGGTTTCCGTGACGGACATGATGTCGTCGACCTGCACAGGCTCGACATCGCCGAGGAAATCGGCGGCGAGGCCTTGCCATGTTGCGCCTTGCATCTTCTCGGTATTGCCGACGACGGCATCGACTTCGGCCATGTTAGAGAAGGTTTTCGGCTCAGTCTGAGCCGCACAGCCCGTCACGATCAGGCGCGCGTTGGGGTTCTCGCGGCGCAGCTTGCGGATTTCCTGACGGGCCTTGCGGACGGCCTCTGCAGTGACGGCGCAGGTGTTGACGATCACGGCGTCGCTTAGGCCAGCCGTATCGGCGAGTTCTTTCATCGCCTCGGTCTCATAGGCGTTCAGGCGACAGCC
>CAKZXZ010000184.1 GCA_937883775.1 uncultured Paracoccaceae bacterium
GAAAGCGCGGTCATGCGGTGGGGTCTTTTTTGATGTCGCCTGCAAGCAGGATGTTTTCCGAGGCGGGCTTGAAGCCGATGCCTTGGGCGGGGCGGCGCCATTTGCGGGTCAGCGCGATCAGGTGGAGCGCGGCTGCTGCCGCCCCGCCGCCTTTATTCTGGTCCTTGGGGTCCGCGCGCACTTCCGCCTGCTTGCGGTTTTCCACGGTCAGGATGCCGTTGCCAATGCACAGGCCTTGCAGACCCATCAACTGGGTCGCGCGAGAGCTGTCATTGCACACGGTGTCATAATGCGTGGTCTCGCCTCGGATCACGCAGCCTAGGGCGACAAAGCCGTCGAAATTAGATTTGCGGTCGGCGATTGCGATGGCCGTGGGGATCTCCAGCGCGCCGGGGACTTCAATCACCTCGACCTCTGCACCGGCAGCTTCGGCTTCGGCCTTGGCACCGGCGACAAGGTTGTCGGCGATGTCTTTGTAGTAAGGGGCGACGACGATGAGCAGTTTGACCGGCTCGTCAAAGTTGGGACGGTCGAGGGTGTAGTGTTGCGGTCCGGCCATCAGCCAATCTCCGAGATTTTGCGGGTGCCTGTGATTTCCAGCCCGTAGGCGTCGAGGCCGACGACTTTGGGTTCTGGCGAGTTGGTGAGCAGTACGAGTTTCGACAACCCGAGCGACGACAGAATTTGCGCGCCCAGCCCGTATTGGCGCAGCGTCTGGGGGGAGACTTCTTCGGCGGCGGCGAGCTTCATATGGGTGTCGCGCAGGAGCACCAGAACGCCCCGGCCCTCGTTGGCAATCAGCTTCATCGCGTCGGAGAACTCGAACGCACGGCCGCGCGGGCCGGTGCCGACCATGTCAAGCAAAGGATCAAAGGCGTGCATGCGGACAAGGACGGGGTCGTCGCCTGAAATATCGCCTTTGATGAGGGCGATATGCTCGGCGCCTTGGGTTTCATCCGTGTAGATTTTCAGCGTCCAGTCACCGCCGAATTCAGACGTAAAGGTCTGTTCTTGCCGGACTTTCACGAGGTTGTCGTTGCGGCGGCGGTAAGCAATCAGGTCGCTGATCGTGCCGATCTTGAGGTTGTGCCGCTGGGCGAAGGCGACCAGATCCGGCAGGCGAGACATGGTGCCGTCTTCGTTCATGATCTCGCAGATCACGCCGGACGGATTGAGGCCTGCCAAGCGGCTGACATCGACGGCAGCTTCGGTATGGCCTGCACGCACCAGCACCCCGCCGTCACGCGCGCGCAGCGGGAAGACGTGGCCGGGCGTTGCGATATCAGCAGCGGTTTTGGCGTTGTCGATGGCCACGGCCACGGTGCGGGCACGGTCGGCAGCGGAGATGCCAGTGGACACGCCTTCGCGTGCCTCAATGGAGACGGTGAACGCGGTCTCGTGGCGCGAGGAGTTTTGCGACGCCATCAGTGGCAGGCCCAGCGCGTCGATCCGCTCCCCCGGTAGCGTCAGGCAGATCAACCCGCGCCCATGGGTCGCCATGAAGTTGATCGCGTCGGGTGTCGCCATCTGCGCAGGGATCACCAGATCGCCTTCGTTTTCGCGATCCTCATGGTCGACAAGGATGAACATGCGGCCATTGCGGGCGTCTTCGATGATCTCCTCGATGGAGCTTATCGCGTCGGTGTAATCGGTCATTCCGGCAGCCTTTTGGAGCAGTTGAGGGCGGCATACCGCGAAGGGCAAAGGATGGGAAGGGGGTGACGTGTGCGTGACCTGCGGCAAACGTTGCGTTTTTTGGGGATTGGCGTTGCGGGGCGATATCTGCGCGCTGCGTCCCGGGCTTGACCTGGGACCTTTTTGGGAAGCGTCAGGCCCCGGATCAGGTCCGGGGCGGGCGGGACGACAAGGCGAGGTCAGGTCTGTAAAAGCCCCGCCGGGATCATGCCGGCCAACCCTGCGATTGCGCACCATTCGGCTTCAAGCGGGGTTTCGGCGATCACAAGAACGCCGTCGCGGGGGATATTGGCCCCACGGATCGGCGCGCGGAGGGAGGTGCGGGTGGCGGACCAGCTTTGGGCGAGGCCGGGGGCTTTGGCGGTGATCTCGAACGGGAGGTCATCTGGCCTTAGTGGCGGATATGCGAGCGCGATGGGGGTAGCTTTGGCGAGCTGTTCCTGCCGTTTTGCATCGGGCGCATCGCCTTTGCGGAGCATCTGTAAAGCGTTGTTTGAAAAGAGGAAGGCTACGACGTCATGTCCGGAGGCCGCACGGACGGAGGCGTAGGTTTTGTAGGGCAGACCCAGCGTCTTGGCGCGGGCGACGCGGGTGCGGAGGATCTCGATGGGCAGTGTCGGAAGAAGGTCCCGGCGGGCTTTGGTCCAGACGTGGCGGCGGTAGCTGTAGCCAGCCTCGAGCGAGGGCCCTTGGTTGTGGCCGATCATGGCTGCCAATCCTGCAGGCGGGCGACGTAGCGGGCGAGCGTGTC
>CAKZXZ010000185.1 GCA_937883775.1 uncultured Paracoccaceae bacterium
GGCCCCGCTCTCCAGCTTTATCGCAGCCGAGGTCATCGCGACCTTGGGCATCGTCTGCCTCACCGCAGGCGTCTGGCTGCTTTTTGATGAAAACGTCGCCAAGCCCATCGAACGGCTGGCCGCCGATATGCGCGTGCGCGCCCACACCGATGTCGAGGACGCGGTCGACCACGCTCCCGCCAAATACCTCGGCGATCTGGCCCCCGCGGCCTCTGCTGTCACCCAAAACCTCACCAAGACCCGCTCCGAGGTTGAAGAGGCCCTGCAAAAACAAACCGAAACGCTGGAGGCTGAACGCGCCCGCCTGCGTGCCCTTCTGGCCGAACTGCCGACGCCCGTGTTCCTGTGCACCCCCGATCACAGGCTGGTCTTTTACAACGCGGCCGCCGTCGATTGCCTGCCGGGCTATGAGGTCCCCAGCCTTGATGCCTCCCTGCTCGAATTCTTCGAGGAAGACAGCATCGCCGAGGCCTTCAAGAAAACCCAATGGACGGAACATGACGCAGGCGTTCCGCTGAAACTGACGCTGAAAAACGGCGACACGCTCACCGCGCATATGCGGCTGATCCAAGCACTGACGACGCAATGCTACCTGCTGACCCTGCCCCATTGCACAGCGCGCCCCGCCCATCTCAGCGCCCCGCTGCCGGTCTATGATTTCAACCTCACCGACCGCTCGAATGAGACGCTGCAACGCCGCGCCCATGTGGTCTTTGACACCGAAACCACAGGGCTTCTCCCCCATAAGGACGAAGTCGTGCAGATCGGCGCCCGCCGCATCGTCAACGCCCGCATGATCGAGGCAGAGCGCTTCGACACCCTCGTCCGCCCCGGCATGCCGATCCCGGCGGCCTCCACCAAAATCCACCACATCACGGATGAGATGGTCGCCGACGCGCCCAACATGGCCACCGCTGGCAAGCGGTTTCACAGCTTTTGCAAAGACGCCGTTCTGGTCGCCCATAACGCGCCCTTCGACATGGCGTTCATGCACAAACACGCCAAGGCGATGGGCGTCACATTCGATCACCCCGTACTCGACACCGTGCTGCTCTCTGCCCTCGTCTTTGGCGAAAGCGCCGAACACACGCTCGACGCGCTGGCCGACCGACTCAGCGTCACAATCCCGGACGCTTTGCGCCACACCGCCCTCGGCGACGCGACCGCAACCGCTCAGGTCTATTGCAGGCTGCTCCCCTTGCTCGAAGCGCGCGGCATCAACACCATCGCCCATGTCTCGGAAGCCGTAAAACCCATCCGCGGCCTCGTCGAAGACCTCAACACCTGAGCCTCACCAAAACCCCGACACTTTAAATCGAGTGCGCCGCCGCCTTTTCACCTTTGCCGAAATATCCGCGCCGCAGGCTCCCGCGACTTGCGCAAGACGTATCGGAAAAAGATGAATTTTTTCATAAGAAACAGTGCGCTAGCACCCTCTCCAGTATTATGTGAAATTTCAAAATAAGAAAGCCTGCAAAATCAATGCAGGCCCTCCAAAAACACGGTTTCGCACGCGAAACCTAAAGCGTCACCACAACACCTTCTTCCGCTGACCGCTGCGCCGCTAGCCCCATTGCCACGGCCTTTGCACCGTCGCTCAGGCCCACCTCCGGCACGCCGCCCTCGCGCACAATCTGCAAGAACCGCTGGTGCTGATAATAGGTCGCCCCGTTGTGATCCCCCGCCGCAAGAAGCGCCGGATCCACCGGCACCGGCTCCATCACCGGCCCTTTGGGGTTTCGCGGCGAAACCACCAGTTCCGGTACAGGCGGTGGCCCCAGCCGCTCCGGCCAGAACCGGCCCGGCCCCGGCACCCGCGCCTCGATCTTGCCATCAGGCCCCACCGCGCTGATCTCCTCCTGAAACCGCGCCCCTTCGGCGAACATACACAGCTCCAGCATCGCCCGCGCACCGCTGTCGAAATCCACGATCACATAGCCATTGTCCCAGATATCCGGCGCCTGCCCGCCATAACGCTCATCCAGATGGTTCACTGACTGCCCCGCCGACGCCATGACCCGCACCGGCTCCGCCCCCAAAATGAGGCGCATCAGATCGAAGAAGTGGCAGCACTTCTCCACCAGCGTGCCACCCGTCTGCGCATTGAACCGGTTCCAATCGCCAATCTTGGGCAGAAACGGAAAGCGATGCTCGCGGATCGTCAGCATCTTCACCCCGCCCGTCACCTGCGCCGCCCGGCTCACCAAAGCCGCAATCGGCGGCATATAGCGATATTCCATCGCTACCCAGACCGGCGCAGAATAGTCTTGCGAGAACGCCTCAATCACCGCCGCATCCTCGGGTGCCGTGTATAGGGGTTTTTCACATAAAATCGGCAAACTCCGTTTCGCTGCGATCTGGCGCAACTGCGCCACGTGCAGATGGTTCGGGCTAACAATCACCAGCGCGTCCAGCGCGTCAAACGCCAGCAAATCGTCCAGCGAGGCCGCAACATGCGCACCCTTTGCGATCCCTGCTGCGGCCTGCGCCAGCTCCGGGACCGGGTCATACACCACCGACACGCGCGCGCCGTCCAACAAGGCAATATTGTGGATGTGCTCTTGCCCCATCATGCCACAGCCGACAATGCCGTAGTTAACTATTTTCGACATTTATATTCCTATCCTAGCCGGTTTATGTACCGAACCTTGTTATTATCGAACCATGTCCACGAAACCTCGGCTCGTGCTCCTTCTTGGTCCCAGCTCACCCGCTCGATCCATCCGCAGGGTTCACCCGCAGGCAGACCAAAGCCTTCTGGCCCCCAATCCGGCAACGCACTCACCCCGATCTGATCCTCAATCCGGCTGATCCGCAGCCCCAACGCGCGCTTATAGAAAAGGTAAAGCGATTCCGACAGATCATCCGGCGCGATGGACGCAACGTAGCTGGCATCCAGCCAGATTTCCTCCAGCGCTGCAGGCTCTCCATCCAGCATCCGCACACGGCGGATGCGGTGCGCGTCGGTGGAGGTTCCGAACACCGGCAAAATGTCGGGTTTCGCCATCCGCTCGACCGACAGGACCCGCGCGGTGGGCAGGCCGCCACCTGAGACACGCTCCAACCGGAAGAACGCATAGACGCTGTCCGCCTGTCCCGCGCGCACGTAATTGCCCGATCCGTGGACCCGCTCCAAAAGACCTTGCGTCTCAAGCTCTGCCAGCGCTTTGCGTAATGTGCCGACCGCGATGCCCAGACCGGTTGCCATCTCCCGCTCAGGGGGCAAACGCGCGCCATCGACCAGATGACCGGCGGCGATCTCGCGGATCAGCATCTCGCTGATTTGCTGCCATTTGGGCAGAGCAGAAGGGTCGGCTATTGCGTCCACGTCACAGACTCAAGAAATTGATACACTATTGATGCATATCAAAGCGAATGCTACGCAAGTAAAAAATCCAAATAAGGAACCGAGTCGATGACCATCGTTCCGGTCACATCTGCAGATCTTGACGCCGCTGAAGTGTCGTGGTTTTCGGCGCTTTGTTCCGATGATTACGCCTATCTTGGCGTGCCCGACGGCGCGCTACGCTCCTCGTGGGAGCATTGCCGCGACATCCTGCTTGAAGCCGAAGCGCAGGGCTTTCGCAACATCCTGTGCCCGTCCTCCTATCAGGTCGGCCAAGACACGTTATCCTTCGTCGCTGGCTGTGCGCCTTTAACCAAAAAGATCAACATGCTTGCCGCGATCCGCTGCGGCGAGATGCAGCCCATCATGCTGGCGCGCACCGTCGCGACGCTGGATCACATGCTTAAAGGTCGGCTGACGCTGAACGTCATCAGTTCGGACTTCCCAGGCGAAGTCGCAGAAAGTGCCTTCCGCTACAAGCGCTCTAAGGAAGTCGTTGAAATCCTTAAACAAGCTTGGACGCAGGACGAGATTACCTATCACGGCGAGGTCTATAACTTCGACAAGGTCCCTACCGATCCAGCGCGGCCTTATCAACAAAACGGCGGACCTTTGCTCTATTTCGGGGGCTACTCCCCCGCTGCGCTGGACCTTTGCGCACAGCACTGCGACGTCTACCTGATGTGGCCCGAACCCAAAGAGCAGATTGCCGAACGGATGAAAGCTGTTAACCAACATGCCGCCGAATATGGACGCACGCTGGACTATGGTTTGCGCGTCCACATGATCGTCCGCGATACCGAAGCCGAGGCGAAAGACTACGCCGAACATCTGGTCAGCAAGCTGGACGACGAATACGGCCAACTGATCCGTGACCGCGCCCATGACAGCATCTCGCTTGGCGTCGCACATCAAGCCAAAGCCCGCGAGTTGGCTGATAAATTCGGCTATATCGAACCGCATCTATGGACGGGCGTGGGCCGCGCGCGTTCGGGCTGTGGCGCAGCGCTTGTCGGCTCTACCGATCAGGTTATGTCCGAGATTGAAACCTATCAAAAGATGGGCATTCGCGCGTTCATCTTCTCGGGTTACCCGCATATCGATGAATGCAAATCCTTTGGCAGCCGCGTGCTGCCCAACTTGA
>CAKZXZ010000186.1 GCA_937883775.1 uncultured Paracoccaceae bacterium
TTGCTTTTGTGTTCCTGCGCAATCAGTTGCGGCCGATCAAGCGGCTTGCGCGCGCCGCCGAAGCCTTTGGCAAGGGGCGCATGGTGCCCTACCGGCCGACAGGGGCGGTCGAAGTGCGCTCGGCGGGTTCTGCGTTCCTGGATATGCGCAACCGGATTGAGCGGCAGATCGAACAGCGCACGATGATGCTGTCGGGCGTCAGTCATGACCTGCGCACCCCGCTGACCCGGCTCAAGCTGGGTCTATCGCTTATGGACGATGCCGAGGCCGCTCCGCTCCGCCGCGATGTCGAGGATATGGAGCGGATGCTAAACGAGTTTCTGGCCTTCGCGCGGGGCGACGCGGCCGAGGAGTTGGCGCTGACGGACCCGATTGCATTGGCCACGCAAGCCGTCGAGGACGCGCAGCGCATGGGTCAGGCGGTCCGTCTCGGCAAGATCGAAGGGGCGGGCCAACAGCTGTTACGTCCCATTGCCGTGCGCCGGGCGGTGGACAATCTGATCGGCAACGCTGTGCGGTATGGCAAGACAGCGGAAGTCGGCGTCACGATCACACCACGCAGTATTGCGATCCATGTGGAGGATGACGGCCCCGGGATCCCGCAGGATCGACGGGAGGAGGCGGTCAAACCCTTCAGCCGACTGGAGCCTGCGCGCAATCAGAACAAGAACACTGGCGTTGGCCTTGGTTTGTCGATTGCTGCGGATGTGGCCCGCGCGCATGGCGGTATGTTGCGGCTGGGGGAAAGTGCGGCATTGGGCGGTTTGCAAGCCGATTTGGTGCTGGCGCGTTAGAAGTAGGTGGTAGGCCCGGCAGGACTTTAGAAAATCAGAAAGATCAATCGGTTGCCTTGGCGAACCGTAAAAAACGGCCGATTGATAACAATACGTCTTTTTCAAACTTGCCGAACCTTTCTGGCGAGCGAAAGGCATTCGTTCATCAAGGTGTACCTGGTTTTTCGCTGTCCTTCGAGACGACCTCAATTGACACAATCGATTTTGCACAGCGAGACCAACGCGAGGTTGATCGTGCCGCGGAATACCTCTCGCACCTGACGCTTGATGAGATCGACATTCTTTCCGCCTTCGGGTGCTTTCATACTGCTGACAATCGGAGAACAAGATCATGGCGGGGCCGTCTGTTAAGGGCCTGTGCGGCTCTGTGTCGGATTGAGCCGTCACTTATCCCGGCCGCGGTCAAGCAGGCCCAAACCCGGCGTCGCAAGATCGACGCGGTCTTCGCGGACGGCGAAGACCGCTGGCTCGTTTCGCCCTTCACCGCCGCCCCTCGCGGATCGGAGGCCGGATGAATGCCTTCATTCGCCCCGGATCGCCGGAAACCGCGCCGATCGACCCTCAGTCGCTGTTCGCGCGGGCGTCTGGCCTCGCGGGCGAGCCGATACCGCCGCGGGAATGGCTCGTGCCTGGTCTAGTGCCGTGTGGAACCGTGACCATGCTTGGCGGCGACGGCGGCACCGGTAAAAGCACGCTTGCGCTCGGTCTCGCTGTCGCTACGGTTGCAGGTGTCCCGTGGGTTGGACGGTCGGTCGAGGATTGCGGCCCTTCGGCCTTCCTGTCGGCCGAAGACGATAAGGACGAACTGCACAGACGGCTCGACGCCATTTGCACGGCGAAGGACGTCGAGATCGAGCAGCTGCACGATCTCAGCTATCGTTCGCTCGCGGGCGATGACGCCTTGTTGGCCGTCCTGAACCGCTCGACCAACACGCTGGCACCTACGCCGCTCTATACCGCTCTCGATCAATGGATGGCGTCAGAGCGGCCGTCTCTGGTCGTTCTCGACACGCTTGCAGACCTCACAGCCGGGGAAGAAAACAACCGCGCCCATGCGCGCCAATTCATCGGTATGCTGCGCCACTTGGCGATCACGCATGACGCGGCCGTCATGCTTCTGGCGCACCCCTCGCTGACAGGCATTTCCAGCGGATCGGGCCTGTCCGGATCGACGGCTTGGAACGCCTCGGTGCGATCAAGGCTCTATCTCGAACGGATTTCCGAAGACGGATACGAACCGGACCCTGACGCACGTCGTCTATCTACCAAGAAGGCGAACTACGCCCGCACCGGTGACGAAATCTTGCTGACGTGGAAAGACGGTGCCTTCGTCGCTGACCGCCCCGTGATGGGCCTCGATCGCCTTGCCGCTGGGGCGCGGGCTGAGCGGGTGTTCTTGAAGCTGCTCGGCATGTTCGAGGCACAGGGACGCTATGTCTCCGCGTCACCGAGCAACACCTACGCGCCGAAGGTATTCAGTGAGCACCCCGAAGCCGAGGGCACGTCCAAGCGGGCGCTCAAGGCGGCGATGGAGGCGCTGTTTTCGTCAGGTAAGATCGTGAATGATAAACACGGGTCCGGGGCAAAGACCCGCTCTCATATCTCGACTGTGAGGGGGGAGGTCGCATGATCGGCCTCACTCAGAAGACGGTGCAACGCCCGTGCAACGCCGGTTCAACGGTGGGTGCAACAAGGGGTGCAACCCTTGGGCAACCACCGGTCAACGGGGGGGTGCAACTCTCCCCTTATACCCCTGACGTTGCACCCCGCCTTGCGGGCGGTGGCACGTTAAAGAAACCGGCCGACCTCTTACCGCGTCTTGAGCCGTTTTCGGGTCCTTTCTCGCGTGTTCCCAACACGGGTAATTCGCGCCCCGTTTCGCAGAATACTTCCGCTTTTCGCCAAACTTCGGGTTTGGGTTGCAGTTGTTGTCGTCTGCGGTGGTCGTCGCAGGTGTGCGGGTTAGCCGCCGCCATGAAAGGCACTGACCACACGTTCTCCGCTGCAAGCCTGCGACTGCGGCGGTCCCTCCCAAAGACAAGGAAGCAACGAATGAAGGATTTTCATTCCCCCCTCGCCCTAATCGGGCAGGCGACTAAACAGAACCGGGTTCATGTGGTGGCGGCGTCTCTCGCGCTTCTGATCCGCGAAATGAAGGTCGCGGAAACGCCTGATGCGATCGCTTTCAAGTCCCTCGCGGAAGCGCCGGACAAGATCGACGCAGCACTCGCGCGCGGCCCGGAAGCTCTGGTGTTCTACAAGATCACCAGCGGTGAGGTCCGCGGTATTGTCACAGAACAGGGTGATCGGCTGGAAGCCTTCGCCCAGTCGGCCAATGCCGATGGTGCGTCCGTTCTCTGCTTTAATCCGTCGTTGATCGCAACGCTTGCATCAATGATTGAGCCTCGGGTCAACGATCTGATCGAGGCAATCTCGAAGGGTTTCCCGCATGACGCATGAGGACACTTTCGAGAACGGCGCGGAACTGACTCGTGCCGTTGTGGTCGATATCTCGGCCACGACAAAGGACGACCGGCTGGTGAAGCTGTCGTTCTCGTCCGAAGAACCCGTGATGCGGGTCTTCGATTTTGGGGCAGGCTGGGAAATCCTCGGCCACGGCCCGGGGGAGGTGGACATGACCCGCTTGGCGGCGGGAAGTGCGCCGCTTCTCAAAGATCACAGGCGCGACCTCGATGCGATGGTCGGCACTGTGGAAGATGCTTGGATCGAGGGCGGTAAAGGGCAGGCGTTGGTTCGCTTTGCTGAAACCGCCACCGGGTCCGAAATGCTGGCCCGCGTTCGGGCCGGTGAGGTCAAGAGCGTCTCGGTGGGATACCGGGTGCTTGAACACGCCCGCGTTGATGACCGGGATGGACTGCCTGCCGTGAGGGTCCGCTGGATGCCTTACGAAATCTCGCTTGTTGCCGTTCCTGCAGACGCCCTGGTCGGCGTTGGCAGGTCGATGCCACCAGCAATCTCAACCCAATATCAACGAAAGGAAAGAGACATGACGTCTCCAATCACGCCCGAAAACACGGGCGATAACTCGCAACCCGCGATTGCGCAAGAACGCGCTCGCGCATCCGATATCACCGCTATCGGCCAGCGTTTCGAAATGGCCCCGGAGGTCGTTGCAACTGCGATCTCAGATGGAACCTCGGTCGATAAGTTTCGCTCTCAGGTCATGGATTGTCTGGACAACTCTAACTTAGCCGAACCGTCTAGCGTCCGGCAGACGATGGGCGTTCTTCGCCGCAGCAATGATCGCCCATATTCGCTCACACGAGCAATCGCGGCCGAACTGACGGGCAACTGGAAGGAAGCCGGTTTCGAGCGCGAATGCGCCGAAGAGCTGGCACGATCGACCGGACGTTCGCCGACCGGAATTTATGTCCCGGCCATCGCACTGGCTGGTCGCGATCTGCTGACAACCGGTAATGCCGGATCGCTGATCGGGACCGAACACATGGCGAGCCAATTCATCGACGCGCTTCGGCCCGAGGTGCAGGTGATGCAGCTTGGCGCGCGGGTTCTGCCCGGTCTTCGCGAGAACGTGTCCATCCCGCGGATGCCCGCCGGTACGTCTGCTGAATGGATTGCCGAGGACGCCGCTGCGACCGAAAGCACACCAAACTTTGACAGCGTGAGCCTGACGCTCAAGCAATTGAGCGCCAGGACACGCATGAGCCGTCGCCAGATCAAACAGTCATTGCCCGCGCTCGACGCCGTGCTTCAAAATGATCTGCGCCGTGAAATCGCAATCGCTGTTGATCGAGCGGCAATCGTAGGTGTCGGATCGGCTCTTGAGCCGCGAGGCATCCTCAATACACCCGGCGTTGGAACACTGGGGGCTGATAGCGCGGACGGCCGCCAAATTAGCTGGAAGGCTGTGACCAGCTTGATGGCGCAGGTCGAGGATGCGGGAGCGCCGATGCAGAGCTTGGCTTTTCTGTCTAATCCGAAAGTGAAAGCAAAGCTGTTGGCAACGGCCAAGTTCCCGAATTCCGACTCAGCGATCCTGACAACTTCGGGATCAGGCCTTTCAATTGCGGGCCACACCGCCGCCTTTACATCGCTTGTACCGTCGAACTTCACACTCGGATCTGGCACCGACCTTTCTGCGCTGATCTTCGGAGCTTGGTCCGAACTCCTGATCGGGCAATGGGGCGGGATTGACGTGATCGTGGACGACAAGACCGAAAGCGATCGCGGCAACATACGGATCACCGCGCATAGCGAATGGGACATTGCCCTGCGCAACGCTCAATCGTTCGCTGCGATCACTGACATTCTCGCGCACTAGGCTCACGGCGCGGCCCCTCGCGGGCCGCGTCTTCACCGTCGAAAGGAACTTAAAATGGAACAACAGAAGTACGGACAATGCCGCTCCCGGATTGAGGCCGTCGCGCTCGGCGTCTTCATAGATCGAGACCGCACGGGCGGCGCTGCGATCGACCTCAACGACGCCGACAAATGCTTTACCAATGTTTCCGCCGTCGAGTTGCGGGACGGTTTTGCCGCACTCGAGCTTTGGGGCAAACTCGTTGTTGCAGAACGTATGTTTCGCCCGAACTACCTGATTGTTTTGGGCGACTCCGCATCCATTGAGGTCGGGACAGTCGATGCTGCGACCCGCGAATTCAAGAAATCACTGAAAAAAGGAAAAACACGCTATGGACAATAACAGCAGTGTATCCCGCGAAGATACTCTCAAGTCTTACTTTATCGCATCCGAATTGGTCGTGAAATATGGCCCGGCATACTTACCCGCGTTCGAGCGGCTACAGAAAGAAATCAACCGGCTTGATCTAAAAGACGAAATGATGGCGCGCGCACTGGCGGTAGTCGAAAGCAAACGCAAGTCTGGCGGCGAGGGCGACTGATGGGCATTCGCGATCTTTTCTTCGCAATCACTGCCCGAGACAAGACGGGCAACGCCTTCGCAGCGGTCAACAAGAAACTGCGTGAAACCGGTGGCCATGCCGCGACCGCGTCCGAACGGATCGATCGCACCGGGGCTGCCATGCGCCGCGCCGGGGCGGCAGGTTCGGTCGCCTCGGCCGGGATCGTAGCGCTCTTTCGCGGCTCGATTGGCCTTTACGACGAACAGGCCCGCGCCGAAGCCAAGGTCGCACAGGCGATCCGGTCAACCGGCGGCGCGGCCGGATTTACCGCAGAAGAATTGCGAAAGCAGGCAAGTGCGCTACAGGGCGTGACCCGGTTTGGCGATGAACGTATTCTGAACGATGTGACGGCGCAGCTTCTCACCTTCAAAAACATCGCGGGCGACAGCTTCGCCCGTGCCCAGACGGCCGCTCTCGACCTCTCAACGGTACTCGACGGCGATCTGCAATCGGCCTCTATCATGCTCGGAAAGGCGCTCAACGATCCCGTAAGGGGCCTCTCGGCCCTGTCACGGGCAGGGGCAACCTTTTCAGACGAACAACAGGATATCATCAAGAGACTTGCAGAGGCCGGCAACATCGCCGAGGCGCAGCGCTTAATCCTTGATGAAATCGCTTCGGCTTATGGTGGGCAAGCGGAGGCCGCGCGCACAGCGGGCGCGGGCATTCTTGATGCTTGGTCGAACGCGTGGGGCGATGTGAAAGAGATTGTCGGTAAGAACCTCTTGGAAATTCTGCCGCCCGTCGTGGATACGCTAAAGACGATCACCGACGCGTTCAAGAACCTTGAGCCCGGCGCACAAAAGGCCATCACGGTCCTGGGTCTTGTGGCGGTCGCCATTCCGCCCGTGTCTCTGGCGCTTGGTGGTATGATGCTTGCGCTTGCCCCGATCTCTGGCACAGCCTTGCTTGTCGCCGCCGGGATCGCCGGGATCACCACGGCAGTTATCGCCCTGTGGCCTGAGATTGAGGCCACGGTCGGGTGGCTTAAAGAAACGTGGTCGGAAATGACCTTGCTTGAAAAGACCTTTGCGCCCGTGTCGATAGCGGTGCGGGGTCTGTGGGAAGCCTTCACAATCATGTTCCGGGAAATCGCCGGGAAGGTGAAAGAGGTTTACACGACCTTCAAGGACTTCTTCGGCGCGATCCCCAAGATCGTCGGCGACGTGGTGACCAAGGTTGGCGAATGGATCAACGTCAAGTTTAATGCGATCCTCGACAATCTCGGCAAAAAGGTCGAGTGGGTCGAGGGCAAGTTTTTCTGGCTCTACGATAAGGTCGTCGGCAACTCTTGGGTGCCTGATCTGATCGAGGAAATCGGGAAACACTTCGGCTATCTACAGGGCAACATGGTCAAGCCGACCGATGATGCGACGGGAAGCGTCAACGACTCGTTCAAGGGTCTGATGAATGACGTAGGGTCCTCGATCAGTTCGCTTGCATCATCCGGGACCCTGACTTGGAAATCCTTTATGGGGTCCTTGCTGGATATCGGCAAAAGCTATTCCGATCAGATCGTTTCAAACGTCTTTGGTCAAATGGCAAACGGCCTTTCGCAATCGCTTGGCGGTCTGTCTGGCGGCGGCGGTGGTGGCGGCGGTTTCTTGGGTGGTCTTGGGTCTAGCCTGCTGGGCGGCCTTGGGTCCGTCGTCTCGGGGCTTATTCCGGGTCTCGATCAAGGCGGCACCCTGACCGTCGGTGGCCGCGCCGGTGTTGACCGCAACTTCGCATCCGTGCGCCTGTCTCAAGGCGAGCAAGTGAAGGTGACCCGCGCCCATAGTGCGGGCGGCGGTTCGGATCGCGCGCCTGTCAATGTCTACATCCAGACGCAGGACGTGCATTCCTTCAAGGCGTCGCGCGCGCAAGTGGGCCAGCAAATCAGCGCGGCCGTCGCCGCCGGGCAGCGGGCAGGCTGACGTATAAATATTTCCCAAAATCGGAAAAAATGTCGCTTTGTGGGTGATCTTTTCCGCAAAGCGGCACGGAAACGCACTCCCGTTTAAGATGTTTTTATTGTAATAAGTAGTAATATAACATACTACTTTTGGAGGCATCTAAAATGGAATCGAACAACTTGGCCGCAGTACCGAAAGATAAGATTTTCCCGGCAAGCCGGGCGACAATCGTAATGAGCCCTAGCGGCGGCCGTTGGTACGGCCACAAGAAGTATGGGAAAATCGTTGATATCGAAAACCACGCTGGCTCGGACGGTCTTGGGCGCGGGAAAGAGATCATGCTATCCGTCCCTGCAATCCTACAGGGCAGCATTGCCCTCAGATTGATCGACTGCGGGGTTGAGGTGCGACGCGCCTACATGATCGGCGCTAAGGTTGCTTATCTTGGTCAAGGCATGCCGGTGACATTCGGAAATGATCCCGAACCGAAGCCCGACCCTAAGTTTTTTCGTGAGGCCGGGAAGATATTTCGTGATGGCTTTACCTGGTTGATCGTGTCGCCATGGGGTGACGCAGACAACTACCTGAACTGTGAGATTTTCAGCGATGCCGGTTTGGCAGGCGTTGACGGGTCCAAGGCTTTGGTTAGCATCCCCATCCCTGTAGACTCAGACCACCAGCCTAACGTTTTCCTGAACCTTACGGAGGTTTGCAGCTACATTGCAAAGTGCTTGGATCTGCCATTCCGCGAAACCTTTATGACGGGGGAAGGCTGATGGCAAACCGTCCAGCGCTTTTCCCAAAATCGGACCTCGATCGCGTTACAAAATCGATGCAAGAGGCCGGAATCACAGATTGGGAAATCTGCCGCAAGCCGACGGGAGAGGTCTCGATCATTGTTCGTAAAGCTTCTTCCACCACACAGGTAAACACTTGGGACAACGCATGAGTAAGAAGAGCGATCGCCAGTATCCGCTCGCCAAGAGCTACACGGATCGACATGGTCGCCTGCGTTGGCGAGTGCGCCGTAAAGGCGTTTCGATTGAACTCGGCCCAGACTATGGAACCGAAGACTTTGTCAGAAGATACGCCGAGGCGGTCGCGAGGCTGAATGCCCCCCGAGAAGCGGGCAAGGCACGGGTGAAGCCGGGCACCATGCGCGCGCTTGCTGTCGAACGCTACAAGTCGCCGGAATTTCGCGCCTGCACGGCGGGAACTCAGCATAACGCCAAGCTGATACTTGAACCCTTTCTGAAAAAGCACGGCCACAAGTTGGCAGCGGATATGAGGCCGCAGGACGTTCGGAAGGTTCTTGCTGAAAAGGCGGACACACCTGCGGCAGCCAATAATCTTCGGAAGCAACTGCGACAACTCATGAACCACGCGATTGCGATAGGATGGCGTTCGGACAATCCGGTCCTCGCCGTGAAGCCTTATAAGACGAAGCCAGGTGGATACCACACATGGGCAGAGCATGAGATTGACCTGTTTTACGAGGCCCATGCGGAAGGCACCCTTCCGCACCTTGCAATGACGCTGATGCTCTGGACCGGCGCGGCGAAAGTCGATGCCGTTGCCTTGGGTTGGCAAAACATCAAAGGCGACCGGATCGAGTATCGCCGCCGCAAAACCGCGGGGCAGGGCGGTGATCTTATCTCTATTCGGATCATGCCCGCGCTCGCTGCCGCAATTTCCCATTGCTCACCCGACGCGCTCACCTTCTTGGAGACGAAGGACGGACGGTCGAGATCGCCAAATGGTCTCGGCAACCTTATGCGGCGCTGGTGCGATGCGGCGGCCTTGCCCGAATGCTCTGCGCATGGTTTGCGGAAAGCGATAGCCCGTCGTCTTGCCGAGGCGGGGTCCTCGGCAAAGGAAATTGCCTCCGTGACTGGCCACAAAACATTGGCCGAAGTCCAGCGCTATACCGATGCCGCCGACCGGGAACACTTGGCAGATCAAGCATTCGACAAACTGTCTGAAAGAACAATTCCACAACAGAAAGTGGTGAACCTCTCAAAAAATCTTGGCGAACCTTCGGCTATGCTATTGAAAGGAAACAAAAAATGAAGGGGAGTGGTAGGCCCGGCAGGACTTGAACCCGCAACCAAAGCGTTATGAGCGCTCTGCT
>CAKZXZ010000187.1 GCA_937883775.1 uncultured Paracoccaceae bacterium
CTCGGTGCTAAGTCGCCAAGCAAGAGGCCCATACCACAAAAGGAATAAGCGCTCGCGCCACTCCCAAGCCAGCGCTCAGGCAATAAGTCACTCAGCGGGTTGAGCTTCACGCTAAGGCCGCGATGCGATAACAGATTTCAGCTGTGTCTAGCCGACATATCCACCGACAAAAGACCCAGCTAGGAAAGTGACTATCATCGCCATCGCGCCCCAAATAAATGTTCGCAGTACAGCTGGCACGACCGGCGTCCCGCCAACCGTGGCACCAATGCCGCCTAAGACAATAAGCGCCATGAACGTTGCAATAAGTACAGCGGGAATAATGAGCCCTGCGGGGGCAAATGCCGTGGCCGCCAGAGGGAAAGCTGCGGCGCTTGCAAAGGCTGACCCCGAGGCGAATGCAGCCCTCTTTGGACTCGCAGAATGCAGATCGATAAGACCGACTTCATCCCGAAGATGCGCTTCGAGCGCGCCGCTCTGGGTGAGTTCAACCGCGACCTTCTGCGCGGTTTCAAGGCTAAGGCCGCGATCGCGCCAAATGGCCGCCATTTCTGCAAGTTCGCCTTCTGGATTTTGCTGTAATGCCCGTTTTTCACGTTTGATTTCAGCGCGCTCGATGTCCGCTTGGGATGAGACGGAGATATACTCGCTTGCCGCGATCGACATCGCACCGGCCAACAGCCCGGCAATACCTGTCGTCAAGACCAATTCCGCTGTTGGCACCGCGGCTGCAACACCGATCAGGAGCGCTGAAATCGAAACGATGCCGTCTGTTGCCCCTAGGACGGCCGCACGAAGCCAATGGCTGCGTCCGACGCGATGGGGATCATCGGGGTGGGTTGCGGCGAAGGTCTTATCCATGGCGCTGGATGCTCTCATACTCTTAATTAGACAATTCAGTCCGAGATACGTGTGAGTGGCATTAGGGTCGGATGCATCAATGTATGTCGGAAAACCGCGGATGGCTCCATGTCACTCGGCGACCTGAGGTTTGTTCTTTGACCTCGAGCGATCAAGTTGCTTGGCCTCCGAAACAGCAGGCTTTGTACCTTGCGCGCTCTTGTCTACCTCGACTCGCCGCTTCCTACGCAATTTTGTGGCCAGTTTATCTGCGAAGGCAACTGCAACAAACATCACACCATAAAACAGCGCTATTCCGGCGGAGGTCGCGGCATTGAGAACATAGGCAATCCAAAAGCCAGATAGCGTGCCAACCACTGCGAAAGCTGCTGTTAAGCCAAGCATAACCGATAGCCGATGGCTAATCAGGTGCGCGGTTGCTGCCGGTACGACTAACAAAGAGATGACAAGAAGAGCACCAGCGGCGTGGAAAGCGGCGACAACGGTGACTGACACCAGGAACATGAAAGCCGTGTTCAGAAGCTGGGTGCGCAGCCCCAAGGTTGCCGCGAATTCAGGGTCAAAGGTCGTAATTTTCAGTTTCGGGTACAACGCAGCGATGAACGCGATGTTCACCGCGAGCACGCAAAGCATGACGTAGAGATAGCGTGGGCCAATAGAAACATCATTCACGACAAGCTGTCGAAACGCGGCAAGGTTAAGATCACCGACTAGAATAACTTCGGTGTGCAGATGAACATGACTTAAGTCCAGCGAGAGCAGAATGACGCCACCTGCGAAAAGTGCGGGGAAGACCAAGCCTTGGGGCGCATCACCGATCAGCAGCCCTGTGCGAATGAGCCACTCGTTACTAAGGACAACCAAAAGCCCGGCCAGTGCTGCGCCAAAGATCAACCAAGGCGAATTCAAGTCATGGGTTAGGGCAAAACCCACGACGATCCCTGGCAAGACGGCGTGAGCGATGCCCTCGACGAGCATGGAGTTTCGCCGCAAAACGACAAAAGCGCCGGGCAAAGCGCAGGCGAGGGCCGTGACGATTGCGAGCAGCGTGGTGCCAAGTAGGAAACTCATTTGTCGACCGTCTCTGAGCGCAACTCCCGCCGTAGGGTCTCACGTGCTCTTGCCTGCCGCAATGCAGTTGCAATGATACTGCGGCGCGGTGCCGCGAAGAGCGAGATCAAGAAGATCAGAAAAAGGGTCAGAACAATCACAGGCCCAGTGGGCACTGATCCAAGCGAAACTGAAATGTAAGCCCCGAATGCGCTTCCGGCAGCACCGAATACACCGGATAAAGCGACCATGCTTGGTAGAGTGTTGGTCCATTGTCGGGCAGCGGCAGGCGGGGTGACCACGAACGCGATCATCAAGACGACGCCGACCGCCTTCACCCCAATGACGATGGCAATTACGATCGTCGTGAACATGAGCGTGTCGATGGCCCGAGCCCGAAACCCGAGGAGGGTGGAGAAGTCAGGATCAAACGTCCGCAGCGCAAACTCCTTCCAGAACACGACCATCAGGATCAAGGCTAACGCCCCAACGGCGATAATCGTGGTCAGGTCGGCGATCGTAATCACTGACGCGTTGCCGAACAGATACTCGTCGATGCCACCCTTTCCCGGAAATTGACCCTGCGAAATGATGCGCAACAGGATCATGCCGCCCCCGAAGAACATCGTTAGCGAGATCGCCATTGCGGTGTCGATCCGGATTTTTGTCCGAGAGGCAATCGTGTTGGCAAAAAGGGCAGATAGCGTGCCTGTGATAATGGCACCGACCAAAAGACCCAGCATATTGCGACCGTTGACCTCCAAGACCAGGACCGCGGCAAGAAACGCCAGAAGTGCACCGGGGAGTGCAGAATGTGCAACGACATCACTGATCAGAGATTGCTTTCGAAGATAGGCAAACGAACCTAGGGCACCCGCGACAAGACCGATCACCGAGGTACCAAGAAATACCATTCGAAAGGTGTGGTTACCAAAAAACTCGATTGGGTCCATCATTGGATTATCCTGCAGTCTCCAAGAAAGCTTCAGCTCCTTCGCGTACCTCGTACGCAATACGGATATTGTCTTTGGTGAAGGCTTCTGCTGAAGGACCTGAGGCGACGATACTCCCATTGAGCAAGGTCACATGGGTGCAGTAATCTCGTACTGTTGCGAGGTGGTGATGCACGATTACAATTGTTTTGCCTTGGAGACTTAGGTCTTTCAGCACCTCGATCATCGCCTGTTGGCTCTTGGCGTCGATGCCTTGAAAAGGTTCGTCCATAAAATAGAGATCCGGTTCCTGAACAAGGCTGCGTGCCAAGAAGGCGCGCTGGCGTTGCCCACCGGAAAGCTCTCCAATCTGCCGGTTAGCGAGGTCCGGGATGCCCGTTCGCTCGAGCGCAGCTATTGCTCGGCCACGTTCGGCTCTGCCTGGGCGCCGAAGCCATCCCAACTCGCCATAAGTACCCATTGTAACGAGATCAGAAACGGTCGTTGGGAAGTCCCAGTCTACGCTTGTGGACTGGGACATATATCCGATGCGCTGCCGGACTTTGTCCAAGGGATGCCCAAAGAACTCCGAGCGACCAGTAAGCGGCGTAACAAGGCCAAGCATGGCCTTGATAAGTGTCGATTTGCCCGATCCATTTGGGCCGACGACTCCCATGACGCTGCCTACCGGAACCTCAAAGTTCACATGGTGGAGCACCGGTTCAGCGCGATAAGCAACTGATAAGTTCCGGGTGTGACATGCAAGGGCCGCTGCGGTCATGAACCACTACCAAGCGCCGCAGCGACGGCACGCGCATTATGCAAGAAAACCTCTAGGTATTCATCGTTTTCTGCTTCGCTACCGAGCGAATCCGCGAACAGCTCATCATCCGAGATCTCGACGTTCCAGCCAAGGGCCTGAACCGCCTCTTGCAGACTGGTGATCGCTTGAGGGTTTGCCAGGTTGTCTTGGAAAATCATCGGGATTTGGTTGTCGGCGATAAACTGCGCTAATTCGGCCATCTGCGCAGGGCCCATTTCGGCCTCGCTCGAGACGAAGTCGGTTGCTTGAACTTCAAGACCGTAGGTGGCCCCAAAATACTCAAACGCGTCATGTCCTGTAATGAGAATGCTACCGTCCGGGATAGACGACAGCAGTTCCGTCACCTCTTCGTCAGCAGCCCTAATTTCTGAAATATAGGTAGCGGCATTGGCCACATAGGTGTCAGCATTATCTGGGTCGATGGCCGCCAGATGATCGGCGACATGGCCCACGACGACGGACCAAACAACTGGGCTATTCCAGATATGCGGATCACTCAGGTCATCTTCCCAAGGAAGCAGCATCGCCCCCGGGACCAGCTCTCCCGTGGCCAGTGCCTGGTCGCCCAAGCCCATTAGCAGGTCTTCCATCCGAGCCTCAAGAAACAGGCCATTCCAAACGACAGCATCCGCGGACTGGATCGTCTGAATGTCTTGGGTCGACGGTTGGTAGGTGTGCGGGTCACCGCCGGGCCCTACCATGGTGATAACCTCAGCGTCCGGAGCGATTTTCGCAACGGCATCTCCAAGATAACCTGTTGTTGCGTAAACTGTGATGTCGGCAAGTGCTGGAGCAGCAGTGCTCGTCAGCATCAGAGTTGCTCCAAAGAACGCGCCAATGGCATAATTGTGCTTGGTGTGATCTTTCATCTTGTTTCCTTCCATCTTGTTTTCATTTCGCTGGTATTGGCGCAGAAATCTAACGTGTGATGTCTTCGAACCACCGCTTCGCTCTCTGCTAGAGGTGCTGCATCACCCAACAAACTCAGGGTCAAAAAGGGTTGTGCTGCATTTCATTCACACAGACTTAATCTCAGAAGCATTCTTTCGACCGCGAACCTTGCCTACTTTTCTGATTGTTTTTGTCATGTATTTTGCCAAGCGTAGAAATTATTGCAACCCCCCACCGCATGAAGAAACAACGTTTGGAGAGCGGCTAGGTCTGGGCAATGCTCGGTCATGCGCCGCGTGCTAAGCGAAGGTCCAGCAATCGAGAGTATCGCAGCGGTTTGTGCAAAGCGTTGCATGGGTGACCCTCGGACTTGTTGCTACCGCTG
>CAKZXZ010000188.1 GCA_937883775.1 uncultured Paracoccaceae bacterium
CAACTGCTGGATCGTTTCGGCCTCTCCGTCGACGTCACAACGCCCACCGATATCGACGACCGGATCGAGGTGATCCGCCGCCGCGATGCCTATGACAGCGATCACACCGCCTTCATGCTGCGCTGGCAAGCCGAAGATGCAATCATCCGCGAAAACATCCTCAAGGCGCGTAAGCTCTTGAAAAAGATGAAAACGCCCGATGCGACCCTGCGCGACTGCGCCGAACTTTGCGTTGCCCTTGGCTCAGACGGCTTGCGCGGGGAACTCACGCTGCTGAAGACCGCCCGCGCGCTCGCCGCCTACCAAGGCGACAAGACCGTCACCCGCGCCCACGTCAAAGCTATCGCGCCCGCGTCCCTGCGCCACCGCCTGCGCCGCGATCCGCTGGACGAAGCCGGTACCGGCACCCGCGTCACCCGCATCGTCGAAGAAGTACTGGCTTGAGCGATAGTCAGGATACCTGGCTCCGCGCCGCCACCGCGCTGAACCTTCTGGCCGTTGATCCGGTCGGCCTCGGCGGCCTGTGGCTGCGCGCCCGCTCCGGCCCTGTCCGTGACCGTCTGATTAGGGGCCTTCAAGCCCTCCCCCTGCCCTTGCGCAAAATCCATCCCACCATCACGGATGAGCAGCTTTTCGGCGGTGTTGACGTCTCCGCCACCCTCGCCGCTGGCACGGTCGTGGAGACCAAAGGCATCATCGGCCAGCCTTCTGCGTTGATCCTCACCATGGCCGAACGGGCCGAGGCGAACCTCGCCGGTAAGCTGGCCATCGCGCTGGACGATCACACCTGCCACAGCCTGATCCTGCTGGATGAAGGCGACGGCGATGAGGAACAGGCCCCCCCTGCCCTGCGTGACCGGGTTGCGCTGCATATCGACGCCACGGATATCGCGTGGCAGGAGACGACGGACGTCGCGTTGCCCAAGGCTGATATCGACGCGGCTCGGGCAACGTTAGACACTATTCAGGCAAGTGATACGGTATTAAAATACCTCACTCAATTTGCACAAGAATTAGGCATCGACAGCCTGCGCACCCCGATCCTCGCCGTCCACACCGCCCGCGTTCACTGCGCTTTGTTCGGCGGTGATGAAATTGACGCCGACGACCTGCGCGCCGCCGTGCAATTGGTCTATGCGCCCCGCGCCACACAGATGCCCGAACCAGAACCGCAGCCCGAAGACAACACGCCCCCACCACCGCCCGACACCAACGAGGGCGATCAAGGCGACGAAAGCGAAACGCCTAACGACTTCCAGATCCCCGAAGAGGTGCTTTTGGAAGCCGTCAAAGCCACCCTCCCCGCCGATCTGCTGGCCCATCTTGCTAAGCAGGAAAGCAAATCCAAAACGCCCGCTGGGGCTGGCTCTGGCGACAAGAAAAAGGGCAACCGACGCGGTCGCCCCCTGCCCTCGCGCCCGGGTCAGATCGACGGCACATCCAAGGTTGATCTGGTCGCAACCCTGCGCGCCGCCGCCCCATGGCAGCCGATCCGCCGAAAATGTTCCCCGCGGGGAACAAATCTACACATCCGCGCCGAAGATATCCGCCTCAAACGGTTCGAGGAAAAGTCAGACCGCCTGCTGATCTTCGCCGTCGACGCCTCCGGTTCCGCCGCGTTCTCACGCCTAAACGAGGCCAAAGGCGCCATCGAGTTACTGCTCGCCGAAGCCTACGCCCGCCGCGATCACGTTGCCCTTGTGGCCTTTCGCGGCGACAGTGCCGAAATCCTGCTGCCGCCTACACGTTCGCTGGTGCAAACCAAACGTCGCCTTGCCGCCCTGCCCGGCGGCGGCGGCACCCCCCTTGCCGCTGGCCTTAAATCCGCGCTTGATCTGGCGCTGCAAGCCCGTAAGCGCGGCATGACGCCCACGGTCGCGATCCTCACCGATGGCCGCGCCAATATCGCGTTGGATGGCACCGCAAACCGCGCCACAGCGGGCGAGGACGCTGATAGGATGGCCAAGTCCCTGCGGGGCCACGCTGTCGAGTGCCTTGTGATCGACATGTCCAACCGCCCGCAACAGGCTCTAAAACAGCTGTCAGAGACGCTTTTGGCCCCGTATGTCCCCTTGCCGCGCGCCGACGCAAAGCGGCTTTCCAGCGCTGTTTCTGCGGTTTTGAGCGACTAGATGGACTGGGAGACCGCCAAAGCCAACTGGCCCCACGCAGCCACGTCCCGTTTTATCGAAAGCCGGCCCCATGTCTGGCACGTTCAGGAAATGGGCAAAGGCCCAACGCTTTTGCTGTTACATGGTGCTGGGGGTGCTACCCATTCGTGGCGCGATCTGATGCCGATCCTTGCAAAGGACTTCCACGTAATCGCGATTGATCTGCCGGGCCACGGCTTTACCAACATTGGGCGCAAACAGCGCTGCGGGATCGAGCCGATGTCCGAAGACATCATCGCCCTTGCCAAACAAGAAGGCTGGGAAATCGACGCGATCATCGGACACTCTGCTGGCGCTGCATTGGGCTTTCGCATGCTGCAACTGGGATGTTCCCCGCGGGGAACAATCATCGGGCTGAACGCCGCTTTGGGAAATTTCCCCGGCCTTGCAGGCGTCATTTTTCCGATGATGGCAAAGATGCTGACGTTCAATCCGCTCACTGCGAATATCGTGTCGTCGGCCACGACACCCCAAAGCGTCAAGCGACTGATCGAGGGCACCGGCAGCTCTGTGAACGAGGCCGGTCTGGCAATGTATCATCAATTGGTTTCGGCGCGCAGCCATGTCGACGGTGCGCTAACAATGATGTCGCAATGGAAGCTGGACGGCGTTCTGGCGCGGCTGCCCGAAACGATCAACAAATCGCTTCTGATTGTCGGAGAGAATGACCGCGCCGTGCCGCCGATTACATCAGAAAGTGCCGCGGCCAAGCTTCCCAATGCCAAGGTCATGCGCCTGCCAGAACTCGGGCACCTCGCACATGAAGAAGCACCCGAGACGTTTGCGCCGCTGATTACCCGTTTTCTGACGGCTTGATGGCATCCAGAAACGCCTGCGTCGCGCGTTCGAGCGCCTGGCGATCTAACGCGGAAAAATCCTGCGACATTCTAATCTCAAACCGGCCATCCGCTGCGGTGCATTTTGCGGTTTTCGGCCCAGATGTGACCCGGAATGTCGTCTTGGCCGACTTTGCAGCAACCTTAAGACCTCCTTTCTGAGCCTTCAAAAAGTCGGTGATAATCCGCAACTCGTCCTGATCGGTCCGCTCAGGTTCGGCGGACAGCGC
>CAKZXZ010000189.1 GCA_937883775.1 uncultured Paracoccaceae bacterium
GCGTTTCGATGGTCTTTCGTTTGATCCTTTCTCGTTGTTTCAGAATGGTCTGGCCACGGCCGAAGTAGACGTCAGCAGGTGTGAGCTTCTGAAGGCTCTCGTGGTAGCGCCGATGGTTGTAGTGATCGACAAAGGCATCGATCTGGTGCCTCAGGTCGCCCGGCAAGTAGTAGTTCTCCAGCAAGATGCGGTTCTTCAGCGTCTGATGCCAGCGCTCGATCTTGCCTTGGGTCTGGGGGTGATACGGCGCGCCCCGGACATGGTCCATTTTCTGATCCTCAAGCCAATCGGCCAGTTCGCCAGAGATGTAGCTCGACCCGTTATCCGAGAGCAGGCGTGGCTTGTGCAGGACTGTCGCCTGATCACACCCTGATGCCTGCAGAGCGAGGTCCAGCGTGTCGGTCACATCCTCTGCTTTCATGGTCGTGCAGAGCTTCCAGGCGATGATATAGCGGCTGTAATCATCCAAGATCGTCGACAGATAGAACCAACCCCAGCCGATCACTTTCAGGTACGTGAAGTCGGTCTGCCAAAGCTGGTTCGGGCGGCTGGTTTTATCTCTGAACTCGTCCGCGGCTGACAGAACCACATAGGCCGGGCTGGTGATCAGATCGTAGGACTTGAGGATGCGATAGACCGAAGCCTCTGACACAAAATACTTTTGCGTGTCAGTGAACTGCACCGCCACCTCCCGCGGGGACAACTCGCTTTCTTTCAGGGCAAGGTCCTTGATCTTCTCACGAACCGGATCGGGAATGCGGTTCCAGACCCGCGATGGCTTGGGACTGCGATCCTCAAGCGCCTCAGGGCCACCAGCCAGATATCGGTCATACCAGCGATAGAACGTGGTCCGGGGAATGCCCAGTTTGTCCAGCGTGCATTTGGTGGAAAGATGCGATTGCTCAACCAAACGGATGATCTCAAGCTTCTCGGATGCAGGATACCTCATGCGTCGTCGTCCCCATCCGCGATCATGCTTTTTTTGAGCAGCCGCAGTTCCAAAGCTTGCTCCGCCACGACCTCCTTCAGATCACGAGCCTCACGCCGCAAATCCTTGACCTCGGTCGACGTCGCAGCACGGGCCCTATCACCCGAAAGCCGCTTCTTACCAGCTTCAAGGAACTCCTTGGACCAACTGTAATACAGGCTCTGAGCAATACCCTCGCGGCGGCACAGCTCCGCAATGCTGTCCTCGCCCTTCAGGCCGTCCAACACAATCCTGATCTTCTCTTCCGCCGAATACTGCTTGCGGGTGGCGCGGCGGATGTCTTTGACGACCTTCTCGCCATGGCTCTTCCGTGTTCCGGGTTTCTGTCTCATCTCCACTCCTTGGTGGTTACGATGTGCCAGAA
>CAKZXZ010000190.1 GCA_937883775.1 uncultured Paracoccaceae bacterium
CACCCACGCCCATGTAAACGCGACGACCGGGCTTAGAGACCCGCTTCATCTCTCTGATGGCAGGGGCGCCGTCGAAGTACTTGAGGCTGATTTCGATTGTCGGGTGTCCGCCCACGCCAGTAGCCGGTTCATGACCGCGAATGTAGCCTTCATCGGTCAGCACATCGAGCACGCGAACGCGCATCTTGGATGCGGGGACCGATACGGTGGATTTTCCACGCATGCCCGCGTTGCGGATGCGAGCCAGCATATCGCCGATAGGATCGTTCATCATAGTCTCTCCTTACCAGCTTGATTTCACAACACCGGGCATCAGGCCGGCAGAACCCAAATCGCGCAGGGCGATCCGGCTGACCTTGAGCTTGCGGTAGTATGCGTGCGGCCGGCCTGTGAGCTGGCAGCGGTTGTGCAGACGAGTTGCTGAGCTGTTGCGCGGCATTTCAGCCAGCTTCAAGGAAGCGCGAAAACGCTCTTCCATCGGCTTGCTTTCGTCGCTGATAATCTCTTTCAAAGCGGCACGCTTGGCGGCGTATTTCTCGACCAGACGCTGACGCTTCTTTTCGCGTTCGACCATTGCTTTTTTAGCCATGTCAGTTCTCCTCCGGCTCAGCTGTTGAAAGGCATGTTGAAGTGCTTCAACAGGGCCTTGGCTTCAGCGTCAGTTTTCGCCGTGGTTGCGATGATGATGTCCATTCCCCACATTTCGTCGACTTTGTCGTAGTCAATCTCGGGGAAGACGATGTGCTCTTTGATGCCGAGCGCGTAGTTGCCATTGCCATCAAACGATTTGCCGGACACGCCGCGGAAGTCACGGATGCGCGGCATGGCAATCGTGACCAGACGGTCCAGGAATTCGTACATACGAACGTTGCGCAGGGTCACCTTGGCGCCCATTGGCATGCCGTCACGAACGCGGAAGCCCGCGATGGACTTCTTCGCAACTGTCATGATCGCTTTCTGGCCTGCAATCAGCGTCAGATCTTCGACTGCTGACTTGGCTTTCTTGCTGTCTTTGACGGCGGCACGGCCGCTGCCGATGTGCAGCACGATCTTGTCGAGGCGCGGGATTTGCATGTCGTTGGAATAGCCGAACTCTTCTTTCAGAGCGGCACGCGCTGTCCCGTCGTAATGCGCTTTCAGGCGCGGGGTGTAGTCAGCTGCATCAAGCATCAATCACGTCCCCTGTGGTTTTGGCAAAACGCACCTTCTTGTCGCCGTCCATTTTGAACCCGACGCGGGTGGGTTTGCCGTTGGCGTCTACATAAGACAGGTTGCTGAGGTCGATTGGCATCGCCTGCGGCAGGCGACCGCCCTGTGTGCTCTGGCTTTGCTTGGTGTGACGGATGGCCATGTTCAGGCCTTCCACAACAGCTTTACCCGCTGTTGGATCAACGGAAGAAATGGTGCCTTCCTTGCCTTTATCCTTGCCAGCAATCACGACGACCTTGTCGCCTTTTTTCAGTTTCGCAGCCATCAGAGAACCTCCGGCGCCAGTGAAATAATCTTCATGTAGTTTTTCGCACGAAGCTCGCGCACAACTGGCCCGAAGATCCGGGTGCCAATCGGCTCGTTGTTATTGTTCAAAATAACGGCCGCGTTACGATCAAAGCGGATGGCTGTGCCATCTTCGCGACGAATTTCCTTGGCAGTGCGAACAACAACGGCCTTACGAACGTCGCCTTTCTTCACTCGACCGCGTGGAATGGCTTCCTTCACTGAGACGACGATCACGTCACCCACAGAGGCATATTTGCGTTTGGAGCCACCCAGGACCTTGATGCACTGAACTCGGCGAGCGCCGGAGTTGTCAGCAACATCCAGATTGGTCTGCATCTGGATCATTTGGTTTCTCCCGACCTTAGGGGT
>CAKZXZ010000191.1 GCA_937883775.1 uncultured Paracoccaceae bacterium
AGAGAGCGGTTCACCGGCCAATCATCGACGTGATGTTAGATGGTGCCCGGGGGCGGAATCGAACCACCGACACGAGGATTTTCAATCCACTGCTCTACCCCTGAGCTACCCAGGCACCGGGGAAGGTTTTCACCTTCGGGTTTGCGCGTTTTAGGGCAGGTCCCGGGGGGTGTCCAGTGCGAAATCGCGGCAATTTCAGTGCTGGCGTTTGGGGGCCACTTCGGCCTCGCGCGCGGCTTCTTCAAGGTCTTCGGCACTCTCGGACGGGATCGCGTAGCTGCCTGATAGCCATTTCGCCAAATCGAGGTCGGCGCAGCGCTTGGAACAAAACGGGCGATACTTTTGTTCGATTTCTTTTTCGCAGATCGGACAGCTCATCTGAGGACCTCGCTCAAAGGGACGCGTTCGCGTTTGCGTTGCAGTTCAAAATGGCCCAGAGGGGTCCAGCCGACAAGCGTTGTGTCCACTGGATCGGCTTTGAAAGCCGCGCGCAGGGCCACCTCGAAAGGTTTGCGGTCTCGCTTGGTCATGGGCGCAAGATCAATGGTGATTTGCCCCCCCAACCCGCGTAGGCGCAGTTGCGTTGGCAGGGCTTTTGCCGCGGCAATATTCGCCTTGAGACCAGCCGCAGGAGACGTGTCCCCACCGGTGTTCACATCCACCGCCACAAGCGCGCGCGTTGGTTCGATAAACATGGTAAAACCACCGGAAAGCCCGACATAATCGCGGGCGATATGTTCGATTTGGTCAAGTATATCGTGAGTCTCAAAGCAGCCAGCGTCGGTGTCGACCTGTGCAGGATCGGTCCATTCGCGCCACGCGATCAGGTGTGGGCCATCCCCGAGATGCACCAACGCGGGTGGTCCTTCGGCCTTGGCCAAGACCGCGTCAGCCAGTGCGCGCATCGCCTCGATATCTTCGGCAATCGCCTCTGCCTCGGCCTTGGCCGCGGATGAACGCACGATCAGGCCAAAGCCGCTATCGGACATCGTTTCATGCGCCGTCAACAAAAGAGCATCGCGGATATCGTCATCGCGGATGGCACGGCTGATGTTAATGCCGGGTGCGTCGGGTGTGACGATGGCGTAGCGGCTTTTGAAGAGCAGTTTGGGGGTCACGGGCGTAGCTTTGCCCGCCTCGGCATGGCCGGTGATCTGCACCATCAGACGATCGCTCGGGCTGGCGTTTTTCACGCCGCGCAGAAAGCCCATTTGTCCCTCACCCAGCGAGACGATCACACCGCCCTGCCCTTTCATCTGCCGCCCGACCTCGGCGCGATAGATTGAGCCCGGCACAGGGCCTGCTGCTTGCGCCACGATCAAGTCATCCAGCTTGCCGTCAACCATCAAGGCCGCGGCTTCCCGATCGCCGATGTGATCCAATGCGATCAAACGGCCCTTCATGAGAGCGCACCATGAACGGGGTAGCCTGCAGCACTCAAAAGCTGAGCGGTTTCAGCCAAAGGCAGCCCCATGATAGCGCTATAAGACCCTGATATCCAAGGGATAAACGCACCGGCAGGACCTTGGATCGCATAGCCGCCTGCTTTGCCCTGCCAATCTTCGCTATGCAGATAGCTGTTCAGCTCGACATCACTAAGCCGCTTCATTTTCACAGCCGAGACGACGTCGCGCTCCCATATCTGATCGCCGGACTTCACCGCAATGGCGGTGATGACGCGGTGACGGCGGCCACTGAGCATCATCAGAAATTCCGCCGCCTCACCGGCATCGCGAGGCTTGCCCAAAATACGGCGACCCAATGCGACGGTGGTGTCAGCACACAGCACCACTTCGTCCACCCCGGCCTCGACAGCCTCAACCTTTTCGCGCGCCATCCGTGCGCAATAGGGGCGCGGCAATTCAGACTTCAAAGGGTTTTCGTTAATGTCTGGTGCGCGCACGTCATCGGGCACAAGCCCAAGCTGCGCCAGCAACTCCAAGCGGCGCGGGCTGCCTGAGCCAAGAACCAAGCGCATGAGCTTATTTAAAGCGGTAGTTAATCCGACCCTTGGTCAGATCATAAGGCGTCATTTCAACCTGCACCTTGTCGCCCGCCAAAACGCGGATGCGGTTCTTGCGCATCTTGCCTGCCGTATGTGCGATGATCTCATGGCCGTTTTCCAGCTCGACCCGAAACGTCGCATTAGGCAGGAGTTCCTTAACGACACCGGGAAATTCGAGCAGTTCTTCCTTGGCCATGGTCTCTCCTTCAAAAAAGCCCCCGGGCGGGGCCGACGCCGCACTAAATGCGGTGGGTTGCTTGGTTTTTCAAGGGAAATCGTGAGGATACGCAACGGCAAACGCACTATTGTGCAACAGCTGCACCCCATTTCCCAAGAATGTGGCCTTTAATCTGGTCGCGCGCCTGCCGGTAAGCGTCCAGTTTGGCCGCACGACTTTCACCCAGACCCGTCGGATCCAGAATTGGCCAATATTGCACATCCAAGTGGTAGATCCGCGTCAATTCCAGCGCCCGACGCTGACTGGCCGGAGAAAGAGCGACGATCAGATCAAAAGACGACAGATCATCGCCCCATTCCTCCATCTCGTCGAAAGATCGTGTGCGGTGGCGCGACAGCTCGATCCCCAGCTCTTCGCAAACGGCGACCGAAAAGCCGTCGATCTCCATCTCACCGCGTACACCTGCGGATTGAACATAGGTGGTATGGCCATAGAATTTCTTCATCATGCCCTCCGCCATAGGAGAGCGGACCGCGTTGTGATCGCAGCAAAACAGAATGGAAGACGGCAAGGCCTCAGTCACGCGGGTCAGGCTCCAAAATGGAGCACGCAAATCAGCGTGAAGAGCCGACGGGCCGTGTCGATATCGACCTCGGCCTTACCCTCCAGCCGTTCTTGCAGCACCCGCGCACCTTCGTTGTGAATGCCCCGCCGCGCCATATCAATTGTTTCGATCTGGCTGGGCGGCATGGTTTTGACCGCTTCAAAATAGCTTTTGCAGATTGAAAAATAGTCCTTCACGACCTGCCGAAACGGACCCAGCGATAAATGAAATTCCGCCGCCTTTTCATGACCTTCAGTGGTGACATCAAACACCAGGCGCTTTTCACGGATGGACAGGCCAACATGGTAGGGCCCTTCGGCCACGTCCTTGTCGTCGCGCGCAGGCAGCTTGAACGAATTGTCCTCAAGCAGATCAAACATCGCAACTTTGCGCTCTTGTTCGATCTCGGGGGTGGGCGGCGGCAGATTGCCGTCATCAAGTTCAATATGAGCAATGCGGGTCATCGGTCAGCTTTCGTTCAGACGATCAAGGCGGGCACGCACGGACAAGCCATGGGCCTCAAGACTTTCCGACTGTGCCAGACGTTCGGCGGCAGACCCAATAGCGCGGAGGGACGCAGGGGTCATTTTGGCCAGCGTCGTGCGTTTCATGAAATCCAGCACGCTCAACCCGCTTGAAAACCGGGCAGATCGTGCTGTGGGCAGCACATGGTTGGGACCACCAATGTAATCACCAATGGCCTCTGGCGTCCACGCGCCTAAGAAAATGGCGCCGGCATGGGTAATCTTGGCGCTTAAAGCGTCGGGGTCTTCGACGCACAGCTCAAGATGTTCGGGAGCGATGCGATCTGACAGGCGTGCAGCCTCGTCCAGATCCCGCACCACAATGACGGCGCCATAATCACGCCAGCTGGGGCCCGCGATGGCGCGCCGCTCCAGCGTTTCAAGCTGGCGGTCAACTGACGCGGCAACCGCCTGCCCAAAGGCCGCGTCATCGGTGATAAGCAGCGATTGCGCGCTTTCGTCATGTTCAGCCTGGCTTAACAGATCGGTGGCAATCCAGTCCGGGTCATTGTGTTTGTCGGCAATCACCAAAATCTCGGACGGCCCGGCAATCATATCGATGCCGACCTTGCCAAAGACGCGGCGTTTTGCGGCAGCCACAAACGCGTTGCCGGGCCCGGTGATCTTGTCAACAGGCGCGATTGTTGCGGTACCATAGGCCAACGCGGCCACCGCTTGCGCGCCCCCGATGCGGTAGATCTCGTCGACGCCCGCAATGCGCGCAGCCATCAAAACAAGCGGATTCACGACGCCGTCCGGGGTCGGCACACAAATGGCAAGGCGCGGCACGCCAGCGACTTTTGCCGGGATCGCGTTCATCAAGACAGATGACGGATAGCTGGCCAGCCCTCCCGGGACATAAAGGCCCGCTGCCGAAACCGGCGTCCAACGCCAACCCAACGTCGCCCCGGTCGCATCCTCCCAGCTTTCATCGCTGGGTTTCTGGCGTTCATGATAGGCGCGAATGCGCTGCGCGGCCAACTCAAGTGCGGCACGATCCTCAGCCAAGACTTTTGCACATTCGGCCTCAATCTCGTCTGCCGAGAAGGCAATCTGCGGCGCTGTCAGCTCAAGCCGATCAAACCTGGCCGTCAGATCAAGCACCGCTGCGTCACCACGCGCCCGCACATCAGCGATGATCGCCGCGACGGTGTTATCAACGTCCGGGCTGTCTTCGCGTTTGGCGGTCAGCAAAGCTGCGAAAGCGGTTTCGAACTCAGCATCCGAGCTGTTTAGAAATACGGGCATGGCCCCTCCGGAAATTCTGTCGCATCATGCGTCGGGATGACCCGGCGCTCGCTTTGAAGGGGCCACGTAAGGCCGCGTGACATCTTTCAAGACCACATCAAGGCTTTCTACCTCCAACGCAATCGCCCCGTCGCCTGCGAGGGTCAGTTCCAGACGTCCCATCCCGTCTTCCGCAGGCACAAAAGACATAGACAAAATCGATAGGATTGTATCTGCATCACCCTTCTGAACCCCCTGACTTTGCACTTTCACAACATCTTGGATCAACAGCACCGCTTGGACCCGTTCAAAATTGCGCCCCCGGCGTTCGGCCTGCGGAACATCCTCCCAGCGGAACCGATTAAGCAGGATCGCAAAGCGGCGCTGGGAGGCAAGCCACTGAATTTCCGATGCCGGGAACACCGCGTCTTGCACCAATGACGAGACGACCTGAAGATCGTCCGTATCGACCGCCATCAAACGCAGTGGGCGTTCACCGCCATCCTCAAATTTTGCGTCTTGGCTCATTGTCCTTTGATCCGCTCGATCTTGGCGCCACATGCACCCAATTTCTCCTCAACCCGCTCATAGCCGCGGTCCAGATGGTAGACGCGGTTGACCACCGTCTCACCTTCCGCCGCGAGCCCCGCAAGGATCAGCGACACCGACGCGCGCAGATCTGTCGCCATGACAGGCGCCCCTTTCAGACGGTCCACACCTTTTACCGTCGCCATACCGCCTTGCACGTCGATATCAGCGCCCATGCGGATCAGTTCGGGTGCGTGCATGAACCGGTTCTCGAATATCTTTTCCTCAAGCACGCTTGTGCCTTCTGCCGTGCATAAAAGTGCCATCATCTGGGCCTGTAAATCCGTCGGGAAGCCTGGAAAAGGTTCTGTCGTGACATCCACCGCACGGACCCGGCCATTTTGGCGTGCCACTTTCAAACCCTTGGCAGTTTCCTCAACCGAAATACCGGCCGCATCCAGCTTTTCGCAAAACGCCCCCAGTAGGCTGATCTTGCCGCCCAGACACGTTACCTCGCCACCGCAAATGGCCGGTGCCAGCATGTAAGTACCCAGTTCGATCCGGTCGGTCACAACAGGGTGTGTGGCCCCATGCAGGCGATCGACACCCTGGATCGTAATCTCCGAGCTCCCTTCGCCTTCGATCTGTGCACCCATCTTGCGCAGGCATTCTGCCAGATCGACAATCTCGGGCTCGCGCGCGGCGTTTTTCAAAACCGTGGTTCCCTTGGCCAAGGTCGCCGCCATTAGCGCATTCTCTGTCGCTCCAACCGTCACAAAAGGAAATTCGACAGTTCCACCTTTCAACCCACCCGGCGCCTTGGCGTGCACATAACCATCTTTGAGGTCCAGCTCTGCCCCCATCGCTTCCAGCGCTTTGAGGTGCAAATCCACAGGTCGCGCGCCAATTGCGCATCCGCCGGGCAACGACACAATCGCATGCCCGTCCCGCGCCAGCATCGGCCCTAGCACAAGAATCGACGCGCGCATTTTGCGCACGATGTCATAGTCGGCTGTGTGGTTGTCGATATTGTGCGAGGACATCGCCAGAACCTGCCCGTCCTGCATCGAGGTGACTTCCGCCCCAAGCGACTGCAGCAAGGCCGTCATCGTCTTGATATCACTCAGCCGGGGCGCATTGGTCAGCGTCAGCGGCTCTTCACTCAAAAGCGTGGCTGGCATCAGCGTCAGACAGGCATTCTTGGCCCCCGCGATGGGAATATCACCCGTCAAAGGGCCGTTCCCCGTCACCAAAATCGAATCCATCTAGCTGCCCTTTTCGCCTGTCTTGCCTTTGTCCGAGCCTGCGCGCGCACGTGCCTGCGCTTTGCGCCGGGCCATATTGGCCTTAAGCGCCGCTTTCAGCCTGTCTTCGCGGCTTTCTGCCTTGTTCGGGCGCGCTGTCTTGTCGGATTTCCGCTCCATGAAAGGTCTTTATCGCAAGGGTCTATCCGGGTCCAGATTGCGCTTGCACCAATTGCACGAAGGCGCTAATCAGCCGCCCACGGCGCTGTGGTAGCTCAGTGGTAGAGCACACCCTTGGTAAGGGTGAGGTCGAGAGTTCAATCCTCTCTCACAGCACCATCCCTTCCTCTTCACGCAGTGCTGTAGCGACCCTGGTTGATGTTTGGTCTCGACTGTCGCGTTTGGCTACGCCAAGCCTCTGAGTCGAGAGGTCTATCCTCTCTCACAGCACCATCCCTCTTCCGCGGCCTAAAAGCTTTCAGAGAACTCTTGCAGGGACTTTTTTGAAAAATCTTCAGCCTTCCGGCTCAAGCCAGCCCTGATAATGCACGATCAACGCCCCGGTGATCGGTGCCTCGATCCGCACGTCGAAGACAAAACGCCCGTCCCGCTCTGTTTCCAACGCAATTGAGCGCGGCAAAAACGCGGCCGGAAGCGGCAACCAGCCCAAACGCGCGCCCGTCACCGGAAAGTGCAACGCGTCCTTGCGGATGAAAAGCCCAAGCCGGAACGTGATCCAGCCAAAGCGTTCGGTCATCAGACCGTTGCGGATCTGCAAAGTGGATTCGAAGGCGGCACCGTTGAACACACGCGTCCATCTCTCGGTTTCACCGACGCGGCGCATACTGACCTCGACCGGTGCCTGCTCATGAGCCTGCGGGAACCGGAATACCCACGCAATTGCGCGCGGCAAAAGGCGGGTTCCGCGCGTAATCCGCGCAAAGCCGCGAAAGCGGTGGATGTCGCGCAGATCGTGTGCCTCGCGCACCTTTTCGGGCAACGTGACATAAGATGCGCCTAGCACTTGTGCAAAAAGCGGCGTCATCGGACTAGCCTTCCATGCATGGGCGAGCTTGCCAGATCGCGCATGCGCTTACGCGTCAAAAGCGCTTGCCCCAGGAACGTCTGTCTGATTGCGATCCAGATCCAGCCCGCAGGATTCAACAGGCCGATCGGCGCAAATGGGCCTCTGGACATGTGGGGCAGTTGTCTCTCCATGCCTTATAAACTAGAGCGTCAGATGCCCCTGACATCTGTTTTATCTGTGACGTTTCAAGCCGCCCATTCCCAAGGGCGCGTGAACGATCCAAGCACCTTGCCAAGCGCCGCATCATCAACCTCTCCGGTCTTCTCAAGATACGCCACCAAACCGCGCTTTTTGTCTTCTGCGACCAAGGCAACCCGGGCGTTGATCCCAGCCTCTGACAAGGTCGCATCATAAATGCGCGTGATCGCACGCTTGCGCAGATCAGGCTTGAACACTTTGCCGACGGCGGTTTTGGGCAGCTCGTCCAATATCTCGATATGGCGCGGCAAAGCGGCCCGCTCGTGGACTTTTTCCTCGGCAAATGCTTTTAACTCCGCCTCGGTGATCGTGGCGCCTGCAACCAGTTCGACATATGCACAAGGGATTTCACCCGCATAGGTATCTGGCTGGCCAATCGCACCGACCATGGCCACGGCCTCATGACCGGCAAGGGCCTCCTCAATCTCGGCCGGATCGATATTGTGACCGCCCCGAATAATCAGATCCTTCGCGCGACCAGTGATAAAGATATATCCATCTTCGTCGATCCGCCCCAGATCGCCGGTGCGCAAAAAGATCTCCTGATGGAACAGGTCCTTATTCTTAGCGGCCTCAGTATAGGTCGAGCCCTCGAAGACGCCCGGGTTGTCGATACAGATCTCGCCAATCTCGTCAGTGGCACAGGCTATAGGACCGTCCGGCGTCTCTTTGAGGATTTTCACGGTGGTATGTGGGAAGGCAAAGCCGACTGACCCGATTTTCTTGGCGCCTGACGGCGGGTTGCATGACACAAGACAGGTCGCCTCGGTCAGTCCGTAGCCTTCGACGACACTGACGCCCGTGGCGTCTTCAAAACGGCGAAACAGCTCAAGCGGCAGCGGCGCCGAGCCTGAAAAAGCCGTTCTCAGACTGTCCACATTTGCGTCCACCGGGCGCTGCATCAGCGCTGCCATTGCGGTGGGAACGGTAATCATAAAGGTCACCTGCCAGCGTTCGATCAGCTTCCAGAAATTGTCAAAAACGCCGTCGCCGCGATAGCCTTGCGGTGTTGGAAACACCACGTGCCCGCCCGAAGCGATCATGCTCATCAGGATTGGATGGCAGGCAAACACGTGAAAAAGCGGCAGAGGGCAAATCACCACATCCTGCTCGGTAAAAAGCAAACGATGCCCGACCCAACCGTTGTAAATCATGCCCGAATACTTGTGCTGCGCGACTTTGGGCATACCGGTCGTGCCGCCGGTGTGGAAATAGGCCGCCACCCGGTCACCTGCGCTGTCCGCAAAATCAAGCGCGGTGTTCTGCCGCCCGACAGCCTTGGCAAAATCATGCACCTGCGCCTTGTGACGCACCGGGTTCTTGGGACGGATCAAAGGCACAATGAACCGCTTGAGCCCGGTCAGATAGCGTAGCAGATCCACCTCGATCACATGCGCCACATTGGGCGCAAGGGCGACGGCCTCAGCTGCTTTTTGAGCAACGTCCGTCTTGGGAAAGGCCTTCAGCGTGACCAGCACTTTCGCGTTTGTCTCCCGCAGGATCGAGCCGATCTGCTCGGCCTCCAACAGCGGGTTGATCGGATTTACGATGCCCGCGATCATGCCACCGATCAGCGTGCAGGCCGTTTCGTTGGCGTTGGGCAGCAGATAGGCAACCGTGTCCCCTTCGCTGACACCCAGGCTGCGAAACAAGTTCGCGCATTGCACGGATCGGGCGTGAAAATCGGTCCAGGTCAGCGTCTCGGCCGGGTCCTTGACCCCTGATTGCAGTTGAAAGGTGACCGCAGGCCGCGCGCCATGGGCGTCTTTGGTGGCGGTGATGAACTGGTACATCGTGCTCGGCACATCCCGTGCCTCCCAAGCCATTTCGGCCTCGATGGCGGTCAAGTCTTCGCGCGATGTAAACATCACAATTCTCCTCCCAATGGCCTTTTTTACAGGCTTTCGTTGGGATTAGGATGCAGTTTGCCAGACAGGTCCGCAACCCGTGACGCAGCGAAAATACGAAGAGACAGTATCGGTATTTGAAGACAAAAGAAGCCGATGCAAGGCACAACTCCACCCTATGGCACATGCGGTAGAGTTATCTTCTTTTGTCTCTAAATACCGGATGGCGCTACCAAAACCGATAGGCAGGCCGGTTATTCGGCGGCAAGCCCTTCGGTAAATTGCAACCGCGCAAGGCGTGCATAAAGTCCACCTTGGGCGACCAATTCGTCATGGGTCCCGGTGGCGACAATTGTGCCGCTGTCAAAAACAATGATCCGATCAGCGCTTTTGACCGTGGCCAACCGGTGCGCCACTACAAGCGTGGTGCGCCCCTCCGACAATTGCTCAAACGCGGCCTGAACGGCTGCTTCGCTTTCCGCGTCCAACGCGCTTGTTGCTTCGTCTAGAAGCAAAACAGGCGCATCACGCAGGATCGCGCGGGCAATGGCGATGCGCTGCTTTTGACCGCCCGACAACATCACGCCGCGCTCGCCGACAAATGTGTCATAGCCTTCGGGCAAGGCAGTCAGAAACGTGTGAGCCGCAGCGGCTTTGGCGGCCGCCTCGATCTCGGCATCGGTGGCATCAGGACGGCCAAAGCGGATGTTTTCGCGCGCTGTATCACCAAAGATGATCGGCTCTTGCGGCACCAGCGCGATCTGATCGCGAAACGCGGTGCGCTTCATCGCGGTCAGGTCCGTACCACCAAGACGAACACGCCCCGACTGCGGATCAAAAAACCGCAACAGCAATTGGATCACCGTCGACTTGCCTGCACCAGAGGGCCCCACAAGGGCCACTGTTTCACCTGCAGCAACCGTAAAACTGACCGCTTTCATCGCAGCCTGGTTGGGCCGCGCGGGGTAGCTAAAAGTGACATCTTCAAATGCGATATCAAGCGCGTCGCGTTGTGGTAACGCGATGGGCGCCACCGGGTCTTCAACCGTGTCTACGGCTGACAGCAATTCCATCAGCCGTTCAGTCGCTCCGGCAGCGCGTTGCAATTCAGACCAAAGCTCGGAAAGCGCAGCAGTCGAACTGGCGACGATACCTGCATAGATGAGGAACTGCACCAATTCACCTGCGGTCGTTACACCGCCCCGCACATCCCGCGCACCAATCCACAAGACGCCCAAAATGCCCGAAAATACTACGAAGATGATAATCATCGTAATCAGCGCACGTACTGAAATGCGCCGTTTTGCAGAGCGGTAGCTGTCCTCGGTGATCTCTGAGAATTGCGCCCGGCTGGGCGCTTCATGGGTAAAGGCCTGCACGGTTTGCACAGCCTGCAGCGCCTCAGAGGCGTTGGCGGACGACAGCGCGATCAGATCCTGGTTTTCGCGGCTAAGCACACGCAGGCGGCGCCCCAGAAAGAGGATCGGCAGGATGATGACCGGCACGATCAGCAAAACCAACCCGGTCAATTTGGCCGAGGTCCATAGCATCAGCGCAAGGCCGCCAAAGAACAAAAGGATGTTTCGCAAGAACCAGGACACCGAGGACGACACGACCGTCAGGATCAAGGTCGTATCTGTCGTGATCCGTGACAGGACCTCGCCGGTCATCAAGCGTTCGTAATAGGCCGGGCTCATGCCGATCATGCGGTCAAAGACCGCTTTTCGAATGTCGGCGACAACCCGTTCGCCCAGCCGCGTCACAACGTAATACCGAAGCCCTGTCCCCAGCGCAAAAATTGCCGCGATGCCTATGGCTGCTGTGAAATAGGTATCAAGGATCGCAACCTCGCCCGATCCAAAGGCATCAACAACGCGGCGCGCGGCAATCGGCAGGATCAGCGACACACCCGCGGTCAGCAAAAGAGCCGCGACCGCCAATGCCAGATACCGGCGATACGGCATGAAAAACGGCAGCAGGTTGCGTAAAACACCAACCTGTTTCGAACTCGCGCGTTCGTCGCTCTCTATCTTGGGTTGCTTTGCCACGCCTCTTCCCTGTGTTCCGGCCCGTCTTTGGGCAAACCTTTTATCTTCGGTTGCCCAAAAATGTCGGCTTTCGCGGTCTAGGGTCAAGAGACGCACTGACGCGGTCGGCTTTTTGGAGCGGGTAGCGGGAATCGAACCCGCACCTTAAGCTTGGAAGGCTCTTATGATACCATTTCACCATACCCGCCCGACAGGGTAGCGGCCTATGACATCAGCTTGAGGGCGTCAAGACACAGCGCGCCCGCACCGTTTCATATTTCTGCCGTTTTGGTCTGGTTTTTGTTGCCTCGTAATCGGTTCGGCAATAGCCTGAGGGTTAATATGTCACGTAAAGATGACGAGCAGGTCATGGAAATCTCATACAAAAAGACGCCTGAGGCGTTTTTTTTCACGCCGGGTCTGGATGCCGGGCTGTCTGTGCTTTCTCCCCCTGACTGGACATGGCGCGAAGCCCATTGCGGCAACATCAAAGGCTATCCGATCAGCGCTTACGCCCATATCAACGAACTGACCGCGACCCATATCCGCAACTATGACCGGCTGCGCAAGTTCAAGGCGCCCGTGACGTTCAACACTGTCCCTGTGATTGTCGACAATGTGCATTTTTCGCACTCGTTCACCGGCATTGATGGCAAATGGGTGCTGAACGGTGCGTCGGGGACGCGGCTGCGCAATCGCTATGTGTGGAAAAACAAAGACCATAACCCCGATATCGACGCAGACGTCATCGCGTATTTCAAAGCTTGCCACGAGGATCCTGAAAAGCACGCAACCTTGCCCGTTTTTGAGGGCGACATCCGTGATCTGGACTTTGCCATCGATTGCCGCAACACGTTCAACTTTTATCATTTCCTGACCGAAACGCTATGCCAGCTCTGTTTGCTTGATGGCCTTGATTTTCGCGGGCAGATCCTGATCCATTCCCCCAGTCAGGGGATGCGCGACTTCATTCAAGACTGGGTTGACGCGCTGTTTCCGGAATACAGCGACCAGGTCAAGTTCCGTCGCAGCCCCAAAAAATAAGACCGCGTTCTAAGCTCTTTTAATCTGCGGCATTTCTATCATTAGACGTCCGAGCAGGTGATGCCCTCGCTTGACCATCTGGCCCCCCGCGGCTGGATCTGGCGCCAACGCGATGCGGATCGGAACTCTCACGCGCTTTTAGCGATGAATTCCTATGATGTGATGCTGGCACGTCTGCGGGCCCGGGCGTTGGACAAGATCAAGGGTATGGAAACCGGTCACATGCCGCTCCGGTTCTGGGTGGCGCGTGCGGCCACCGGCAATCGCAACCGCGAGATGCGCAACGAAGACAAGCTGATCGAGGCCCTGCGCCCGCACGGCTTTCAGGTGATCTATTTCGAGCATCTCAAACCACTTGAGCAAGTGGCGATCATGGCCAATGCCGAAGTGATGATGTCTTATCATGGCGCAGGCTTTGCCAATATGCTCTTTGCAAGCCCCACCACCCACTGCATCGAGGTTGGAAACCTGCAATCTGCCCTGCACCGCTGGGGCGATTTCATGCCCCATGCGCTTGTCTCGGGATGTGCCTATCGTAACTTCTTTGCTGATTTTAATACCGATACGCCCGAAATCGTGCCTGATATTCTGACCGAAGGTCTGGTACCTGTGGCTTTGTCGCTTGAGGGAGTGCACCGTCTGGCGCGCTATGTGGAATTACTGACCGCCGACGCAGCCATTCCGATGACAGATGCGGAACTTCTCGCATCGGTCAAAATGCTTGTCACTCTTGGGGAACGACGGGCTTTGCGGATCTTGCTTGAGCCAAACAAGCATCGGTTTAAGCTTGATCCCGACCTGTGGGCCGCTTGGGCGCAATGCTGCGAAGAAATCGAGGATTTTGCAGGCGTGTTTGACGCGCTTTCACAGGTCTTTGCTGCGGCGCCGGACCGGTTCTGGGTGTTGGAGCGTCAGATCTGGTTGACCAAGCGGATTGAGCGCCTTGATCTGACACCCGGCCTTCTTGAACAGCACGCAGCGCTTTTTCCCAAACGCCACACGTCTTTCTGCGAAAAAATCCGTTGGTACAAACAGAAAAAATCCGCCTGATAATGGCGCCTTTATTGTCCTGTGCGGAGCGACCGCAAAAACAGTCCGATCCCGCCGATCAGCAGCACCAGGATAACGATCAGATCAAACGCACTGATGCGGGCAAATTGCAGTGTGATATTCGAGATCACACCGAAGATCATCGCGACCAGCGCACCCCCTGCCAAAAGCCAGCCAATCCAGCTACGCGCATTATAAAAGATCATGCCGATCCCAAACATGAACGGGATCAGCACCATGCCCGTCGTTACACCAAAGCCACCAACGGAAAACGCAACCATGCCAATGCCGAAAACCGGCTGCACGATGATGTTCTCTAGCAGCAGATAGCCGCCGCCGATCATCATGATGACGGCGATCAGAAACTGCCCTGTCCCCCCTTGTGTTCCGCCTGCACCCATTGCCCTAGCCTCCTACGCCTGCCCCAATTTTGCATATACCTGCCGCGTTACACCGGTGCGATCAAGTCCGCACCCACGGCACGGTTGGAATTGACGGCAGCGCCAACCCGGTGAAAGGCAAAACGATCCTGGGGTGCCGCCACCATCAAACGCGCCGCTCCCTTGCCTTGCTCACCCAGCCAAAGTCCCCATTCATCATGCGTCAAAGTCACTGGCATCCGGTGATGAATAGCCGACATCGCAGCATTTGCCCCTGTCGTAACAATTGCGCAGGTCACATGGCGCGTATCGCCCCGCTCCCAAACCTGCCACACGCCGGCAAAAGCCAAAGGGCCGTTTGCCGGCGCGATATACCAGGGCAGGCGATTGCCTTCGGCATCCTTGGTCCATTCGTAAAATCCCGTGGCCGGGATCAGACAGCGGCGCGTGCGACAGGCTTCTTGAAACGCGGGCTTTTGGGCAATCGTTTCGGCGCGTGCATTAATCAAAAGAGGACCGTCGCTGGGCGTCTTGTACCAGCGCGGGATAAAACCCCAGCGCATCGACACCAGCTTGCGCCCTGCAACAACCACCGCCACCAGATCGGTTGGACAGACGTTGTAATCAGGCACTTCGGGCAGATCATTGGCCGGACGTGCATCAAAGATCCCGGCGATCTCATCTGTTGGTGTTGTGGTCACAAATCTTCCGCACATCCCTGATCTATACGCGGCTTGCTGGTGCTGTGAAACCTTGACCTTGCCTGCGCACCAAGGCATGTCCACCCTATGCTGATTTACAAGATTTTTCGCCAGCCCGAATGGGCAGCACTTGAAGCGCACGGCAGTTCAGAAGGCGCGCCGATTGATGTGGCCGATGGCTATATCCACTTCTCGACCGCCGATCAGGCGCGGGAGACCGCCGCGAAACACTTTGCCAATGAGGACAACCTGGTCCTTGCCGCACTCGAAGCTGACCAACTGGAACCCTTGAAGTGGGAGCCGTCCCGCGGCGGCGCGCTGTTTCCGCATCTTTATCGCGAACTCACCACAGCGGACATCCTTTGGACCGCCCCGCTGACTTTGAAAGACGGCAAGCATGTCTTCCCAGATCTTGTCCCATGAGCCTGCTTGAACAAATCGGCTTGCGCGCCCTGCGTCGCATGGACCCCGAAGCGGCCCACGGCATGGCGCTCAAAGCACTGAATGCAGGGCTTGGCCCCAAAGCGGGTCCCGTAACCAGCACACGCCTGCGCACGATATGCGCCGGTCTTGATCTGCCCAACCCTGTCGGCCTCGCCGCAGGGTTTGACAAAAACGCCGAAGCCCTTGCCCCGCTCAGCCGCGCGGGGTTTGGCTTTCTTGAAGTCGGAGCCGCCACCCCGCGCCCGCAGCCGGGAAACGCCAAACCGCGCCTTTTTCGTCTCACAGAAGACTCCGCAGCCATCAACCGCTTTGGCTTCAACAATGACGGGATGGAAGCGATCTGCTCACGTCTGGCAAAACGCCCGCCTGCCATGACCATCGGGCTGAACCTTGGGGCCAACAAAGACAGTGCGGACCGTGCCGCAGACTTTGCGACTGTGCTGCGCCACTGCGCCGCCCACGTCGATTTCGCCACCGTCAACGTCTCATCGCCCAACACCGAAAAACTGCGGGATCTGCAAGGCAAAGCCGCCCTTGCCGCCTTGCTTGATGGGGTGACAGAAGCCCGCGGCGACACGCCATGTCCGATCTTCCTGAAAATCGCCCCTGACCTGACAGAGACTGAACTGGCCGAAATTGCAGAAGTCGCGACGGAGGCGAAGATCGACGGCATCATCGCCACCAACACCACGCTCTCGCGCGAAGGATTGCAAAGCACCCATAAAGCCGAAACCGGCGGCCTGTCCGGCGTGCCGCTGTTCGAAAAATCAACCCGCGTTCTGGCGCGACTTGCCATGCTGACCGATCTACCCTTGATCGGTGTTGGCGGCATCAGCTCTGCCGAGGATGCTTATACCAAGATCAAAGCGGGCGCCTGCGCCGTGCAGCTTTACACCGCGATGGTTTACCATGGCATCAGCCTTGCAGGCGATATTGCGCGCGGGCTGGATCAGCTTTTGCAACGTGACGGGTTCGCAACGATCGCCGACGCTGTCGGCACGGAAAAGGCACGCTGGACATGACAACCATCTGGCACAATCCGCGCTGCTCAAAATCGCGCCAGACACTCGCCTTGCTGCAAGCCCGCAATGAAGATGTGACGATCCGCAAATACCTTGAGGACGCTCCATCGGTGACGGAACTCACACTCACCCGCGACACGCTGGGCCTGCGCGCCATTGACATGATGCGGACAGGCGAAACGCTGTTCAAAGAGCTTGAGATCAGCAAGACCGCACCAGATGATGCACTGCTGAACATGATGGCGGCGCACCCGATCCTGATCGAGCGCCCGATTGTCTTTGCCAACGGGCGCGCTGTGATTGCCCGGCCACCTGAGCGGGTGTTTGATATCCTTGGATAGGGCTTACGGCAGGAGTATTCTGACAAAAATGAAAGCAAGCCCAGCCATTACGGTTAATCAGGCACAACTTTGTCTTCATCTTTGCAATAAATACTCATTTCCAACAGATCAAATCAGCCGCTTTCGTTAAGCCATTGATAAAACGTGAACGCTGCAGGGACTATCAAGCCGCTGCGCGCTCAAGTGCCGGATACCGCGCGCCGAGGGTAATCCCACGTGCGGCAAAGCTGATGACAAGTGCCGTCCAAAGCCCGTGATTGCCGTAAAGCGGAACCAGAATGGCTACGGCAACTGCATATATCAGCGCCGACAGCACCATCATGTTGCGCATATCAACCGTGCGGGTCGCCCCGATGAAAATACCATCCAGCATCCAGGCCGCGACGCCTAAAAGCGGGGTCAGCACCATATAGATCAGATAAACACGCGCGGTCTCACGCACCTCCGGAGCGGTGGTCATCAGATCGATGATCGCGCCTCCAAAAAGTGCAAATGCAAGGCACAGCCCGCCGCATGCCAACAGTCCCCACAGCGAACTGAGCATTGCCGCCCGACGAAGCCGTGCAGGGTCACGCGCGCCCATCGCGCTGCCCACCATCGCTTCGGCCGCAAAAGCAAAGCCGTCCATGGCATAGGATGTGATGTAGAGAAACTGCAGCAGGATCTGATTTGCCGCCAATTCCACATTCCCGAAATCGGACGCGTAAAAGAGGAACGACAGCATAATTGTTTGCAACAAAACCGAGCGGATCAGGATATCCCGGTTCACCCGGGCCATCACGATCAGACGCGCGCGGTCAAAAACCTGTGCGACCGCGCGCCACGCAGCGCCTTTGAACACCGCCCGGCAAAGCCATAGGCCAAGGCCAAGCGCGCTCCATTCGGCGATGAAGGTCGCGATGGCGACCCCTTCGACACCCCATCCAAGGCCCACCACAAACCATAGATCAAGCAGGATGTTCAACCCATTCATCCAAAGCTGCAAAACCAGCACCGCGGCGGTCCGTTCCTGAGCCACCAGCCACCCCGTGATCCCATAAAGCGCAATCGCGGCCGGGGCTGAAAAAATCCTGATCTGCATATAGGTGCGGGCGCCAGCCTCGACCTCGGGAGAGGCTGGCGAGATCGCGAATGCCGCCGCGAAGACAAAGACCTGACACAGGATCAACAGGGCTCCCGCGGCAAAGCCGATCAAAAGGACGCGCGACAACAACGCGGCGACCTCGTCGCTGTCGTTTGCGCCGCGCGCCTGTGCTGCAAGCCCTGCTGTTCCCATCCGCAGGAAGCCGAAAATCCAGTAAACCGCGGACAGGATGATCGCGCCGATCCCGACCGCGCCAATGGGAACCGGATCCCCCATCTGGCCCACAACGCCAGTATCAACTGCCCCAAGGATCGGGATTGTGGCATTCGACAAGACGATCGGGATCGAGATTTTCAGAACACGCTTATGGGTCAGCGGCCCATCGACATGACCCGTCATTGCGCCCCGGACGTGCGGGCAGGCATCAGGAAATGACAGGTCGCTTGGGCAAAAAGCTTGTCGCGGTTGTCCTGCCATGCCTCGACCTGCACCGACGCATAACGCCGCCCCGATCGCGTGACTTTTGCGCGCGCATAGGCGTCGCGTGGCAGGCCCGACCGCAGGTAGTCGACAGTGAAGTCGATGGTTTTGGGCAAGCGCGGCAATGTTCCATCGACAAGGGTTTCGATGTCAATTGCACCGGACTCGATGTCATTCCAAAGCATCGCCCAGCTGATCTCGATCAGGGCCGTCACCTCAAGAAAGGCCGCTGTCGCACCGCCATGCAATGCAGGCAGCAACGGATTGCCAATCAGCTTTTCGTCATACGTCATGGTCGCGGTTAGCTCGTCTCCGCGCCGGTCCACACCGATGCCCATGAACTGCATGTAAGGCACGCCACCAACCAAGGCAGCCAAGGCCGCATCGCGGCGCTGCTTGACGATCTGAACGGGTTCGGGCGCGGGCCGCCTCATGACAAGCGCTCTACCGTGAACGCTCCAGAGGCTGTTGCCACGGGATTATCCGGATCCTCATCAAAAGCCGTCGCCCGCACGAACGCCACTGACCGGGTGATGTGATAGCATTCCGCCCGCGCCCGGACGGCCTGGCCGGGCGTCGCCCCGCGCATGTAGTCGATGCGCAGATCAATCGTGGCTGTCCCAGCAGGGGCGTCCGCATGGCTCATCACGGCTGCGCCGCCGCACGTGTCCATCAAAGCCGAAACAGCCCCACCATGGATCACACCTGTTTGCGGATCACCGATCAGCGCCGGATTATAGGCCATCACGATCTCGGCCATACCATCGCTGATTTCGGTCAGCACCATGCCCAACGCCTTGGAATGGGGGATCGCCTCGATGAATTGGCGGGCTATTGCGGCTTTGTCGACCATGGGGGGCACACTCGCGTCGTTGGCTGCCCTCCATATTCTGCCTTCGCCGCGCGGGATCAAGCGCAATCTGCCGGCAATGCGCTGAGGGCTTGTGCCTTTGGATGCGGACATTTAGCCTATACGCAAGGAGGAGCGCCATGTCAGACACCCGCATTTCATTCAAAGAGATGTGCGCCAAGTTCGACGTGACGCCGCGCACCTTGCGATACTACGAGTATATCGAGTTACTGCAACCAGAGCGCGAAGGGCGTTCGCGGTTTTATGGCTCTCGCGAGTGCGCCCGCATGACGCTGATCCTGCGTGGACGGCGGTTTGGCTTTTCACTGGAAGACATCCGACAATGGTTGTTGATCTATGAACGCGACGGCACCGAAGCACAGATGCGCACATGGATCGATCTGGCAGACGGCCAACTTGCCGAATTGGCCGAACAGCGCAAGCAACTGGACGAGACCATGGCCGAACTGACGCGCCTGCGAGATGACGTGAAGACCGAACTCAAGTAGGATTGAGTCGGATCTTAGGTCCTAGATCAAGATCCAAAGCGATTTGAGACCGTCAGAAAATTTCATATCACTCCTGATTTTCTTGCCTAACCTTTCGTCAACTTCCAAATGACGCGGCGTTACGCTTACGTCAACGTCAACTAAACTTGTAAGTTCAGTTTGAAGAGATGACATCGCCTCTATGACGAGACATCGGAGTGTAGAGATGACCGACGAAATTATGACAATCCGCCAGATGTGTGATGCCTATAACGTCACACCGCGGACGCTGCGGTTTTATGAAGCCAAGGAGCTTTTGTTCCCGGTGCGCGAAGGCCAGAAGCGCCTGTTCACCCGCCGCGACCGTGCACGGCTCAAGCTGATCCTGCGCGGCAAGCGCTTTGGCTTCAGCCTCGAGGAAATCCGCCAGTTGCTTGATCTCTACGATCGTGGCGACCGTCAGCTGACCCAATTGACGCAAGCCTATGACATCGGCCAGCAGCGCCTTGCCGACATGGAAGGCCAGCGCGCGGAACTGGATGAAGCGATTGAAGATCTCAAAGAACAACTCAGCTGGGGTGCCGACATGATCGCGCAGCTTCAGCAAAAAGCCGCCAGTTAAGACAGGTCTGAATAGGGAGTAAGACATGCCGCATTACACCGCCCCAACAAAAGACATGCAGTTCCTACTGCACGACGTTTTGAAAATCTCTGAGGCCGATATCCCCGGCTATGACGAGCTTGAGCCTGATTTTACCAGCGCCGTTCTGGAAGAAGCCGGCAAGCTATCGGTAGAGGTTCTGGCCCCGTTGAACACGGTCGGGGACGAACAAGGCTGCAAACTGGAAAACGGAGTGGTGCGGACGCCGGAAGGTTTCAAAGACGCTTATGACCAGATGCGCGCGGGCGGTTGGATGGGTCTGGATGCGGACCCCGATTATGGTGGTCAGGGTATGCCCTACCTACTGCACTCCGCTGTGGGCGAGATGTTCGTGTCCTCGAACATGGCGTTCAACATGTATCAGGGTCTGACCCATGGCGCCTATGCCGCGATCCACGCGCACGGCTCGGACGACCAGAAAGCCACCTATCTGCCCAAGATGGTCGACGGCGCGTGGTCAGGCACCATGAACCTGACCGAGCCGCAATGCGGCACCGATCTGGGCCTGATCCGCACCAAGGCAGAACCGCAGGATGACGGCACCTACAAAATTTCCGGTCAGAAGATCTGGATTTCAGCGGGCGAGCATGACCTGACCGACAACATCATTCACCTTGTTCTGGCTAAAATCCCCGGCGGCCCAGAAGGCGTAAAGGGTATTTCGCTGTTCATCGTGCCGAAGTTTTTGGTGAACGAGGACGGCTCGCTCGGGGAGCGCAACAGCCTCTCCTGTGGTGGTCTGGAAAAGAAGATGGGCATCCACGGCAACGCCACTTGCGTGATGAACTATGACGGCGCGACCGGTTACCTGATCGGCGAGATGCACAAAGGCATGCGCGCGATGTTCACCATGATGAACGAAGCGCGTTTGGGTGTGGGCCTGCAAGGCTATGCGCAGGGCGTTGTGGCTTATCAGAACGCGCTGGCCTTTGCGCAGGACCGTCTGCAGGGCCGCGCCGTGACTGGAACCGAAGCGGAAGACAAACCCGCTGACCCTATCATCGTGCACCCGGATGTTCGGCGTAACCTGTTGCACCAAAAAAGCTTTATCGAAGGCGCGCGCGCATTCACCTTCTGGGGCGCGTCGCTCATCGACCGGGCGCACCGCAACAGCGACAAAGAGGCGGATGATCTGATCTCGCTCATGACGCCGGTGCTGAAGGGCTTTCTGACAGACAAAGGGTTCGAGACGACCGTTCTGGCGCAGCAGACCCTAGGCGGGTCGGGCTTCACGCAGGAATGGGGGCTGGAACAGTTCGTCCGCGATGCGCGCATCACGATGATCTATGAAGGCACCAACGGCATCCAGTCGCTTGATCTCGTGGGCCGCAAGCTGGGCCTGAATGGCGGCAAGACCGTGATGGGATTCTTTGAGATGATCAAAGGCTACATCAAGGACAACAGCGGCCACGAGGCACTGAATGCGGAGTTCCTTGAGCCGCTGAAGAAAGCCAGCAAAGACCTGCAGCAGGCGGCGATGTATTTCATGCAGAACGGTATGAAAAACCCGAATAACGCGCTGTCAGGATCCTATGACTTCATGCACCTGATGGGCCATGTCTGCGTCGGCTATATGTGGGCACAAATGGCGAAAGCCTCATATGAGGCGCTGGAAAACGGCACCTCGGACAAAGAGTTCCACCAGACGAAGCTGGCCACCGGGCGTTATTACATGGCCCGCCAACTGCCCGCCACATCGATGCATCTGGCACGGATCGAATCCGGCGCGGACACGGTCATGGAACTGGAGGCCGCAAACTTCTAGGTTGCTGGGGAGCATCTCGAAAGGACCCGCCTCATGCCCAAACGCCTCCGCCTGACCCGCCGCTTCCCTGTCGCCATGACCGAGGACGGCTACCGCAGGCTCAAGAGGTTCGCGCGGGAGGCGGGTCTGGACGAAGGAGAAGCGCTTTCGTTTCTATTCGAGAATTTCGACAGCATCCTGAACGAAGACACATTTGGCCACCGGCTTAGGATCTTCAACTCCGAGCTGGAGGCGCGGAAAAAATAGGGAGGGACGCCTTCGGCGATCGGTATTTGAAGACAAAAGAAGACGTTAAGGTTAACCGGCCCCGCTTTCTTTTGTCCAAAAATACCGAAAATCCCTCAGTCGCCATAGGGCGTGCAGACCGATCGGGAGGCGGGACGCAAGATGTTAAAACTCTATTGCTTCGGGGAAAGCGGGAACGCCTACAAGGCCGCACTGACGCTTGAGCTATCGCGTCTTGAGTGGACACCGGTCTTTGTCGATTTTTTTGGCGGAGAAAGCCGTTCGGACGCGTTTCGTGCAATCAATCCAATGGGCGAAGTGCCAGTGCTGGTCGATACGGAACACGATTACACGCTGACCCAATCTGGCGCTATTCAGGATTATGTCGTGCATCTGTCCGGCAAGCTGACAGGGACCACGCCCGAAGAGCGGCGCGACGTGTTGCGCTGGGTATTGTGGGACAATCACAAGCTCAGCTCGCAGGCCGGAATGCTGCGGTTCCTGATGAACTTTCTGCCCGAGGACAAGCGCCCGGCCGAAGTGATTACCTTCACCCAAGCCCGCTTGAAGGCCGCCTATGCGGTTCTGAACGCCCATCTTGAAGGACGCGATTGGATCGTGAGCGACGCGCTGACCGTCGCCGATATCTCATGCTGCGGGTACCTGTTCTACCCCGAGCCCTTTGGGTTCGACCGAACCGAGTGGCCCCATATTGACGCCTGGCTGGCCCGCATCGAAGGCACGCCTGGCTGGAAACACCCCTATGATCTGATGCCCCGCTCTGCTGCGGATAGCCAATAAACGAAAGGCAAAACCATGACCGAAGCCTATATCTACGACGCCGTGCGCACCCCGCGCGGCAAGGGCCGCAAGGACGGCAGCCTGCATGAGGTAACGAGCGCGCGGCTCTCTGCGCAGGTGCTCAACGCCGTAAAGGACCGCAACAATCTGGAAGGTCACGCCGTCGAGGACGTGATTTGGGGCAACGTCACGCAAGTGGGCGAGCAAGGTGGGTGTCTGGCACGCACGGCGGTGTTGGCGTCGGAGCTAGACCAATCGATCCCCGGTCTGGCCATCAACCGCTTTTGCGCGTCCGGCATGGAAGCGGTGAACCTTGCCGCAAACCAAGTCAAAGGCGGCGCGGGCCAGGCTTACATCGCAGGTGGCGTCGAAATGATGGGCCGTGTCGCGATGGGCAGCGACGGGGCGGCGATTGCCGTGGACCCGTCGATTGCAATGGACACGTATTTCGTCCCGCAGGGTATCTCGGCAGATATCATTGCCACGGAATACGGCTTCAGCCGCGATGAAGCCGATGCGCTGGCCGTCGAGTCCCAGAACCGCGCGAAGGCGGCTTGGGATGACAATCGGTTCGAGAAGTCGATCATCACAGTGCGCGACCAAAACGGCCTCGCAATCCTCGATCACGACGAATACATGCGCCCCGGCACCGACATGCAGAGCCTTGGCGCGCTGAAGGCGTCCTTCAAGGATATGGGCGAGGTGATGCCCGGCTTTGATAAGGTCGCGCTGATGAAGTACCCCCATCTGGAGCGGATCAACCACATCCACCATGCAGGCAACTCGTCTGGCATCGTCGATGGCGCGGCGGGCGTTCTGATCGGCTCCAAGGAATTTGGCGAGAAGTTCGGCCTCAAGCCCCGCGCACGCATCCGCGCGACGGCCAAGATCGGCACCGATCCAACGATCATGCTGACCGGCCCCGTGCCTGTGACCCACAAGATCCTTGAAGATAACGGCATGGCGATCAGCGATATTGACCTGTTTGAGGTGAACGAGGCATTCGCCTCGGTCGTGCTGCGTTTCATGCAAGCGTTTGACGTGGACAGCGATAAGGTCAACGTTAATGGCGGCTCCATCGCGATGGGCCACCCGCTGGGCGCAACCGGGGCGATCATCATCGGGACGCTGCTGGACGAAATGGAGCGGTCCGATAAAGAGGTTGGCCTTGCAACGCTCTGCATCGCCTCTGGCATGGGAGCGGCAACCATTATTGAGCGGGTCTAAGCACCCATGTCGCCGGACTTCAAAAGCCCGAAGGATGTCTCAAACGATCTGCTGGAGCGCACAGGCGCTGCCATGCTCAAAGGTGACTTCGAGACATTCGCCGATTGTTTTGAGCTACCCCAAGAGATGGACACGTTTCACGGGCGCAACCTGGTGCAAACCCGCGAACAGCTGCGCGCCGTCTTTGACGCCGTTCTGCAATACTACCGCAGCATGGGCGTGACAGAGATGGCACGCCACTGTGTAGAGGCGGAATTTGTCGATCCTGACACCGTGCAAGCCACCCATCAATCGCGCTTGCTGGCGGGCACAGAACTGGTGCTGACCCCCTACCCCGCGCTGTCAGTGCTCAAACGCAAGGACGGGGTGTGGCGCGTGGCGTCATGCCAATACGCGATCAGCGATGCACCGGATCTGAACGACGCTCTGGCCGGACGGCTTTTGGACAAGACACCTAAAAATACGGGGCAAACGCACCCGCACGGACATCAAACACCCTCTGAGGGAGAGATATAATGACTGATTTCACGATGGAAAAAGGCGCAGATGGCGTCGCGGTGATCACTTGGGACGTTCAGGGCAAGTCCATGAATGTGATGAACGAGCAAGGATTTGAAGACCTTGATGCCCATATGCAGGATGCGCTGGCTGATGAGGCCGTGAAAGGCATCGTTATCACCTCTGGCAAAGACAGCTTCGCGGGCGGGATGGACCTGAACATCATCGCCAAGATGAAAGAGAGCGCTGGCGATGATCCGGCGAAGGGGCTGTTTGAAGGCGTGATGAACATGCACGGCGTGCTGCGCCGGATTGAACGCGCGGGGATGGACCCGAAGACCAACAAAGGCGGCAAGCCTGTGGCCGCCGCGCTCCCCGGCACGGCGCTTGGTATTGGTCTGGAAATTCCGCTGGCCTGTCACCGCATCTTTGCGGCGGATAACCCGAAAGCGAAGATCGGTCTCCCCGAGATCATGGTTGGTATCTTCCCCGGCGCGGGCGGCACGATGCGCCTATCGCTGAAGTTGGGGGCGATGCAGGCGTCTCCGCTTTTGTTGGAAGGTAAGCTGAACGACCCAAAGAAAGCCAAGATGGCAGGGGTTGTGGATGAGGTTGTACCAGCAGAGAAACTGCTGGACCGCGCGAAAGAGTGGGTTTTGAACGCCACCGACGCGGATATCGTGAAACCTTGGGATGCCAAGGGCTACAAGATGCCCGGCGGTGCGCCCTATCATCCGGCGGGGTTCATGACGTTCGTGGGCGCCTCGGCCATGGTGAACGGCAAGACGATGGGCGTCTATCCAGCGGCCAAGGCGCTGCTGAGTGCGGTCTACGAGGGCGCGTTGGTGCCGTTTGATACCGCGCTGAAAATCGAGGCGCGGTGGTTCACGAATGTGCTGATGAACCCATCCTCGTCGGCCATGATCCGGTCGCTCTTCATCAACAAGGAAGCGCTTGAGAAAGGCGCGAACCGTCCGGCTGTGGATGACCAGAAAGTGACGCAGGTCGGCGTCATCGGGGCTGGCATGATGGGCGCGGGTATTGCTCTGGTCTCAGCCCTTGCAGGGATCAAGGTGGTGCTGATCGACAGCGCTCAGGAGGCAGCCGATAAGGGTAAAGCCTATACCGAGGCGCATCTGGACAAAGGCATCGCGCGCAAAAAGGTAACGCCCGAGAAGAAAGAAGCCGTGCTGGGCCTCATCAACGCGACCACGGATTATGACGCGCTGAAAGGCTGCGATCTGATCGTGGAAGCGGTGTTCGAGGATATGGGCGTGAAGGCCGAAGTGACCAAGAAGGTCGAAGCTGTTGTGGGTGAGGATTGCATCTTTGCGACCAACACCTCGACCCTGCCGATCAGCGAATTGGCCAAGGCCAGTGCGCGGCCTGAGCAGTTCATCGGCATCCACTTCTTCTCACCCGTCGACAAGATGTTGCTGGTGGAGATCATCAAAGGTCAGGAGACCGGCGACCGCGCGGTGGCCAAAGCGCTCGATTTCGTGCGCCAGATTCGCAAGACGCCCATCGTGGTGAACGACGCGCGGTTCTTCTACGCGAACCGTTGCATCATTCCCTACATCAACGAAGGCATTCGCATGGTGAAGGAAGGTGTGGAGCCTGCCTTGATCGAGAACGCCGCCAAGCTGGTCGGCATGCCCTTGGGGCCGCTGCAACTGGTTGATGAGACCTCGGTCGATCTGGGCGTGAAGATCGCCAAAGCGACGCGCGCGGCGATGGGCGATGCCTATCCCGATGGTGAGGTCGATGAAGTGTTGTTCTGGATGGCCGATGAGGGTCGCCTGGGCCGCAAATCGAACGCAGGCTTTTACAGCTACGACGAAAAGGGCAAGCGCGGGCTGCTTTGGGAGGGCCTTGAGGCCAAATACCCAGTCGCTGACGAGCAACCGTCCTTGGTCGAAGTGCAGCACCGTTTGCTGTTCGCGCAGGTGCTGGAAGGCGTGCGCGCGCTTGAGGACGGCGTGTTGGAAGACATCCGCGAAGGCGATGTCGGCGCGATCCTGGGCTGGGGCTTTGCGCCTTGGTCGGGCGGGCCGTTCAGCTGGCTTGATATCATCGGCACGCCTTATGCGGCCGAGCGGTGCGATCAGTTGACGGAAACCTACGGCGACCGCTTCAAAACGCCCGATCTGCTGCGGGAGATGGCGGCGAAGGGCCAAAGCTTCTATGGGCGGTTTGGCAAAGCAGCCCAAGCGGCTTAAAAACAAGGGGCGGTCCAAAGCGGGCCGCCCTTTTCAGATCTGCGCGCACAGGCCGGTCACCGGGGCACAATCCGCCGGTCATTTCGGCACAAAATGACGCTGGACAAGACCAACGACCGCGCCACATAATCCATCAGAAACAGTGATTTACAAGCGTATGACGTCGGCGTCGCGTCTGCGTTTGCTGGCGTCACTTATCGTGCAGACATCGTTGTCATCAAAAGGACCACCGGATGAGCCTCCCTATTTCTGAGCAAACTGTTCTTGTCACTGGAGCGGGGCGCGGCCTTGGATCCTCTATCGCGCGCGCGTTTGCACGCGAAGGGGCCAAGGTAGCGATCAATTACCGCAAAAGCCGTGACGCCGCCGAGAGCTTGGCGGCTGAATTGGGACCGCGCACATTGGCCGTAAAGGGGGATGTTCGCGATCCTGAAGCGGTCGCACAGATGGTTAAAGACGTGCGCGATCGACTGGGTGCCCCAACCACGATCGTGCATAACGCGCTTGCGGATTACAGCTTTAACGGCGACGCGCGGGACACGCTGGAAACGCTCACCGGTGCGGCGATTGCCGGTCAGGTCGACACAGCCGCGACAGGTGCGTTGAATGTCCTGCGCGCCACTACCGGCGACATGGAGGCTGCCGGCTTTGGACGGGTCATCACCATCGGCTCCAACCTGGTTCAGAACCCGGTTGTGCCCTACCACGACTACACGGCCGCTAAAGCGGCGTTGCTGGCTTTGACGCGGACGGCCGCTGCAGAGTTGGGACCAAAGGGGATCACGGTCAACATGGTCTCGGGCGGTTTGCTGCGCGTCACAGATGCAAGCAAGGGCACCCCGGATGCTGTCTTTGACATGATCGCAGGCGCAACACCGCTTCGGCAGGTGACAACACCGGACGAATTGGCCGACACGGTCTTGTTCTTCGCAAGTCCCTGGGCGCGGTCAGTGACCGGGCAGAACCTGATTGTCGATGGCGGCCTGGTGTTCGGGTAACGCCCCGGACCAATTTGACCTGAAGACAAAGCACCCTGCAAAAAGGCCAAGTACCTTTTAGCCGCAAATATGAGAGAGCAGCCAAACGGCTGCTTTCTCTGTTTGATCTTAAACCAAATGCAGCGCGCTTAGGCGACCGCCACTTCCAGCAGCGCCTCGTCAACTTCAGCGGGATAGACGGGCTGGTCGTCGATTATCATCATCTCGACCAGTTCGCGTGCAGCCGCCATGGAGAGAGCGACATAATCTTGGGCGACAGTATCGGCCAGATCGCCTACCAGGCAGCTTGATTTCGGCTGGAAGAAAAGCGCACCGATATTGGCAAAGACGACCTCGTCACGGCGGAAGTGAAGGCTGACCACCTCGATCATATCGGTCGGTCGTTGCCGGGTAATGCCACGAAAGCCTTCGAGCGCGCCAGCGGGCAGCATGGCGAAAGGATCGCCAAGATAGTCTTCGGCAGCATCGCTTTCGACCAACACTTGCTGTTCCGGCAAAAGATAGGTTTGGCGCAGGTTGCCCAGCGCCCCTGCCGGGATCAAAAGCGGCCAAAGATGCGCGGGACACGCGGTTTGCGCGCTCCAGACAATGTCGCGGCGCAGTTCGATAACGGTTTGCAGGCCGTGATCGAAGGTCAAAACCTCATCCCCGACCGCAAGCGCTTCAACCGGACGCCACCCCATACGGGTCGCAACGCGAGTGCCTGACACAAGGCCGGTCGCAATACCCGGCGTGCCGTCCCAGGCGCCGGATGTTTCCGCAGTGGTTTTCGTCCCCCCAAGGACGCGATTGCGCAGTCCAAACATGTGTATTCCCCCTTCTGGTGGAACGCTCGAAGCGGCAGCAAGGAGCGTCATATGCAGTGAGAACAAGAAGGCGTGATTCCCAAGACCGAGATTGGCCAGAAATGAGACCACTTCACGGCAATGGTTCCAAATTTCGACAAGTTTTCACCAAATTGGTGGATTACATGTGAATTTCGGGACAATCCCCTGTCTGTTTAGACAGGGTAGCCGAACTTTTCGAAATCATCAGAACACAAATCTGCCACCAGCTTGCGCAGCGAATCGCTGTAATCCGCGCGATCTGCGGCCGGGCTTTCATTCACATGAGGCAGGTTCAAGGCAAAACCCAAATGATGCTCCAGCGGGGCAAGATCGGTCGCAAGATGCTCAAGCCGGATATAGGCGGCGCAGGTGTCGCGCCCGTCGGCATCAGTCATATAACTGGAATAGGAATGCGCGCGCAGGGTTGCCTGCGTCTGTGCATCGGTCAGGAAATCGCCAAAGCTTACAGCCTTGGCAAGACGCACAGCGCGATGATCGAAACTTTGGCCGCGCAGCCAGTGATAGTAGCTGAGCACGCGGTCATAGGGGTTGCGCACCAGCGTAAAGCAAAAAGAGGCATCGATCCGGGCCTGATCGACCAAGCCGTAGATGTCGCGGATACGCGAATGCTTCCAAAGCCGCCCCGAGGCCTGCACATCCTTCAGCTTGCGCCGTCGCTTGCGCGCTTTGGGTGTGTCGCCCAACATAATATCATCTTTCATCGCACGCTCTTCCAAGGCCAGCGCCATGGATGTGCCACCCGTTTTGGGAATGTGGATGAAGATATAACCGCGCCCTGGAGAGATAATCATACGCTCACGCTACCTCTGTGCGCCCACGCAGCGCAATGAGGCTGCCTGCAGCGATCACAAGCACCACCCCGCCCATCGCCAGCCCATTCAGAAGCTGGCCGAAAAAGAGAAAGGCAAAGAACGACGCAAAGAGAATGATCGCATATTCAAAGACAGCCACTGTGGCTGTTTCGCCCAGTTGATAGGCTTTGATGATAAGGCCCACGCCGATGACCGACCCGACCGCCTGCACAAGAACGAAGCCCCAGATCGCAGGTGACATCGGCACCCATCCACGGACCAGAAAGCCATCTGGTCCCGGCGGTACGGCTTGTGGGAAAACGGTGAGCGCGGCCAGGCCCAGCACCCCCCACAGACCAAGGATGGCCATAAACCCTGCAAGCAGACACAGTGTGGTTTCCTCAAGGCACCAGCGGCGGGTGGCAAGCGCGCCCAGCGCGTACAGTAGTCCCGCCGCAACTGGCATCACAGTAACCAGCGATAGGTTTGCCGGATCGGGCTGCAACACCATCAACGTCCCAGTGAAACCAAGTACGACCGCGCCAATGCGCGCCGGGCCAATGGGCATGCCAAGGGCTACGGCAGACAGCACCAGCACCCAGATCGGCGATGTAAAAAGCCCGGCCAGCGATTGCGCGATGGGCAAAAAGGCCAGCGATCCAAAGTAAAGCAACATCGAGGTGGCCACAAACGCGCTGCGCAGCGCCGCAGTCGACAGGCGCTTGGGGCGCAAAGTGCCGTAGCCCAAAGCAGACAGCGCCCCGATCAGCACCAATGCAAGGACCGAACGCACAGCCTGCATCTGCCAAAGCCCGATTTCTTCGCTGATACGATAGACGAAATTGTCGATGCACCCCAGCATCGCCATTGCCGACAGGATGCACAAAGCGGCTTTCAAAGGTTGGGTCGTAGCTTCCTGCGTCATCCCGCCACAGATTGCGCTTTCCAAGCGCGTTGGCAAGCGGCATAATTGTCTGACATTTGAAGGCGCGGGGGAGGAGATCGCGATGGGATGGCTTGCTGACGAAAGCGGTTTGGACAAAAACGCGGCGAATTATGTGCCGCTGACACCGCTGTCGCATCTGCGCCGGGCGGCACAGGTATTTCCGGACCGCGAGGCAGTTGTGTATGGCGCGCATCGCAAAAACTATGCCGAATATCATGCGCGCGTGTCGCAACTCGCCTCGGCGCTGGTCAAGATCGGGATCACACCGGGTGATGTCGTCGCCACTTTGTTGCCAAACGTCCCCGCACAAGCCGAAGCGCATTTCGGTGTGCCGGCCTGCGGTGCTGTGCTGAATACGATCAACATCCGGCTCGAGGCCGACACGATCGCCTACATTCTTGACCATGCGGGCGCGAAGGCAGTGCTGGTTGACAGCCAGTTCCTACCCATCGCGATGACCGCGATTGACCTGATGGAGGGCCCTGCCCCGCAAATCATCGAAGTCCCTGATGACGCTGCCGGTGTGCACCACATGGGCGAGCAGATCGACTATGAAGATTTCCTGGCCACCGGTGATCCGGAATTCAGCTGGCTGATGCCTGCAGACGAGTGGGAAAGCCTCGCGATCAACTATACGTCCGGCACAACCGGGCGACCCAAAGGCGTTGTTTACCATCACCGTGGCGCCTATTTGATGACGATGGGCACGGTGGTCAGCTGGCAGCTTCAGCTTTACCCGAAATACCTCACGATTGTGCCGCTTTTTCACTGCAATGGCTGGAACCACACCTGGATGATGCCGATGCTGGGCGGTACGATCGTGTGCTGTCGCGATATCAGCGCGCGTGCGGTCTATGATGCGCTGGCCGATGAAGGCGTGACGCATTTCGGAGGGGCTCCGATTGTGCTGAACATGATCGTGAACGCCAAAGAGGAAGAGCGTCGACCCTTTGAGCAGGACGTACAGGTTTTCACGGCTGGGGCGCCTCCGGCGGCGGCGACGTTGGCTGCGGTTGAAAAACTGGGCTTCAACGTGATGCAGGTTTACGGGCTAACCGAAACCTATGGCCATGTCACCGAATGCCTGTGGAATGGCGATGCGTGGGATGGCATGTCGCAATCCGAAAAAGCTGCGATCAAGGCGCGTCAGGGCGTTGCCTTCCCAATGATGGAGCATCTGGGCGTTGTGGATGAGAACAACGTCCAAATCGCCATGGACGGCACCACCCAGGGGGAGATCGTACTGCGCGGCAACTCCGTGATGAAAGGATACCTGAAAAACAAGAAAGCCACGACCGAGGCCTTTGAAGGCGGACATTTCCATTCCGGCGATATCGCCGTGCAGCATCCCGATGGGCATGTTCAGATTGCGGATCGCGCAAAGGATATCATCATCTCGGGCGGTGAGAATATCAGCTCGGTCGAAGTCGAAGGCGCATTGATGCACCATCCCGCAATCCTGCTGGCCGCCGTTGTGGCCAAGCCGGACGACAAATGGGGCGAGGTGCCTTGCGCCTTTGTGGAGCTAAAAGACGGCGCCACCGCCGACGAGGCCGAAATCATCGCCTTCGCACGCGAGCGGCTGGCCGGGTTCAAGACACCCAAGCGCGTGGTCTTTCAGGAGCTTCCCAAGACATCCACCGGGAAAATCCAGAAGTTCGAGCTGCGCACCGTCGCCAAATCGCTTTGACTTAGCGTTGTGAGCGGACCTCCGCTGGGGTAAGCTGCTTGCAACGATAAAAGCGGTAGAGCAGCCCACCCCGTGACGGCCCTTACAAAATACGACCGGCTCGAAAGCGCGGGTCTGTGGCGTGCGACCCCTGAGGCGCAGCGGCAGGATGTTCTGCTGTCGTTCGGCAACGCGACGCTGGTGATCTCGGACAAGGCGGGCCGTGCGCTGACCCATTGGTCGCTTCCCGCAATTGAACGAACCAATCCCGGCGAACGCCCCGCTGTTTTCGCTCCCGACACCGAGCAAAGCGAAACGCTTGAAGTCGCTGACGACACGATGATCGACGCGCTCGAAACCGTGCGTAAAACGATTGCAAAACGGCGCCCGCAACCGGGGCGCCTGCGGCTGGCAATCTTTGGCGGTACGGTCGTCTTTATCGGATGGCTTGGCCTGTTCTGGCTGCCGGGCGCTCTGGTGAACCACGCCAGCACCGTCGTTCCCGAGGTCAAGCGCGATCAGATCGGGCGCGACCTTGGCAAGCAATTGACACGGATCACCGGGCGAGCCTGCTCAACGACACTGGGCGATCGCGCTTTGCGGCGGATCGCCGTCCGCCTTGGACTGCCGGGTGATCTGCGCGTTGTCCGCGCAACCCTGCCAGACACCATCGGCTTGCCCGGCGGAGACATCCTGATTAACGCACGCGTGGTTGAAGATCACGAAGACCCAGATGTTCTGGCAGGATATCTGTTGGCCGAACAAACGCGCATTGCAGCGCAACCCGCACTGGAACAGATGCTAAGCCATGCTGGGCCGCTGACCAGCTTTCGCCTGCTCACCCAAGGTGAAGTGCCCCAAAGCACGCTCGCCGGATATGCCGAACATCTGCTGGCCCAAACCCCCGGCCTGCCCGAAAAAACGGCGCTGCTTGACCGCTTTAGCGACACCGGTCTGCGCGCCACCGCATTTGCATATGCGGTTGATCCGTCCGGGGAAACGACGCTTGATCTGATCGAAGCGGATCCGTTTCCCGCCGGGTCCGAAAAGATCTCTTTAAGCGATCAGGATTGGGTCAGCCTGCAAGGGATCTGCGGCGAATAAGACCCGCAAAACAGGAAAGGGGCGCGATGCCCCTTCGCATCACACCCCTTCATTTTTGCCTTTTTCTGACGCGCTTATTTGCGCAGGAATGCGTCGCTGAACCCGGCCTTGCGTGCCATGTTCAACCCTGCGTTCAGCTGCGACTGCGTGCCGAAAGGCCCTGCCAATACGATGGTGTACATTTTTCCGCCCTTGGAATATCTGCTCAACCGCACAGGCAACCCGGTCGATTGCAAGCGCCGCGCGGTCTGGGTGGCGTTTTGGGGCACGCCAAATGTACCGACCTGCACAAAGCGGTGGCTGGCAGCGCGGGCCTGCTGGCGGGGTGCCGGTGCGTTCATCGCAGACAGGTGCTGCTTTCGCACAACGCGCTTGGGCTGCTTTTGCACTTTTGCACGTTGTGTCGTGACGACCTGGCGCGTCACATAGGTGACGGGCGCTTCAGCCTGCGGGCCGCAGCGCACAGCCGCCTTTTGACCCGAGTTGATATAACGGTTCGAAAGCGCAGATGCGCCCTGACATCCACCCACATTGCGGGTGCGCGTCGTGGTGTTCACAGATTTGCGTGGAACGGTGTTGGTCCAGACACGCGCCATCTGGGCGTCGCCTTGGGCACTGCGCGGACCGCGATTTGGGTTCAGGCGATCATCTTCCCAAACCCGACGATATCCGGGCGGTGGTGCGATCACCTGACGCTGCGCCGGTACGGTCGTAATGACACGCGATCCAGCACGCTGACCCGTAGTGCCGCGCACAATCGTGACCGGCGCTTCGGCCTGCGGCCCGCAACGCACAGCCGCCTTTTCGCCTGAATTGATATAGCGGCTCGACACCGCGGATGCACCTTGGCACGTCACCGAGCGCCGCGTTGGTTGCGGCGCCGCAACAACACGGCGAGGCGTAGTTTGCGTGACCACGGGTGCGGCATTCACCGGACGCCGCACGACGACCCGCGGCTGCGCCGCAGGAACGCGCACCACTTGACGCGGTGCAGGCGCGCTTTGAGCGGCGCGCGCAGAGGCCACAGTTTCGATCGGCGGCCCGGGCTGGCGCTGGAAGATGCGCGGCGGCGCAGGTCGACGCGGCGCGGTTGCCTGAGCGGCCTGCCGCGGAACAATGATTTCAGGGGCTGCGGGCCGCTGCACAGGTGCTTGCGCCGTGCGAGTGCTGCTGCCAAGCGACGGTTGCATGCCACAGATCTGTTTGCGCTGGCGGGTGACACGCGGAATCCAAGTGGTGTTTCCACTGATGCCCGCACGCACATAAACGCAACCACGGCTGTCAACATATTGCTTCCCCGTAAAGGACGCTGGCGGAAATTCCGCCGGGATATCGCCCTGAGCTATGGCCGAACTCGCAGCAAAACCCAGTACCAAAGCCAAAACCGAACTTGCCTGCCAAAAACGCATATGTGCCCCCACAAAATGTGGTAGGACAATGCGCCAGAATTCATAACGAGTAAAGAAACAATCCGCCCGGATTGCCTTATTTAGTTCCAAACATGCGATCACCCGCATCGCCAAGACCAGGCATGATATAGCCCTGCTCGTTCAGCTTCTCATCAACAGAGGCCGTGATGATCGGCACATCGGGGTGCGCATCCTGCATACGGGCGATGCCTTCGGGAGCTGCCAAAAGACACAGAAAACGGATGTTTTTCGCACCAGCTTGCTTGAGCAGATCAACCGCCGCCGCGGAAGAATTTCCGGTTGCCAGCATCGGATCAACGGCAATCACAAGCCGTTCCTCAAGCGCATCGGGCAGCTTGCAATAATATTGAACCGGCTGCAGCGTTGCCTCGTCACGGTAAAGCCCGACAAAGCCCACGCGCGCCGACGGGATCAGATCAAGAACACCGTCCAACAACCCGTTGCCCGCCCGCAGGATCGACACCAAAGCAAGTTTTTTGCCCGCAAGCTGCGGGGCCTGCATCGGTCCCATCGGGGTCTGCGTGGGCTCGTGCACAAGCGGTAGATCGCGGGTGACCTCATAGGCCAGCAAATGGCTGATCTCGCGCAATAGGGTGCGGAACTGACCGGTTGAGGTTTCGACCCGCCGCATGAGCGTCAGTTTGTGTTGTACCAAAGGGTGATCGACGACGGTTAACAGATCGCTCATGGGGTCTCCAATTTCGTTAACAGGGCAGCGCGCGTTTCGGCATCACAAAAAGCGGCTTCGGCGGATGTTTTGGCAATCTCGCGGAAAATCTCGTCGCCCCAACCGAACGTATCGGCAAGACGGTCATATTCGTGACGCATGGACGTATGAAAGAAGGGCGGATCATCGGTAGACACCGTTACTTTGACGCCAGCGGACCGGAATTTGTCAATCGGATGATCGGCCCAGCTTTTGGCGACCCCGAGGGCCACGTTTGAGCCTGGACACACTTCAAGCACAACACCGGCCGCGGCCAGATCATCGACCAGTTTGGGGTCTTGAATAGCATGTACGCCATGCCCGATCCGTTCGACCCGCAAGTCCCGCCAGGCCGCATGCACCGAAGCGGCCCCACCCCATTCGCCCGCGTGGGCTGTAAGGCGCAATTCGGCCTCGCGGGCCATATCGAAGCTATAGGCGAAGTCGCGCGGTGCACCCGCCATTTCGTCCCCCGCAATGCCAAAGCCAACGATCCAGTCACCAGCGGTTTCAGCCGCACAAACGGCTGTTTCCTTTGCCTTTTCTGGGCCAAAATGACGGATACATGTGACAATCCCGCGTAAGACGATACCGTCTTGTGCTTCGGCCTTGTCAGCAGCATCCTGCATCGCGTGAAGGTATTCGCGCCATGCGCCCAGATCGCGACCACCACAAAAGTCCGGAGACAAAAACGTCTCGGCGTAGATCACATCATTGGCCGCGCATTGCTCTAGAACGGCCGATGTCAGCCGCGCATAGTCTTCAGGTGTTGTCAGGACGCTCGTCGCCGCCTCGTAGACGCGCAGGAAGTCATTGAAATCGCGGTAACTGTAATGCCCCGCCTCATCGAAAATACCATCAAGATTGATGGATTTTTCCTGCGCCAGACCACGGATAAAGGTAGGCGGCGCAGCTCCTTCGAGATGCAGATGAAGTTCGACTTTGGGTAAATGCGCGGTCATAGAAAGCTCCGTCCAGGGCCGTGTGCAGGCACGCCAAGATGCCCTGAGACAGACGCTGCAACATCGGCAAACCGAACCTGCCCAATAGGGTTAACACCAGCGCCCACTCCAACAACCGGAACCCGTTCGCGGGTGTGATCGGTGCCGTGCCACGTGGGATCGTTGCCGTGATCGGCCGTGAAAATCATCAGATCATCCGCGCGCAGGCCCGCAACGACACGCGGCAGCTGCGCATCGAACCATTCAAGCGCACGCGCATACCCCGATACGTCACGGCGATGCCCATAGAGGCTGTCAAACTCAACGAAATTGGCGAAGACAAACGCGCCATCCGGCGCGGTTTGCACAGCATCGACAAGATGCTCGATCAACGTCGCATCATCGCCTTTGACGACACTGTCTATCCCTTGCATCGAAAAGATATCCCCAATCTTGCCAATGGCTTGCACCACGCCACCTGCCGTTTGAACCCAGTCACACAAGGACGGTTTTGGCAGCGGGATCGCAAAATCCTTGCGGTTGATGGTGCGGGTAAAACCGATTTCGGGCGTGCCGATGAACGGCCGCGCAATCACACGGCCCACTTTCATCGCATGCAACATCGGGGTCAGATCGCGGCAAAGCTGGTAAAGGCGCTCAAGCCCGAACGCCTCTTCATGGGCGGCGATCTGAAAAACGCTGTCAGCGGAGGTATAGCAGATCGGCCAGCCAGTTTGCAGATGGCGCGCACCCTCTTCTTCAATGATCGCGGTGCCCGGCGCATGGCGATTGCCCAGCAGGCCGCCCGTGCCTGCAGCAAGGCAGACTTGGGTCACAACCGGTTCGGGGAAAGCAGGGTTGGCATCGGGGAAATAATGCCAGTCCCACGGGACCGGAACGCCAGCCAGCTCCCAATGCCCCGACGGTGTGTCCTTGCCTTTGGACACCTCGGTCGCAGCCCCCCACAGGCCGCTGGGCGTCGCGTCCAATCCGGGCGTTTCAGCGCCAGATGCAAGCCGGACGGCTGCGCCCAAGCCAAGCGCGTCCAGATGTGGCAGCTTAAGCGGTCCGCTGCGCCCATCCTGCGCCCGACCCGCCGCACAGGCCTGCGCGATATGGGCAAGCGTGTTCGCGCCTTCGTCGCCGAAATCAGCCGCATCCGGCGCACCACCACAGCCCACCGAATCCATGACGACAAGGAACGCGCGGGCCATCAGCTGACGATCCGGTACACGGTGGGCGGCACGTCTGGCGTTACGTCGCTGACGGTGATCGTGTCACGAACGGCCGCCGCAGCGCGATCTGCCGAGGCCTGATCCCGAGCATGGATCAACGCAACGGGCACGGCATCGTCGACAAAATCGCCAAGCTCGCAGAGCTCTGACAGGCCCACAGCAGGGTCAATCCTATCATCCGCCTTGATGCGGCCGCCGCCCAGTTGCACAACGACACGGCCAAGAGCCTCGCC
>CAKZXZ010000192.1 GCA_937883775.1 uncultured Paracoccaceae bacterium
TCTTTGCCGTTCATGCGATACTTGAGCTGTCACAGCTTCAACCCAGTTGGCTTCATCAAACCAAACAGGCCTTCGAAATCTGATACCTTATAGGCTTTATCACGGGGCTTCAGGTTTCGGATTTGAATATCTGACAGTGGCATCGCTGGGAATATCACCTTTCCAACTAAAGCCCGATACCCCCAGAAATACCCCTATACTGGGGGTATTACTGCGGACACTACGAAACCGTGTCGGACAAAGGGCTATCGCAAAGACTTTCTAAACAAAGCCTTATTGGATGTCACCGGACTTCAGAAGCTAGGAAAATGGTGCCCCCACACGGACTCGAACCGCGGACCTACTGATTACAAATCAGTTGCTCTACCAGCTGAGCTATAGGGGCCATGTCCTGTGCGGACCCGCGCGATATAGCAGTAGAGTTTTGCCAAGGGCAATGGGGTTTTCGTCCTGATGCATCGAAATAATCACACCGACCCTTGTTTGGCTTGATAGCAGCAGTCGCCAAACTTTTACCTCATCCCCATATAGGCTAGAGCAAGGATTGTGACGCATGCCATGATCCAAGACCCAGAGGTCCCCTTATGAGAGCCGAAATAGAGCACATCGGGGCAAGACATGCGGCCCAGACCACCCAAGCATCTGGGATTTTGACGCTGAATGCAGGGTCATCCTCGCTGAAATTCGGGCTTTATCGTGACGCCGAAGAGCCTGCTATGCTGGTTCATGGCCAGATTGATGGCATCGGATTGCAAGCGCAGCTTGAACTTGCTCCGCGAAATGCCTCGGCGACAAAAACGCCTGTCAACGTGCCGCACCAGGGCGCGGCTTTGGATGCGGTGTTGGACGCGTTGCAGCCTTATCTGAACGGCTTGACGATTGCGGGGGTCGGACACCGCATTGTGCACGGGGGCGCGGCGTTCTCTGCGCCCGCTGTCCTGACGCCCCAGGTGATTGACGCGCTCGCAGCGCTCAGCCCGATGGCGCCGTTGCATCAGCCGTCCAATCTGGCAGGGGTTGCGGCAGCGCAAGCGCGGTTTCCTAGCGCGGTGCAGATTGGTTGCTTTGATACCGCGTTTCACCGCGACCATCCTTGGGTGAATGACACGTTCGCCTTGCCGCGTGAATTCTACCGCGAAGGGGTGCGCCGCTATGGGTTTCATGGGCTAAGTTACGACTACATCACCGGTGTTGTCGCGCGGGACTATCCGGACCTTCACAAAGGAAAGCTGATCGTTGCACATCTGGGTAACGGCGCGTCGATGTGTGCGATCCGTAAAGGGCAGAGCGTGGGATCAACCATGGGGTTTTCTGCACTGGATGGGTTGCCGATGGGCACGCGCTGCGGACAGATTGATCCCGGCGTGGTGCTTTACCTGATTGAACAAAAAGGCATGGCGCCCCATCAAGTCTTCCGACTGCTTTATGAACAAAGCGGCCTTTTGGGACTGTCTGGCGTTTCAAGCGATATGCGCACCTTACTGGCAGATCCAACCCGTCCGGCGATCGAGGCGATTGATTATTATGTCTTCCGCGCCCGACGGGAGATCGGCGCCTTATCCGCCGTGCTGTGTGGCGTGGACGGCATTGTCTTTTGCGGCGGGATCGGAGAGCACGCCGCCCCCATTCGGGAACGCATCTGTGACGGGCTGGGCTATCTGGGCATCGCGATTGACCCACAGGCCAACCAGCGCAATGCCCGAGAGATCAGCACAGGCGCAACGCGGGTCATGGTCATCCCGACCGATGAAGAACGCATCATCGCGCGCGCTGTGCAAAGAGCCCTAGCGGAGCGCGCTCAGCATCTGGGGTGAGGGCGTGCCTGTAACGGATAGCCCTTGGCTGGCCTGATAGGCCTTGATCGCCGAAGTGGTATTGGCCCCGATCACGCCATCGGCCCCTTGAGTGTCAAAACCCCGTGCTGTCAGACGCTGTTGCAAAGCGATCCGGTCATCCTTGGTCAGCCCGTTTGCGTCCGGCGGGAAGCTGCCCCGCAGCGGTCCGGCGCCACCGATCCGGTCCGCCAGATGACCCACGCCAATCGCATAGGCATCTGAGTTATTATAGCGCTTGATGACCCGGAAATTGCTGGTCGTGGCGAAACGCGGACCGCCTGCTTGGGGCTGCAACACCCCGCCAGAGGCGACACCGGTCACCTCGCGACCCCAACCCAGACCGCGGGTCCATCCATTACGTTGCAGGTAGGCCGCTGTCGAGGCCAGCGCATCGCTGGGGTCTTCTGACCAGATATCGCGACGGCCGTCGCCTGTGAAGTCTACGGCAAACTCCTGATATGAGGTCGGGATGAACTGCGTATGGCCCATGGCTCCTGCCCAGCTTCCGGTCATCTGTGATGCTGGGATGTCGCCGTTCTGGATAATCCGCAGCGCCGCAATCAATTGACGTTCGAAAAACGCACCCCGTCGTCCGTCATAGGCCAAGGTTGACGTAGCCGAAATCACAGGGACATTGCCGCGCCGTGCACCGTAAAAGCTCTCAAGCCCCCATATGGCGGTAATGATTTCGGGATCGACGCCATAGCGCGCGGTCAACGCGTTCAGGGTGCTGCGATGCTTTGCGAACGCTGCGCGACCCTTTGCGATCCGCTCGTCCGAGGCAGCAATGGCAAGGTAGTCTTCCAGACTGCGGCTGAACTCGGTCTGGTTTCGGTCACGGCGCACGACACCTGGTAGATAGCCCGTCCCGCGAAAGGCCGCATTCAGCGTTGCCTGCGAAATTCCCTGCTGGGCTGCACGGGTACGAAATGCAGCAACCCATGCATCATAATTGGCGTTTGGAACGGGCTGCAAATCAGCAGGGAGCGCACTGCTGGACCGCGCCGTTACAGGTGGGGGTGTGACCCCGCCACAGGCTGAAAGACCCAGTGTAGCCAATCCAATTCCGAATGTCCGTCGCGATAACATACCCTGCCCTTTTTGTTGATTTGGCGATCCACGGATGACAGCCTAGCTGATCCAACCCGAGGTGCAATGAGGTGTCACAGCCAGCGATCACAACCAGTTGAATGTCTGTGCGAAATGCAAGCAGGGCTTGACCTCCGCAGCCTACCGCGCAGGGTGGGATGGCTCAATATCACCGGGAGGGTGGCCCCTATGAACTATTCCCTGAAATCTTCCGCGCTTGTCTGCATGACGGTTCTGCTGTCCAGCACCGCGCTCTCTGCAGAGACGTTTCGTTGGGCGTCCACGACGGATCCGCAAACGATGGACCCCCATGCCGTGAACTCGGCCCCGGTTTTGTCTTTTATGAACAACATCTACGAAGGTCTGGTGCGTCGCGGCAAGGATATGTCGATTGAGCCGTCGCTGGCTACATCGTGGGAACCGCTTGAGGGCGAAAACGGCTGGCGGTTCACGCTGCGCGAAGGGGTGACGTTTCAGGATGGATCGGCTTTCACCTCAGAGGACGTGATGTTCAGCTATCAGCGTGCCTCGAATGAGGCGGCGGACGTGCGTTCGTGGTTCGCGCCTGTTGCGGACGTTCGCGTGGTCGATGACTTCACGATTGATTTCGTGACCACCGCACCGAACCCGCTCTTCCCCGACAGCATCGCCAACTTCATGATCCTCGACAAAGACTGGGCCGAGGGCAATGACGCCGCCCTGCCCGCCCGCGATGCCGAAAACTTTGCCACGATGAACGTAAACGGCACCGGCCCTTTCACGCTGGCCAGCCGTGATCCGGGTGTGCGCACGGTGCTGACCCCGCACGAAGGTTGGTGGGGCGAGGCTGAGCATAACGTGACCGAGGCCATCTTCACGCCGATTGGCAACTCCGCTACGGGTTTGGCCGCGTTGCTGTCCGGCGAAATCGACTTCATCCAACCGATCCCCTTGCAGGACGTCGCACAGGTTGAAGAACGCGATGGCTTCAAAGTGCTGGAGGGTGAAGAAACCCGCGTCATCATGTTCGGCTTTGGCCACGAGCATGAAACTCTGCTGTATTCCAACGATGTCACCGACGCGAACCCGTTCACCGATCCGAATGTGCGTCTGGCCGCTGCTCATGCGTTGGATATCGCGTCGATCAATCGCGTGCTCTTCCGCGGCAAGATCCAGCCCGCCAGCCAACTCGTTCCTGCGGGCATCTCGGGCTATTCCGAAGCCAACAGCGACCGCCCCGAGTATAACCCCGACCGTGCCCGCGAATTGCTGGCTGAGGCGGGCTATCCCGATGGGTTCAGCTTTGGCCTGAAATGCACCAATGACCGCTACATCAACGACGAAGCGCTCTGCCGCGCGGCCGCCTCCATGTTCGCGGCCGTCGGTCTGAACGCGGAACTCAGCACCGGCCCCGTGCGCGATTACTGGCCCCAGCTGCGCGAGGATGACTTCGATATGTATCTGCTCGGCTGGTCGCCCGGCACGTTCGATATGGAGCATCCGATCCGCTTCCTGATGCATTCACAGGATGACGAAAAGAAGCTGGGGTCATGGAACTTCGGCAACTACTCGAATGCACGTGTGGACGAGCTTTTGCCGATGATCCAGCAAGAGATCGACCCCGCCGCCCGGCAGGCACTGATCGACGAGGTTGTGGCAATTACGCAGGAAGAGGTCGCCTATATCCCGCTTTATACCCAGCCGCTCATCTGGGCCGCGAAGGACAATGTGGACCTAACTCAGCGGGCGGATAATTTCTTCCTGCTGCGCTGGGTCACGGTCAACTAAGCGAGCGTTAAAGACAAAAGGCGATGGCATATTTCATTCTCAAACGGCTGATCCAGTCGGTCTTTGTGATGCTTGCCGTCGCCTTCCTTGCCTTTTCGCTGTTTCGTTTTGTTGGTGATCCGATCACGCAGATGACAGGGGTCGAGACCTCGGTCGCGGATCAGGAACGCTTGCGCGAAGAGCTGGGCCTAAACGACCCCTTCATTACACAATTCGTCCGATTCACCGGTGACATGCTGCAAGGTGATTTCGGCTTTTCCTACCGGACACGACAGCCCGTGGCCGAGATGATTGCGGACCGTATTCCCGCCACTTTGGAGCTTGGCATTGTCGCCTTGCTTATCTCGCTGATCGTTGGCGTTCCAGCGGGTGTTTACACCGCGCTCAGGCCGAGGGGGGTGGTCAGTCAAACGATCCTGATGACGACGTTGATCGGGGTGTCCGTCCCGACCTTTGTCATCGGGATCATGCTGATCTTCCTGTTCGGTGTGCAGCTTGGCTGGCTACCCACATTCGGTCGTGGCGGGACCGTACAGATCGGCGGCTGGGAAAGCTCTTTCTTCACCGTAGACGGCTGGCGTGCGCTAATCCTGCCGGCGATTACGCTGGGCGTTTACCAACTGACGCTCACGATGCGGCTGGTGCGGGCCGAGATGATGGAGGTCATGCGCTCGGACTACATCCGTTTCGCGACCGCACGCGGTGTGCCGATGCGCAGGCTCTACTTCAAGCACGCGCTGGCCAATACGATGATCCCGGTCATCACGATCATTGGCCTGCAATTTGGCGGGGTGATCGCCTTTTCCATCGTGACGGAAAGTGTTTTTCAGTGGCCGGGCATGGGGCTTTTATTTCTTGAGTCCATCCGTTTCGTCGACATCCCCGTTATGGGTGTCTACCTCGTCGTGATCGCGTTTTTCTTTGTGCTGGTGAATCTAATCGTCGACATGCTGTATGTCGCCATCGACCCGCGTTTGCGGGTGAAAGACGCAGCATGATCGCGCTATTGAAACGCAATGAAGCGGTCTGGCTTTTCGTGCACTCGCCAGCTGCGATCATAGCGGCTGTGGTTGCAATCGCGATCATCCTTGGAGCGGCCTTCGCCCCGTGGGTCGCGCTGGTCGATCCTTATGATCTAAGCTCGTTCAGCCTGTTTGACGGCCTTTTGCCGCCTGTATGGGAGGACGGCGCCAACCCCAAATACCTGCTCGGAACGGACGATCAGGGGCGCGATATGATCTCCTCGATCCTTTATGGTGCGCGGCTTTCGTTATTCATCGGTTTGGCCGCGATGACAATCGCCACGGTCTTGGGCGTGTCGCTTGGCCTTGCGGCGGGCTATTATGGTGGGCGCTTTGACGCCATCGTCATGCGGATTGCGGATGTGCAACTGGCACTGCCTGCGATCCTGACGGCGCTTCTGATCGACGGTATCGCGCGCGGACTTCTGCCTGCCGATATCCAGCAGGAGCTGCGTGTCTGGGTGCTGACCCTCGCCATCGCGCTGTCGCTTTGGGTGAACTTTGCACGCACCGCCCGCGCCTCGACGCTGGTCCAGATGAACAAGGATTATGTGCAGGCCGCGATCATGATGGGCCAGCGTCCGATCCGGATCATGTTTGTGCATATCTTCCCCAACATCCTTGGACCTTTGTTGGTCATCATGACCGTCGATCTGGCCTCTGCAATCCTGTTGGAGGCGACGCTGTCTTTCCTAGGCATCGGCCTGCCTGCGGATAGTCCGTCGCTGGGCACGCTAATCCGCATCGGCATGCAATTTCTACTGTCGGGCGAATGGTGGATCCTGTGGATCCCGACGCTGTTTCTTGTCGCGCTTGTCGTGTCAATCAATGTGCTTGGAGACTTTCTGCGCGACGTTTTCAACCCGAGGCTCCGCTGATGCTGACGATCAAGGATCTTTCCGTAAAGTTCCCCTCGCGCTTTGGCGACGTGACCGCAATTGAAGATGTCGACTTAAAGATCCGCCCCGGCGAAATCCACGGGCTTGTCGGCGAAAGCGGTGCCGGGAAATCAACCGTTGGGGCCGCTGTGATCGGCCTCATCTCGACCCCCGGCTACATCGCGAAGGGAGAGATCACACTGGGCGACACGGACCTGCGCGCACTGACGCCAGAGCAAGCCCATGCCGTTCGCGGCGACCGCATTTCGATGATCTTTCAGGATCCGCAAACCAGCCTGAACCCGCTGATGACGGTCGAGGATCAGTTGATCGAGACGATCCAGACCCATTCTGCTGTAAGCTACGCAGAGGCTCAAAACCGCGCCGTCGATCTACTGGAGGAGATCGGGATCAAGAACGCTGCAGAGCGCATCAAGTCCTACCCACACCAGTTTTCAGGAGGGATGCGCCAACGCGTGGTAATTGCCTTGGCGCTTTGCACAGACCCCGAGCTGATTATCGCGGATGAGCCGACCACGGCGCTGGATGTCGCGGTCCAGCAACAGGTCCTGGACCTGCTGCGCGATCTGGCGGATCGGCGTAACATCGCCTTTCTGCTTATCACGCACGACATTGGCGTGATTGCCCAGATCGCCGACCGTGTCACGGTCATGCGCAATGGCAAAACTCTGGAAAGCGGTGAGACGGCACAGGTGCTGGGTCACCCACAACACCCCTACACCGTTGCTCTGATGGATGCGGTACCACCGCTCGACCATAAAATTCCACGTTTCCGCTTACCTGTGGAAGACGACATTGCTGTGCAAAGCAAAACGAAGGGGGCCGATGCAAAAGCTTGGCTGCTGGCGGGCGAGCAGACTGCGCCAACGGGCCTTTCGGTCAATAACCTGACCATGCGCTTTCGCGGCACACGGACGTCGCTTTGGCAAAAGCCTGATAGTTTCACTGCGCTTGATGACGTCAGCTTCACCGTTCGGCCCGGCACGATTATGGGGCTTGTTGGGGAAAGCGGCTCGGGCAAATCAACCCTCGCTAGGGTGCTGACCGGACTGCTGCACCCGTCTGCAGGCGAAATGACCTTGGGCGATGCGAATCTGCCCCCCGCCAAGCAACGCAGCCGCCACCATCCCTCTCGCCGTTTGATGCAGATGGTGTTTCAAGACCCTTACTCCAGCCTGAACGCACGCCACAAGATCGGCGCTATCCTGGCCGAGCCGCTTTGGCTTTATGGTTTGGTCAATGACGCCAAGCAACGCCGGGCGCTGGCCATGGCGATGCTTGATCTCGTGGGCATGCCTGCCGATTCCATCGACAAATATCCGCATCAATTCTCAGGCGGACAGCGTCAGCGTATCGCTGTCGCCCGCGCCATCCTTGCGCGCCCCAAATTCCTGATCTGCGACGAGCCCACCTCGGCGCTTGATGTGTCGATCCAGGCGCAGGTGCTCAACCTGCTTAAAGACCTGCAAGCCACGTTTGGGCTCACCATCCTTTTTATCACGCACAACATGTCCGTTGCCCGCCAGATGGCCGATGACATGATCGTTCTGCGCAATGGCAAAATCGAAGAGACAGGCCCATCCGAGGCGCTTTTTTCGAAACCAGCAGCGCCCTACACGCGCACGCTGCTTAAGCTGACGCCGAAAATGCCACCGGAATGGCGGACGGCTTAATGCTAGGTTTGCATTAACAAACTGAAAGCGCGCAAAGCCCGACACGGCCTGTCGCATCAAAGCTCACGTCGTGGCCAGAATGTGGTCAGGTCTGATCCCGCTGTCGCAAATCGCGGCGTCCGGATCCGCATCCCGAAGCAAACCGTGTGACGTGATAAGTGCCGTCGCCACTCCAGCAACCTGACCGCCCAGAACATCCGTATGTAGGCTGTCACCAACCATAACGACGCGGCGGTCCAAACGGCGCCCAAGGTGCTGCGCGACAAGATCATAGATACCCAGATAAGGTTTGCCGTGAAACACGGGCGACACCCCGGTTCGATCTGCAAGCCGATGCGCCCAATACCCTGGCTCGCGAGAGGCACCACTTTCGCGCGGAGCTGCAATGTCAGGATTGCCGACATGAACAGGGCGCGGGTTTGCAAGCAAGGCCTCTTCAAGCAGCACCTGCCGGGTTTCGGTCCAGATGCCGCTGCCAATAAGCAGGAACCCATCAACTGCTGCATAAACCTGCGCGTCCTCTTCGAGAAAATCGAAGGAAAGACCTTCAAGATCCTCGCGGCCCAATGCTGGGTTGGCCATAACGCCCCAATATGTGCTGTCTGGCTGAAGCGCAGCAAGCAGCGCCTTGCGGCTGGTAATGACATCCTCAGATGCAAAATCGAAACCAAGGCGGGCATACTTCTCCATCAGTTTGGTCTGAGGAAAACCCGCAGCATTTGAGACGACCAGAACCCGTTTACCAGCCGCTTGCAGGTCTGCAATCCGACCGGGCGCATCGGGGATTGCTGTTTCACCAATATTAAGAACGCCAAACGCATCCAACAGGAAAACATCGTACAAATCCGCAATGTCAGACAAATCACGTGCAGACCTGCAAGCCCCACCGGCACCTGCCTTGGGAAGGCGGTTGCGCACCGCCTCGTAGCCGTCAAAAATCGGTCCGTGGGTCAGATGATTGCTCCGCGTACCTTGGCCGACACCCATTCAGAAAGGACCACGGCTGCAAGGATAACCAACAGGATCAATGAAACCTGCGGCCAGGCCAGCGTATTCAGAGAGGCTTGCAATTGCAGGCCAATGCCCCCTGCCCCGACCAGACCCAGCACCGTGGATTCGCGGATGTTGATGTCCCAACGAAACACAGAGATACCAGCAAAGGCTGGCATGATCTGAGGAACGATACCGTAAACCATGACCTGCCAACGTGACGCACCCGTTGCCGTTATCGCCTCGACCTGTGTTTGATCGATTTCTTCGATAGCCTCGTAAAGCAGCTTGGCGCAAAACCCGATAGACCGGATCGCGATTGCGATGATGCCTGCAAAGACGCCAGGCCCGATGATCGCTATCAGCAGCAAAGCCCAGATCAGCGAATTGATCGACCGCGTCGACACGATAATAAGCAGCGCAATCGGGCGCACGAACAGCGCCGAGGGCGTGGTGTTACGCGCCGCAAGGAACGCGACCGGCACCGCAAGGATCAAGGCGCCGATTGTGCCAAGGGTGGCGATGTTCAACGTGTCCCAGATGGGAAGCCACAAGTTGTCCATGTATGACCAACGCGGCGGCGTCGCACGGTCCAAGATGTCACCTGCGATGCGTGGGGCATCCCAGACGAAGAACCAGGTCGTCGCATCCGATATGCGCGCCCAGCACCACAGGAAAATGACAACGCCGACAAGCCAGGCGGCCCAGCGGGTCAGCGCCTCGCGCTGGTTACGCAAGCGCCATTCGGCACCATTTGCAGTTTCGAGCACGGGCATCTTATTGCACCCGCGCGCGGATCACGCCGCTGAGATATTCCAATGCCATGACAATTCCGATGATAATAATCAAAATCGCTGCCGCTGTGTCGTATTCATACCGATCAAAAGCGGTATTCAGCGTCGCGCCGATCCCGCCTGCGCCAACAAGACCAAGGATCGCACTTTCGCGAAAATTGATATCAATGCGGTACATCGACAAGCCAATCAGGCGTGGAATGACCTGCGGTTTCACGCCGTAATCGATCCATTGTGACCAACGTGCCCCAGTGGCGCGCACAGCCTCAGCCTGTGATCGGTCCATGCTTTCGATATCCTCGGCCAGCAGTTTCGACAGAAAGCCGATAGTCGCAAAAGACAGGGTCAGAAAGCCCGCCAAGGGGCCGAAACCAAAGATCGCAACCAGCAAAATCGCGACAATAATCTCCTGCAGCGCGCGCGAGACCGCGATAATCCCGCGGCAGATCATATAGACAGGCACAGGAGCAATATTGCGCGCAGCACCCAGAGCAATCGGGATCGAGATCAAGATACCGACAACGGATGACGCGACCGTAATCACGATACTTTCGACCATTCCGGCCCAAATCGCATCGGCGCGACTGACAAAGTCCGGTTGCGCAAAGGCCATCACAAAGGCCGCTCCACGGTCCAGGCCCTGATAGACGCGGCCCCAATCCACCTCGACACTTGCAATGGCCGCGACAAGGTAGGCGGCCAATCCAACCAGAAGCGCGTATCGCAGCCAGACGCGTTGGATCATCGGCGGGCGCCGCCAGCGCGTGCCCAACATATCGCCCAGCGCAGGCGCAGCGGCACTCATTCGGCGGCCTCAATCGTGGTGTCGGCGTCGTCATCCACCTTTTCGATGGTGGCTTCCCAGTCTTCCTCGCCATAAATCTCGGTCAGTTTATCAGGTGTCAGGCCATCCGGCCCGCCATCATAGACCACCTCGCCAAAGCGCAAGCCAATCACCCGCGCGACGAACATCTGGGCCAATGCGACATCGTGGATGTTGATGATCGCGGCGAGGCCGCGTTCTGCGCACAGCTCACAGATGAGACGCATGATCTGACGCGATGTCTTCGGATCAAGCGAGGCAGTCGGTTCATCAACCAACAAAAGCGCAGGGTCCTGAATAAGCGCGCGGCAAATACCGACACGTTGGCGTTGCCCGCCTGACAATTGGTCGGCACGTTTGTCCGCCATGTGCAGCAGACCGACGCGATCAAGCAGACGAAACGCTTCATCAACGTCCTTTTGCGGAAAACGGCGCGTGACCGAGCGCCAGAACCCAACATACCCAAGACGCCCCGAAAGGACATTCTCCATCACGGTCAGCCTTTCGACCAAGGCATATTCCTGAAAGATCATTCCCATGCGGCGGCGTTCACGCCGCAGCGCGCCGGGCTTGAGGCTTGTCAGGTTGATATCTTCCAACATCACCGAGCCTGATGTCGGCTCGACAAGGCGGTTGATGCAGCGGATGAGGGTGGACTTCCCGGCGCCCGACGGGCCAATCAGGGCGATCACCTGACCGGGTGGCACATCCACTGTGACGGCCTTCAAAGCCTGGTCACCGGTCTTGTAGGTCTTGGTCAGTGCGTCTAGCCGCAGCATGGATTATCCTCAGATACGTAAGGCAGGCGGCAGTTTACGCTGCCACCTGCCATGAAAGATGTCACCGAACGGATCCGGTCCGCTTCGTTATGAACACTCGTACGAGACGCCGTTGGCTTCATCAATGGTGCGAATGACCGACCAGAAATCCTGATACGTCATTTCAAGGAACTGCGCTTCGCCGTTCTTGCCGAACTCTTCCTGAAGCGATGTTCCGTCCCACTCGAACGAGAAGAACGCCTGACGGATCTGGTCCTGCAGCTCTGGTGTCAGGTTATGCGCTGTACCGTAACCCGTTGTCGGGAAGGTTTGGGATTTGTAGATCGACACCAGTTGATCTTCCGAGACGACGTCACGCTCGAGCATACGCGCCAGAACCGAGTTGGCGATGGCCGCTGCCGGATAGTCCTTGTTCGCCACACCGAGGATCGAGTTGTCGTGCTTGCCCGAGAAGACCGGCTCAAAATCTTCGCCCGCTTTCATGTTGAACTCAGATGCGAGGATTGCCGAAGGCGCCTTAAAGCCAGAGTTCGAGGTCTCGGACGTAAAAGCCATCTGGCCGCCTTTGATGTCTTCCACACCTGAGATGCCCGAATCGGGATGTGTCAGTATCTCCATCTCGTAGCCGAAAGAGCCGTCTTCACCGGCCATGATTGTAAACGGACGGAAACCGGCACAGTTCACTGCCAGCGGGTTCGAACCGGTGTTAAATCCAGCAATGTGCAAACGGCCAGAGCGCATCGCCTCGATCTGGGCGGCATTGTTTTGCACGGGGAAGAACATCACATCCTTGCCTGTTGCTTCTTCAAGATGCGCAAGGAAATCGGCCCATGCGGTTTCGTAAACGGCGGGATCTTCCACGGGGGTATAGGCAAAGATCAAAGTGTCGGGATCAATTTGATCTGCTGCATCCGTGGGGATATCCGCGATCAGGTCGCCATCAGCGTCGCAGTAGCGATCATCCAGATCACCGCGCGGGCAATCCTGAGCAGCAGCAGGCATCGCCGCAAAAGACAACGCAGCAACGGCCGCCGCACAAAGTAAACTTGTTTTAGTCATGTTTCATCTCCCTATGAAAACAATATCTGAGCCTCTGACCCACCCTCAGCGGTAAGACTCGCTTTTCGGTATCAGAGCGTTTTACGGCGCCAAAGGCTAACCATTTCTTCGCCGCAGAGCAGCATTTGGCTTTGGTCCGTTCCAGTGAGGTGATCCGCAATTCCCGGAAGGTTGCGAGCCTGAACATGCTGGGAAATTCGCTGGGGCAAGACAAAAGACCACCCCGTTGAGCCCAACTATTCCGCAGCATTAAGAACCGCATTGTGTATTCAATTTCTGGTTGCATATCAATCCGCTAGACCAAAACCGCTGGGCCAAATTGGCAGCCGAACGTAACAGATTCACGACGCGCGACGCCCCTCACAATACAAAAAGACATCCATTGACGAAATCCGTTCTGACACAAAACCGCAGAACCCGAAAAACGTCAAAAAACGGCAGATATACTGCCCGGCTCATCGCTCTGTGATGCGGCGTACCCTTCCGCATCCTCACCCACCATGACAGGGCCATGCTGATCCATCCCCCGGACCTTATCCTTCGGCGAAAGTGTTGATTAGTTGTGCCCTCGCGTTATCAGTTACGGGCACGTCATCATCCCGGATTTTTATGTCAGAACACAGCCCAAGCCTGTCCTGCATCAGCTGGAATATCCATCGCGGGCGCGGTGAAGACGGTGTCGTTGATCCGATCCGAACGGCAAAAGTGCTCTGTCATGAGGTCTGCCACTCTGAGACCGACGTGCTTGTGCTGCAAGAGGCCGACGAAGAATGCCCACCCCATCGCGGATTTCTTGATATCGCCGGCATCGAGGCCCAGACAGGGCTGCGCTACGTGCACACTAACGCCCACAGCAGGTGGGGACCGCAAAGCCATGGTTTTCTGGGTGTCATTTGTTTCGTTCATCCTTCGATTGAGATCGAGTCGGTTGGCGTGCTGGACCTACCGGGTCATTGCCATCGTGGCGCTGTCATTTTGGATCTTCGCGCGAAGGCACAGGCGTTTCGTTTGGTCAGCATGCATCTATCGCTCACCCAAGCGCTTCGGATCGTCCAAATGCGGACTTTGGGTCAGCACTTGTTCCGCCGGGCCGCGCGGCCGACGGTTCTATGCGGTGATCTGAATGAATGGCGTCCATGGGGTGGGCTTGCGCTGTCGCGGCAAGTGCTGGGGAGCAAATTCACAGGGCCCGCTTTATCGACCTTTCCCGTACGAAGACCACTCCTGCCGCTTGACCGCTTTTTAGCAGCGGGCGGTGCAACAATCGCAGATGCGACGGTTCTGGATGGCCCGGGCATCCGCACCGCGTCAGATCATCGGCCACTGGCCGCCCGCATCACTATCGACGAAAAAGGCTAAACCCCACCGTCCCGCGCACGGGTCCAGCGGTGTAGCCAGACCGCATCGCTTTGCCCGGTGGGCTGATTGCGAACAACAAGACGCAGATCAACAGCATCCGTATTTTCCGGGGTCACCAAAAAGGTGACACGCGTGCCGCCCTGATCGGGCAGATCAAAAAGGCTGACACCCGAAATCTCGGCCGGACCTTGCGCCGTGATCTCGGGCACCCGGCCGGCGGCCTCACCGGTGATGTCGATGACATAGCGCCGGGTGCCGGGGCGATCATGTTCGCGCCCACTACGGCTTTGCAGAATGCGCGCGATGGTGTCTGCTCCTGCGCTCTCGCCCGGCGGCGAGACCGTCCAGTTCAGACGATAGTCAAAACGATGCGCACTGCCCGGTGTCAGCGCTGCCTCGGGGCGCCAGAACGCAACGATATTGTCCATAAACTCATCACCCGTCGGGATTTCGACCAGAACGACAGCGCCAGGCCCCCAAGTACCGCGCGGTCGCACGATGGCATTGGGTCTGTCATGATAGCGCGCTTCGGTATCCTCGAAATCGCTAAAGGCGCGACCTGTTTGAAACAGGCCAAAGCTGACGGGATTGTTGTCTACAAACGCCGATGTTTCCAGCCGTGCAGGATTTGAGATCGGCCGCCAGATCCGCTCTCCGGCGCCGTTCTCGATCACAAGCAAATCGCTGTCATGGACGCGTGGTCGAAAATCATCAGACACAGACGCACGCAGCGGCCCCTTAAGATACATTGACGTGAGCGGCGCAACACCGATGTCGGCAATCTCGACGCGCGGCATCAGCGTGACGGACAGATCCATCATCGTGTCCGCACCGGGCCGAACTGTCATATCAAGATGACCGGCCAGCGATGGGCTGTCGATCACTGCTTCAAGCCGGACGGTTCCGTTTTGCGGCGCGTGCAGGCGCAGATGCGTGAAGCGGGGGAACTCTTCCGGCCCAGCGCCGCCTGTTCCGATGGCAACCGCGCGCGCTGATAGACCATAGACCATGGCTTGCCCAATCGCGCGGAAATAGCTTGCGCCCTGAACGACCAGAACCTCGTCCATTCGGTCGAGCGCGTTCAGCGGATAACGCAGGCGCAGCCCCGAAAAGCCGGCGCCCGGCGCTTCATCGGGAAGCGTGTCAAAATAGCGGTCCTGAAAGCTGAAAAGATCTAGCGCAAAAGGTACTTCTTTCGGACCTGTTCCGGCATCGCGGTCGATACGAACAGGGTCTGGGAAGAACAGGCCCGGCGGTAGCAGATCAACGGCGAAGTCTGCTCCATGGGGCAGCATCGCTGCACGCCCGGCAACCGGCCTGATGCCGCGATACGCGTCGTAATCGAGACCTGCAAAAGGCGGCGGCAATTCGCTTTTCGGCACAACATAGGGGGAGGCTGCAAGCTGGTGGGCCACCTCCAGCAGCGAGCGGGTGCTTTGCGCTGCAAGGGGGGTCAGCCCACCAAACGTCGCAACTGCGGTTGCGCTGGCAAGAAAGTCACGGCGCTGCATCAGGCGGGCGCATTCATTATGCGCGCAATCAAGGGCGCCGCACATAACGGCACAACAACCGGCGCCAACCAAAGCAGTGCCGATGCGTTTGCAAGCGATGCCATGACGACAAGCGCAATCCCGACAGCGACCTCGGGCAACCCGTCCGGCAAATTCCACGAGGGCTTGCGCGCAGACTTCCAACCACAATCGCGTCCCATACAGACCGATGCGACCGACGCGGCATGGCGCACCATGATAAGCGGGGCGACTAAACTTGAGGCAAAAAGCTCTGTTATCAAAGCACGCAGCGCGATCAGCCGGCGCCGCACCGTCCGCGCGCGGCTCCACCAATCGATGAGTGCACAAAATTTAGGCAAAAGCAGCACAAGGGCGACCACAAGCAGAGGCACAGCACTGCCCACTGGAACGGTGCCGGCGGCGATCAGCACAATCAAAATCAACCAAAGCGGCGCTGCAAGATAGCTGATAACGCCTGCAGCAAGGTGAAGGCGGCTAACGGGACACAGGTCCGGTTCGGCCAACAGGCGTAGATGCTGAAGGTTACCCTGACACCAACGCCGGTCGCGGCGGTGGAACTCGGCCAGCGTCTGCGGCGCGCTCTCGGCACTGCCTGACGGATCCGGGTCCAGGGCGACAGCCCAACCTGCGCGCCGGATCCAGGCGGCCTCGATAAAGTCATGGCTCAGGATATGTCCGCCAAACGGCGCAGGCCCAGATAGTTGAGGAAGTGCCGCAGCCTTACGAAACGCCGCGACCCTAATGATTGCATTGTGGCCCCAATAATTGCCGCTATCGCCACTCCAAGCTGCAAAGCCGCGCCCAAAGTTTCGCGACAACACCCGTGCCGCGACACGCTGATGACAGCCGAACCGGGTTTCGCCAGGAACAAGGCCAATCCCGGCTTGCAAAAGACCAAGGTTGGGCCGGTGTTCCATCTGCCAGATCATGTTGCGGATACGTTGCGCCGACATGCGACTGTCGGCATCAAGAACCATCATATAGGCAAAGTGATCGCCGTGTGTTGCCAACCAGTCCGCGATATTCCCCGGTTTCCGACCCAAGTTTTGTGCGCGACGTCTATAAGTGATGCGCTGACTGGCATGAAGCGCCTCAAACGCATGTTCTTCCGCGCAGATCCGCTGAGGACCCGATGTATCGGACAACACGAAAATCTGTGTCTTTGCGTCAAGCCCCGCCCGATCCAGCGCAGCCCGCAGCGCACCAAGAGCTTGCGCCAAAGGCGCTGGATCTTCGCCACAGGTGGTCACCAGGATTGCGGTTGGTCCAGAAGGCGTCCAGCCTTGGGGCGCTGCAGACAACCGTGGTGTGGAGGTGAACAGGCCTAGAATGGCTGTTGCCGCACCACCCGAAATCCATAATGCCGTAAGGGCGACCAAAGGCACAGCGACAAGCGCGCCCAAGGTCCAGGTCGACAAGCTCATCACAAAGCCAGCGACGATGGCCACCGTCATGAGCAGCGTCAAAACCGCGTAAAGAGCAAGCGGTGACAGCCGACCCGTGATCGGCGCTGTTGCAGTCCTGTGTATCTCGGCAAGCGACATTGTAACGAATAGTTCCTATAGGCGTTGGCCCAAATTTCATCGGGCAAACGGCCTTCCGCATCCCAGCGGGAACTTATGGTTTCAGACAGCAGGGGCAACCAGACTAGTCAGTACTGCGCCCAAATGGTGGCCACATGCGCGAAAAAACGCCATCTTTGCGGACCACGCCGTGATAAAGAGCGGCACCAATATGCATAGCGATCAACCCCGCTATCGCAAAACCACCGAAATAATGAATTGTTTTGGCAACTTCGGCCAATGCATCAGAACGCGGCACAAGCGACGGCACCCCCAGCGCATCAAGCGATTCAATGGGAAATCCGCCAGCCCTGACGCGCACATAGCCCGCAATCGGCATCAGCAAGAGCAAAGAATAAAGCCCCAGATGGGACAAGCCCGCGATCCGGTGCTGCCATTCGGGGATATCGGCCGGTAAGGGCGCAGGCTTGTTGCCAAGGCGATAGGCAATGCGCACAAAAATCAGGATCAAAAGCAAAACCCCTGAATTTTTGTGGAAGATATACAGTGTGTTCTGCAAAGAGCGGTCCAATCCGGGCTGTGTCATCCACACGCCAACCGGAATAGAGGCGAGGATGAGCAAAGCCATCGCCCAGTGGATCAGCCGCGCTGGCCGACGGTATTGTGTCTCAGGATTTGCCATTTCACCCTCGTGGCTTGAATGATCGTACATTGTCGAACCGGCGGAACGACACAGCACGCCTTGCTACGCTGCCTTGACAGTGACAAAGTCAGGTCAATCTTTCAACGATGGCTTTGATCCAGACAGATATCACGCGCGAAACGCGTCGCAGACTGACCTGGGCTGCGCAACGTGGAGCCCTTGGTGGTTTCGCGCGCGCAGCCGTTGTCGGATGCTTTGGCGTCATGGCGCTGGCCTTTGCCTTGCCCGGCGCAACGCCTGCCGCAATCGCTATTGCTGTGCTCTTTTATGTGGTTGCTGCGCGGTTAGCTGGACGATCCTTGCGACGCGCATATCCGCATGACCGTCTGGGACTTTGCAATCATGTGACGCTGACGCGCCTGATTTTGACATGTGCCCTTCTGGCGCCTTTTCTAGCCAGCAGCGCACCATCCTGGGCGTTCTTTACGGTCGCAGCAGTGGCACTTGCGTTGGACGGTGTCGACGGGTGGCTTGCGCGCCGGCAAGGCCTTGTTTCAACTTTCGGGGCCCGGTTTGACGTCGAAGTGGACTCGCTTTTGGCCTTGCTATTGGCGTTCAACGCCGCCCTGAACACCGAAATCGGATGGGCAGCCGCTTTGCTTGGCCTGCCCCGCTATGCTTTCGCAGGCGCAAGTCTTGCGCTGCCGTGGCTAAGCAGAACACTACCTGAGCGGTTCAGCCGCAAAGTCGTCTGCGTTCTGCAATTGGCGACGCTGATCGCCTTACAGGCACCGCTTGTGCCACCTCAAGTCGCGATGCTTTTTGTGCCAATGGTTGCTGTCGCGTTGATCTGGTCTTTCGCGGTCGACATATTTTGGCTGTGGCGATCACGCGCGTGACAGGCCGGATTGTGTATCTGGGTCTGGCCGCCCTGATCCTGCACCTTGTGCTGGTCCAGCCCAACCATCCTGCTGCGCTAAGCTGGAAGACCCCCTTACTTTTCCCGCTGGAGCTTCCGGTTATCCTGCTCGCGCTTATGGCGCTGGGGCGAGGACGCTTTACGCTTTGGCTTCGGGCCGGTCTGGTTGGTGCACTTCTTTTGATCGCGGTTCTGAAAACAGCTGACTTCGCGATGTTTACGGCACTTGCGCGCGGCTTCAATCCGGTGGCTGACCTGCCCTTGATCGAAGCGGGTCTTCGGCTTGCAACCGGCGCCGTTGGTCCGTTTCTGACGGGCGCAGGCGTCATCGCTGCATTGATCGCGGTGGCGTTGGTGGCTGTCGCGTTGTGGTGGGCAACTGGCGTCTGGGCAAGCCTACGGTTCGGGCGTGGGCCAACGCGGTTGGCAGCCGTGTCCGCAATACTGTTCGCCGGTCTTGCAACGGCTGAGATTGGCGACACGATGGGCCGTTGGACCGTTCCCGCATCTATTCCAGGCACAGCGTTTACTGCACGGATCGGCGTTGAACGCACCCTGATGGTTCGCAACACATTAGAAGATCTGCGAGCCTTTTCCATCGCCGCTGCACAGGACCCTTTCGCGGGTCGAGCCGGTCTTTTGGATGCAATCGACCGGGACGTCTTGATCGTCTTCGTCGAAAGCTACGGCCGTGCGAGCCTTGAGACGCCGCTTTATGCCGAAACACACCGCCCGACATTGCTGCGGTCGCAAGCGAGGCTGCGCGATCTTGGTTTGTCCATGCGATCGGGCTTGTTGCGGGCGCCGACGCGGGGCGGGCAAAGCTGGCTTAGCCACGCGACCTTTGCAAACGGGCTTTGGATTACAAATCAGACAAGCTATGGCGCCGCGCTCGCAAGCGGCCGGAAAACACTTTTTCATATTGCGGCGGACGCTGGTTTTCGCACGGCTGCTGTGATGCCCCAGATCACGCTCGATTGGCCCGAAGCCGCGTTTATGGGCTTTGAAACAGTGCTGGCCGCAAAGGATCTTGGCTATGAAGGGTTGCCGTTCAACTGGGTGACGATGCCCGATCAATTCACCTTCGCCGCGATGGACCGTTTGCTGCAAACGAGCGAGGGTGACAGACCCCTTTTCACCCAAATGGCGCTTGGGTCTTCCCACGCGCCCTGGCTTCCGGTGCCCGAACTGGTTCCCTGGGACGCCATCGGAAACGGAGAGATCTTTTCCCCAATGGCCGAAGCCGGTGATCCGCCCGATGTGGTCTGGCGTGACCGGGACCGGGTGCGCGATCAGTATCGGCAGGCTGTAGACTATGCTTTGCGCGTGGTTTTTGACTATGCCGCACGGCGCGCCGCCGATGCGCCCCTCATTTTTGTGGTAGGCGATCATCAGGCTGCGGGATTTGTTGCGCTGGACGAGCGTCCGGATGTCCCGATCCATGTCATTGGCCCCGATCATCTGATCGCGCGCACCGCCGACTGGGGCTGGAGCGATGGATTGCTGCCCGCCAAGGAGGCCGCGCCGCGCGCGATGAACGACATGCGCAATCTCATTCTTGAGACATTTTCCAAACCGCGTCCCAAAGGCAGCAGCAGTTGACCCGCAGGGCGCCCAAATGGATCTGGCCCTTGGCGCAATTGGCCGTTGGGGCAGCGTTGCTTGCCTTGCTTTGGTCGGCCGCAGACGGCCCGGCTGCGGCACGCCGTCTTGCGAATGCGGATTGGCTTTGGCTGGTGCTCGCGGTTGTGGCGCTTACGGTCCAAACAATCCTATCGGCCTTGCGTTGGCGGCTGACAGCCCAACAACTTGGGCTGTCGTTCGGATCGGGCCATGCGATCCGGGAATACTACCTTGCGCAGGTCGTTAATCAGTCCCTTCCCGGTGGTATGATCGGCGATGCCGGGCGCGCTTACCGCGCGCGCAAACAAGCTGGGCTATTGGCCTCTGGCCAAGCCGTTGTCATTGAGCGGCTGGTCGGCCAGATCGCGATGTTTCTGACATTGGCGGTTGCTTTTTGCGCCACAAGCCTTGTGCCCGGCGGATTGGAATGGCCACGCTGGCTTGCCCTTCCTGTGTCCGGGTTTGTTCTGGCAGGCCTGATCTTGCCACTGCTGCTTTGGGCGGCCACACGCGTGCAGGGTGTCACCGGGCGCGGCGCAGTCAGTATCTGGACCGCGCTTCAAAAAGCATTGGGCAACCGTAAAGTGCTGCCCGGTCAGATCACCCTCAGCATTGGCACAACACTTTGTAACCTTGCTGCTTTCGCTTTTTGTGCCCAGGCGGTTGGTGTTGCGCTTTCGATTTCGGCAATCGCGGCGCTGGTGCCTTTGATCTTGTTCACAATGTTGATCCCAATCTCGGTCTCGGGCTGGGGGCTGCGCGAGGGCGCTGCTGCGGCCCTATTACCGCTTGCCGGTGCGACGGCCAGCAGCGGTCTTGCCAGCAGCGTCGCCTTTGGTTTGTCCTTCATTGTTGCGGTGTTACCGGGCCTGATTTTCCTCAGGCTGAAACCCCGAGCAGCAGGGATCAAATTATAGCGAGTTGGGTGCCATAGGCGGAAAACGGACGATTAGACGCGGGACCTGCCCTTGCCAGTCGCAAACCTGCCTCTAGCATCACATCAAACGGTAAGAGGATGCCATGATGAGAAAAAATCTGACACGACGTACGGTTCTTGGGACAGGCGCCGCCGCCGCTGGTGCTGCTGCTTTTGGCATGATGCCGAAGCGTGCGTCGGCACAAACGGCTGTGAGCCTGCAACTTTCATGGCTGCATTCATCGCAATTTGCCGGAAGCTACATCGCTCAGGATCAGGGTTGGTGGTCTGAGGCAGGTCTTGAGGTGTCGCTGCTGCCGGGCGGTCCGAATGCCCCGGTCGAGCCGCCCGTGGTCGCGGGCACTGCCCTTATGGGTATTTCGGCGGCTGATTATACCGCAGCCGCTGTTGCCGAAGGCGCCCCGTTCAAGATCCTGGGCGTCGCGATGCAAAAGAATCCCTTTGTTGTTACCTCACTTCCAACCAACCCCGTAAACGAACCTGCAGATCTGGTCGGCAAACGCATCGGTATGGCATTGGCCAATACGCCGGTTCTGCAAGCGCTTTGCACCATCAATGGCGTTGATATCGACGGAATCGAAATCGTCCCAACTCAATACTCGGCCCAACCACTACTGGCCGGAGAGGTTGATTGTCTGTTGAGTTGGGAAACAGATCTCCCCGTCGCCATGGCGATGCAAGGCGTTGAAGCGTTGACGATGTTGATGGCGGATCACGGCTATTCTGTCCATTCGCAGACCTACATTGCCACCGAAGACAGCCTTGCCAATCGCCGAGCCGAGCTTGTCGCCCTGATGTCTGGAGAGGCGCGTGGTTGGCAGGCATACCGCGAAGACACTGACGCGGCCGCCGAATTGACTTTGGCCATGTATCCCGACGCAGGGCTTGATCTGGAAACCCAGAAACTTCAGGCCGCACGGCAGGTGCCGCTGATGTTCTCGGAGCTTACGGACGCCAACGGGTTTGGCTGGTGGACCGATGAAACCGTCGCCGCCAATATCGAAACTCTCGCGCTTTTGGGCCGGTCGGTCACGCCCGATCTGTGGGATCGCTCGATCCTTGAAGAGGTCCATGGCACCTGATTCCACTCCACCGCCCGAGATCGTCTGCACAGGTATTGCTAAGACGTTTGAGGGCGGCACAAAGGCCGTGCAAGCCCTCGATCTGACCTTTGCAGCCGGGCAAACCACAGCGCTGGTTGGCCCGTCCGGGTGTGGGAAGTCGACATTGTTGCGCATGATCGCTGGGCTTGAAGTTCCAAGCGCGGGCGAAGTGCTGATCGGTGGCGCGCCACCGGCCGAAACGCTTCGAAAGGCAGGACTGTCTGTTGCCTTTCAAGATCCGTCGCTGTTGCCGTGGCGCAGTGTGCGCGGAAATATCGAGCTTGCGCTGAGCCTTGCGCGCCGCCCGGTTGACGCCACAGCCGTGGATCAACTTGTCACGCTGGTTGGGCTTGATGGATTTTCCGATGCCCGCCCGGCAGAGCTTTCAGGTGGCATGCGCCAACGCGCGGCCATTGCGCGCGCGCTTGCAACCAAACCGGGTCTTTTGCTGCTTGATGAGCCCTTTGGTGCAGTTGATGAACTGACACGCCAGCAACTTGCGCAAGACCTCCCACGGATTTGGGAGGCGCAAGGCACAACGACCTTGCTTGTCACCCATTCGGTGAGCGAAGCGGTTTTGCTTTCGGATCGCGTGATCGTCTTGTCGCCACGTCCGGCCAAAGTTGTTGCCGATATAAGCATCTCTTTGCCGCGCCCACGCACAACGCAAATGGGTCGCTCGAATGAGGCAACCGACCTGATCGACGCAGTGTTCGCCGCCCTTGCAGAGGGCATGGCCGCAGCAGAGCGGCCGCTCGCAGCACAATGACCGGTCTGGCTTGGCGACGCGTCAGGGCCAGACGGATCCCGCATATCAGGGTCGGTCCATGGCTTGGTATCTTCGTCTTGTTCGCAGGCTGGGAGCTGGCCGGGCGGCTTTTGACAGACGCGTTTGTGCTGGCCGCCCCAAGCGACATCCTGCGATATCTTTCGACCGAGTGGCAGCTTATGACACGCGCCCTTTGGGTAACACTGGGCAATGCGGCGGCAGGTTTTGTCATTGGCAACCTTGCCGCTTTGTCGCTTGCAGGGCTTGCCCTTGTCTGGCCCCGCAGTGAGCGCGTTGTTACCGGCTTGGCGCTGTTGGTATTCTGCTTGCCGCTTGTCGCGACGGGACCAATTCTAAGGGTTTTCTTCGGACCGGGCTCCGGGCCACAGATCGTGCTCGCCGCCCTTGCTGTTTACTATACGACGCTGATCCCGCTTCTTGTTGGCCTGCGTGCGGCTCCGGACAGTTGGTTCGACCTTGTGCGCAGCTACGGGCGTGGTCGATTTGCGGCACTTGTCCATGTGCGCGCAATGGCCGCCCTGCCATATCTTTTTACCGGCCTGCAAATCGCCGCTCCAGCGGCGTTTCTGGGTGCCATGGTCGGTGAGTTCACCGGCGCGGAACGCGGTATGGGTGTGCTTACCATCCGCGCCTTGCGCGCCTTGGACGTGGACATGACATGGGCCCTTGCCACAGTGGCAACGGCCGTTGCGATCTTTGCCTATCTCGCCATCGGCGCATTGGCCCGTCGCGTTTTACTGGCGGAGCCACCGGTTATTCTTGCCACGCCCATGTCCGACAGTGCAAAGCGGACAGCGTGGCGTGATGCGGGGCTGGTCGCGGCTTGTGCGATCATGGCCTGGGCTGGCGCAATCTGGCTGTTTGATCTGAACCCGTTTTTTGCCAAAGGCCCCGGACAGGTCTTTGACGCGCTGTTTTTAGCATCAGACGCGCAGCAAACCCGGACCGTTTTAGGCGACGCGCTGACCGAAACCGCCTTATTTCTTGTGCCGGGCTACTTGGCAGGGCTGCTCGCCGGGGCGGGCCTTGCAGTGATGCTGGTGCTGGTGCCAGCCCTGTCGAGCATCGCGATGCCCTTGGCGATTGCCCTCCGTTCGGTGCCGATTGTCACGACGGCCCCGTTGGTGGTTTTGCTGCTGGGGCGCGGCGCGACCGGGACGATCACCCTCGTCGCCGTCATGGTCTTTTTTCCAACCCTCGTGGCTTGCTTGCATGGGTTGCGACAGACGCCGGGTCAGGTTCTGGACGTCTTTGACAGCTATGCTGCTGGTCCCTTCACGCGCCTGATCCGTGTGCGCATACCCGCAATGCTTCCTGCATTTTTCGCAGCGGCACGGATGGCGGTGCCAGCCTCGGTTCTCGCCGTTACCGTCGCCGAATGGCTTGCCACCGGCGCCGGGATTGGAAGCCTGATGGCACTTTCAGCCTCGCTGTCTGATTACGACATGCTGTGGAGTTCGGTCGTTATCGTCTCGGTCCTGTCGGCCGTAGGCTATGCGCTTGTCAGCGTCATCGAACGCCGCGTGCTGGCCAGATACGCGCCCGAGCAATTGTCATGAAACCAACGTCCGCGGCCTTTGCCATTCCCGGCGACATCACCCAGCCGACCGGGGGCTACTATTATGAACGCCGCCTGCTGGAAGGGCTGCGCGATGTGGGGCATGACGTCCAATATCTGCAAATCGGGGCTTCGTTCCCAGACCCAACGCCGGACGATATGGCTGATCTGATCGCGCAGCTCAGCACGCTTGAGCCGACCCGTCCTGTAATCCTCGATGGCTTCCTATCCGCAACGATCGACACAGACGCACTTTCGAAACTGCGTGTGCCAACGATCGCGATGGTGCATCATCCGCTTGCTCTTGAAAGTGGTCTGGAGGCCAAGCAGCGCGCCTTTCTGTATCGCATCGAACGCGAAAATCTGGCTCTGGTCTCGCATGTGCTGGTCCCCAGCCCGCATACCGCAGACACGCTTGCCAAGCGCTATGATGTTGCGTCCGACCGCATCACGGTCGCGCGTCCAGGCACCGACCGGCCAATACTGCCCCCTGCACCTGCAGAGCCACCGTTGATCCTTTCTGTCGGCATCCAGCATCCTCGCAAAGGTCACGACACTTTGCTCAAGAGCCTGGCTAAGCTGCGCCATCTGGAGTGGTCAGCCGTGATCGTAGGCGCTGCCTATGACGCAAGGCATGCCGCCAAGCTGCAACAGCTTATCAGCGCGCATGATCTGGGCAATCACGTTCGGTTGGCGGGTCGGGTTTCGGATGATGAATTGGCAAAGCTTTACAGTCAGGCGTCGATTTTTGCTCTTGCGACGCGCTATGAAGGCTATGGCCTTGTCTTTGACGAAGCGCTGGCCGCTGGCCTTCCGATCATAAGCTGCGCCACTGGCGCTGTGCCTGATACGGTGCCGCCAGACGCAGGCCATCTTGTGGCACCTGATGATCCAGAGGCTTTTGCCGGAGCACTCAACACGCTTCTGGCCGACCCGTCACACCGGGCAACGCTGGCGACCGCAGCGCAGAAAGCGGGTCATCGTTTGCCAACATGGCTGGATACGGCCCGTACTGCAGGCGCGGTGCTGGACACGGTATCGATGAGATTGCCCTAGGCCAGCCGCGCGTAAACATCGCCTGAGTTTGCGGCATCCGGCAACGCGTCAAGCGCAGCCCTTGCGCCTTTTTCGTCAAGCCAGTCATCGTGGCAAAGCGTATGTTCTTCACCCAGGCTGATGTTATAGCGATACGCGCCCAGCGCCGACAGCCGATCAATGCATGCGTGCGCACAAGCCCGTTGTATCATCGTAAATTCAAAAGACAGCGCTGCAACCGGCGTGCTTAGTCCCGCCAACACATCGGCCTCATGCCCTTCGACATCAATCTTGATGAAGTCCGGCACACCGTAGCGTGCAATCAAGACATCCAGCGTCGTGGCCGGAACCATGACGCGGTCATCCCATGTCTGGTCCTGCCAGCCTGGGGCACCTGTCGCCGCCTCGATGAATTCCTGAGCAACTGTGGCAACCGTCGGATTGCGCGAGTTGAGATGCAGCGTGACCTCACCCACATCCTTGCCAACTGCCCAGGGCAGCAACACAGCCTTTGGCGCACGCCCATGCAGCAGACGCAACGCACGAAATACATGCGGCTGCGGTTCCAGCGCAACGACGGATGCACCAAGCCTTAGAAAGCTCGCAGTGCGGTCTCCCACATGTGCACCGACGTCAAAGACCAGCCCTTTGGATCGCACAAACTGCGTGTTCAGCGCGTCCATGCGCTGCGTGCGTGCCGCGTCGCGGTAATAGATGTCCAGCGATCTGCCAATGCCGGTCGCCTGCCGCGCTGGTTTTTTATCGGTCATGTCTCAATTCTCATCGAACACCCCATGGCCATGGCGGATGCCAAATAAAAGGCCACGTCTTGACTACAGGCAGCATCTGTTTCTTGGAAGCGAAAGCAACCATAGGGCAGGACGACCCGGCAGCTGCCCTGCACTCAGGACCGAGGAACATCTGACATGCAGTGCCATTGACGGCAGGTCGTAGGGGCGCCTTGGTGAGATGGGCCACGCCATTGTCTTGTTTCAGGTCACGCAGTCTTGGCCGTATCGCCAAACCGGCGGTTATAGAGCTTCCGGTATGCCTCGGCAGAGGCGGGTAAATGGGCTTGCACGGCCGCAACCAACGCGCGTTGAGATGATCCACGCAGCGCTTTGATGATATCGAAGTGCTGGCTGATGACAGTCCGCATGTGATCGGCATCATCATATTTCACGACCCGGATCGGCTGCGCAGCGCGCGCGTGATTGCCAATCAGTTCCGCTAGCCTTGGATTGCCGCAGCAGGAGTATTGCACCTCATGAAACTCTTGATTGAGCCAGAAAACCGCGCGGAAATTCTGGGTTTTGACCGCATTTTCGTGCTGTCGGGCGATATCTTCGAGTCGGTTGGCAATCGCAGGATCACACGGAAGCGCCGTGCGTTCTGCAGCAGCAGTTTCAAGTACGATGCGGACGTCATACAGCGCATCCACCTCGTCAGGAGTGAAGTCCACGACCTCGACCCCGCGATTGGGCTTGCGAACCAAAAGACCACGCGCTTCAAGCTCGGAAAATGCGTTGCGCACGGCATGCCGTTTGGCACCGTAGCGCTCCATCACCCTGTCTTCGATGATTCGACTGCCTGGTGCATAGACGCCAAAGATGACGTCGTTTTCCAGCTCAGTTGTTAGCGTTTCTTGCATTCCAGACATTCCATATCAGCGCGTGATACCAGCTTAGCATGTGGTCAAGCTCTGTCCATTCACGATTATCAATAATCTTATTGACGGAATTATCGACACACGGCTACGCTCCTATGAGAAATGGGAGGACATCATGAAACTATTTACGAGTGCGATTGCGATCGCAGCTTCGCTTTACGGCGCGCAGGTCTTTGCCTGGGAAGCAACGGAAGGACGGCCCTATGAAGGCCAGACCGTGAACGTGCTTGCGGTGAAATCAAGCCAGTTCGAAGCGCATGAAGCGCGGGTGGCTGCCTTTGAAGAGGCGACAGGGATCGACGTGGTTTATGACTACGTCCCGTTCCCGAACATGAAAGAGGCCCTTACGACCGAAATGGTCGCGGGCGGTGAATACGACGTTGTATCGGTCATGGACCAATGGGTTGTGTCGCTTCGGCAGCTGATGGCGCCTATCGGACCCGGCATCGAAGCGCAGGGCACTGATCTGGGCGATTTCCCCGCCGCGCATATGCGCCATGGTATGCTGGATGGCGAATTGATTGGCCTGCCGGTTCGCGGCCATGTGCAACTGTTGTTCTATCGCGCTGACCTGCTTGAAGCTGCTGGCGTAACCCCACCGCAAACGTGGCAAGAGATGGTAACAGCTGCGAAAGCCATTCAAAGCAGCACCGACGCCGCTGGCATCGCTTTGCCCTATGGCAAGCTGAACGGTCAGAACCTGATGGTCTGGATGAACCTGCTTTGGGGCAAGGGCGGGGACCTGTTTGGTGCAGACGGCAATCCGATCTTCAATTCGGACGCGGGTATTGCGGCAACCGAAACCTATGTCAGCTACATCAACGAAGAGATCGTGCCTGCGGGCTCTGCCGTGTTCGTTGAGCAAGACGCGGTCAACAGCTTCAAGCAGGGCAATTCTGCGATGTTGCCTGTCTGGTGGTGGGTCCGCTCGCAACTGACAGATCCGGAGCAATCGACGCTGACGCCCGAGCAGGTTGGCTTTACCGCCCTGCCCGCTGTCGATGGTGCGGATCGCACAACCTATACAAATACGTGGATCTTTGGGGTCACGCAGGAATCCGACGTCAAAGACGCCGCGACCGAGTTTTTGGGCTGGCTGACAGACCCCGCACTTGAGCGCGAGGTCCTGCTGGATCCCGAGCTTTCGGAAGTGGTCGCTGTGCATATGTCGAACCTCACTGATCCTGAGGTCAACGCCCGCTGGGGTGGCATGCACCAAGCGGCTGCCGATGCATTGGCCACCGCGGAAGGTGTCGAATTCGGGGATAACTGGCCGCGTATCGCCTTGATCCTCGAGACTGCGATCTCAAGCCTGGCCTCAGGTGAGGAAAGCGATGTGAAAGCCGCGCTCGACAAAGCCGCCAAGGATATCGCTGCGATCCGCTGATCGTCGGTGTGCCGGAGGACATCTGCCCTCTGGCCCATAACCCCGTTGCTCCACTCAAAACGTCGAGGTGTTCGCGTGAAAGACCGGCTGCTACCATATTGGTTGCTGATCCCAGCCTTTATCATCGTGCTGGCGACAACGATCTACCCGCTCGCCTATTCATTCATCACGTCATTTCGTGACTGGGACCTGACCGAAAGCCGCAGACCAGGCGGCTTTGTGGGTGTGGAAAACTATGCTTATGCCGCCTCGGAAAGCGCGTTTCTGAATTCACTTTGGGTGACCACCGTTTTTGTTGTGACAAGCGTAATCCTGACCGTCATTCTTGCCGTGGCGCTGGCGCTTTTGCTGCGGCGCACAGGGCCAATGCACACCTTCACACGGATCATTCTGATCCTGCCCTTCGCCATGAGCCCTGCACTGATCGGGGTCAGCTACCGCTTTATGTTCAACCCCGAATTTGGCGTTCTGGCCCAAGGCCTTGGCGCTGTATTTCCTGCGCTGCAGGGCGTGCCCTGGCTGGCCGATCCGCTACTGGCCATGGGCATCCTTGTGCTGACCGATGTCTGGCACTGGACCCCCTACATGACGTTTATGTGCCTTGGGGGCCTGGCCTCTATCCCGCGCGAGACCGAAGAGGCGGCGCGCATCGACGGCGCATCGAACCTGCGCATCATCTTTGGCATCATCCTACCGCAGATGCGCGGCGTGATCCTTGTGATGGCCGTTTTGAAAACGATCTTTGCGCTGAAAATGTTCGATCAGGTCGTTACCCTGACAGGGGGCGGTCCCGGCACCTCGACCGAAACGCTGGCCTACTTCATCTTCAACGTCGGCTTCCGCTGGTTCGACATGGGCTATGCTTCCGCGCTGGCGTGGATCCTGACGGCAATCATGATGTTCATCTCGATCTGGTATGTCCGCATGCTGCTGAGCGAAAGAAAGATGGCAACAGCATGAGAAAACCTTTCCTCTATCTGGCCGAGCGCGCCCTTCTGGTTCTGATCTCGGTCGTGGTGCTGTTCCCGATCGCCTGGATGTTTCTGACCGCGTTCAAACAACCCCGCGATGCCTATTCCCTATCACTCAATTTCGAGCCGACTTTGCAGAATTTTGTCACCGTGTTCTCGGACCCATGGAACCTTGGTTCGATGGTCCTGAACTCCGTCGTTGTTGCAACCGTGACGGTCGTCATCGCGGTCCCTTGTGCCGCCCTAGCGGCCTATTCGTTCTCAAGGTTTCGCGTGAAAGGGCGCAAATTCCTCTTCTTTCTGATCCTATCGACGCAGTTCATTCCGGCAGTGGTCATCGTTTTGCCCTTCTTCCTGATGTTCCGCCAGCTTGACCTGCTCGACACACGGATTGCGTTGATTATCGTAAACCTGGCGATCGTGACACCTTTCGTCATCTGGATGATTAAAGGCTTTATCGACGCCATTCCCACAGACAGCGAAGAAGCCGCCATGATCGATGGTGCGTCCCGCTTGCGGGTCATCAAGGACATCGTAATGCCGATGGCGGCCCCCGGCATACTGACCTCATCGATCTTCTGTTTCATCCTGACATGGAACGAATTCCTGTTTGCCCTGATCCTGTCGCGCCGCGATGCGGTGACCCTGCCCGTCGGCCTTGTCAGCTTCCGCACCGAACGCGGAGACCTTTGGGAATTGATGAGCGCGGCAGGTGTGATGATTACCGTTCCGATCTTCATCATGGCGCTCTTTATCCAGAAACACTTCACGCGCGGCATGACGGCCGGCGCGGTCAAATAAAGGAAAAGACACATGGCCGAAGTCCGTCTTGTCGATATCGAAAAGAAATATGGCAGCTTTCTGGCTGTCCCAAAGCAAAGCCTGACCATTCATGACGGAGAATTCCTTGTCCTGCTGGGGCCGTCGGGCTGCGGCAAGACCACCACAATGCGGATGATTGCCGGGCTCGAAGACATCACATCAGGCGACATCATGATTAGGGAAGAGCGGATCAACGATAAGCCACCCAAAGATCGCGATATTGCAATGGTGTTCCAAAATTATGGCCTTTATCCGCATATGACTGTTCGCCAGAATATCGAATATCCGCTGAAACTGCGCGGCATCGCTAAGGCCGCGCGCACGAAGCGGGTGCAAGAAACGGCAGACAAGGTTGAGCTTGGGGCGCTGTTGGATCGCAGGCCGTCAGAGTTGTCAGGCGGTCAACGCCAACGCGTGGCGCTGGCCCGCGCGATTGTCCGCACACCCAGCATATTCCTGATGGACGAGCCCTTATCGAACCTTGATGCCAAGTTGCGCGTGACGATGCGGGCAGAGCTTAAGCATCTGCATCACGAACTGGGCGTGACAACAGTCTATGTCACTCACGACCAGATGGAGGCCATGACGCTGGCCACACGCGTCGCCGTCATGCGCGAAGGGCGTATCGTCCAACTGGACACGCCAAAGAAGATCTATGCCGAGCCCGCCGATTTGTTCGTCGCGGGCTTTATCGGCTCGCCGTCCATGAACCTGATCGATGGCAAGGTATCGGATGGCGTGTTCAGAGCAGACGGTGTCAACGTGCCCGTCGATTTGCCTAATCGCGACGGCGTTGTGTTGGGGATACGGCCCGAAGAACTTGAAATCACGGATGACGCAACTGCTCCTATCGGCGGCCAGCTTTACGCGTTGGAACTGACCGGCGAAAGCACTCTGGTCACCTTGCGCAACGGTCCCGTTTCGGCCTGCGCGCGCGGACATGCCGATTTCGAAGCAGAGATCAATTCACCTTGCTATCTTACGCCCAAGCCGGGCGCGCGGTTTCACTTGTTCGACCGTGCCTCTGGCGAACGGCTTGACGGCGTAAAACATTGAAGGACATCGCGCACATGACCCCAATGACCCAAGAGATCGCGCAAGCGCGCCACATCAAACGCGAGGATTACGTCTCTTGCAAGGTGGCTTTCATCGATTGCAAAAAACCAGGCTCGGACACCAAGGAAAACTATTCGATCATCGGGCCGGGTGTGACGTCTTCTGACGATCAGATCATCAATCTGCCCGAAGTGCATGGCTTTAACATCGGCGCCGCTGCCATGCCCCACGGCATCACCAACAACCTGCATATCCACTTCACCGCCGAGGTGTTCATCGTCCAGCATGGGGAGTGGACATTCCGCTGGGGCTCAAACGGCGAAAACGAGGTAACGGGCTGCAAAGGAGACATCGTATCGGTGCCGACATGGATCTTCCGCGGCTTCACCAATGCCGGACCCGATGACGGCTGGCTTTTCACCATTTTGGGCGGTGACAACACAGGTGGCGTGATTTTCCATCCCGAAATCATCCGCGAGGCAGCAGGTTACGGTCTGTATATCTCATCCGACAACCGGCTGATCGACACCTCTCGTGGTGATGCGGTGCCCCCTGAAAGCGAGCGGATTCCGCCTATGCCAGACGAGGATGTGGCAACGCTTCGCAATGTGACGCGAGACGAAATGATGTCGCGGATCGTGACGTCGGATGCCCGCGACTTCCATCCGGCCTTCATCGACCAGACGCTGCCCAAAGGCGGCGCGCAAATCGCGCCTGTCATTGGCTTTGGCATGACCCAGAACCGCGATCATGCGGCGCCAATCACAAATCCGCACGGGTTTTCTGCAGAATGGTTGCGGATTGAGCCCGGCCAGACCGTTGGCCCGTTCCTGCTGGATGAAAAGATGGTGTTGATGATGCATGAGGGTCAGATGCGACTTGAATATACCGATGGCGGCGGTGCGTCGGTCGACGTCGATGCTTGGGATACCTATTCAGTGCCCGGTGGCGCTTTCCGCAAGCTGACCGCGATTGGCGACAAACCTGTCGAAGCGCTTGTCGTTCTTAGCGGCGATCATCGAAAACGCCCTGTCTTCGCGCCGGAGATTGTCGAAGCTGCCCAAGAGGCGGGCTTGGGTCTTGATGCTGGCGGGTTCGTCGCAAAGGCCGCGTTGCTTCCCAGCTATGGGCGGGCCGGTTGATGCGCGCCAACACCGTCCGCACGCGCCTTGCCGCCTCGCAGATTGTTGTCAACGGCTGGCTTTCTATAGCATCGGCCTATGCAGCAGAAGGGGTCGGACATAGCGGCGTGCATGCCGTTACCGTGGATTTGCAGCACGGAATGCTGGGGTTTTCCGATGCTTTGGGGATGATGCAGGCCATCTCTGCCACGCCAGCAATACCCATGGTGCGCGTGCCAGGTCTGGACCCTGCCGAAATCATGCATCTGCTGGATGCGGGCGCCTATGGCATCATCTGTCCGATGATCTCAACCCCGGAACAGACCCGGACACTTGTCGACGCATGTCGCTATCCACCGGTTGGCAACCGCAGTTTCGGCCCATCGCGGGGCTTGCTGTATGGCGGGCAGGATTATGTGACAAAGGCCAATGAAACCATCATGGCAATCCCGATGATCGAAACAGCAGAAGCTGTGGACCGGATCGAAGAGATCCTTGAAGTGGACGGCGTCGACATGATTTATCTTGGCCCCAACGACATGGCCTTTGCACTGGACGGCCATGTGGGACATCCCCGCGCGCACTCTGAGGCTGCTTTGCTTCATGTTCTAGCGGCGGCCACACGGCGCGGTATCCCTGTTGGTATCTTTTGCAGCTCGGGCGAAGAGGCACGAACCCGGATCGAACAAGGCTTCCGCCTTGTCACGCCCGGCAATGACTTCGGCCATCTCACGCGCAGCATGCGCGACGCCGTGCGTGTCACGCTTGAGGACACAAGTCCGACGGTTGCCGCGCAACATGGCTACTGACCGTTTAAGCGAAAGCCCCTGGCTTCTCTTGCCGGGTACGCTTTGCACAGCTGCGGTATTCGACGACTTCCTTGATGTGCTAGGTGTCGGCACAGCACAGCGGCACGCGCTTTCGTTGAACTCCCCTTGCATTAGGGACTACGGCGCCGCGTTTGCAGACATCCCAGCAGACACCGTTGTCTGCGGATTTTCGTTAGGTGCCATCGTAGCAGCACATCACGCGAACCAAATGACTGCTGGCAAGCTTATGCTTTTCGGGCTCAACCCTTATCCAGATGATCCGTCCAAAGCAGCCGGGCGTCATGATCTGGCTGCCGATGTCATCGCAAATGGTGGAGCAGCAGCCCTTAAGGCACGCGCGCTTGCCGTTCACGGGCCCGACACTGCCAAAACACGAGAGGCAATTTACCAAATGGCCAATGAAACCACCCCATTGATCGACGCACAAACCCGCCTTGCGCTCACACGACCGGGTGCTTTGCCTGCTTTGGCTCAAGCACGGATGCCGGTTTTATCGCTGACCGGATCGCACGATCAGAACGCATCAACTGCACAAGGTCTGGCCGCAGCAGAGGCCGCGCCGCATGGTCGCTTTATATGCTTGGAGGGCCTTGGGCATTACGCTCTTTTGGAGGACCCGGCGGCCTGTGCCAAAGCCGCATTGCAAGTGACGGAGTAATGCTATGACCCCGACCGAAATTGACGCGCTTTTGCATCGCCTGCACAGCTGCGACACGCCAACCGTATGCAATGCCATCGAAGTGGCGCAAGGACAGCGCGGCTTTGACGGGTTTACCCATCAGTCCCCGGTCTGGGCCGGGGACCCGAATGCGCGCATCATTGGTTTTGCGCGTACTGCAAAAATTGCAGGCAACACCCCACCATCCGATCCCGCAGACGACATCCGAGCGCGGCGCATGGCCTATTTCAAAGCGATGTCGCAAGGCCCCCGTCCCGGCGTCGCCGTGATTGAGGACATGGATGGAAACGCCGCTTTCGGAGCGTGGTGGGGCGAGGTGCATGCGCAGGTTCACAAACAGGTTTTCGGGCTAGGCGGTGCGGTAACGAATGGCGTTCTGCGTGACCTTGGAGACATGCCAGAGGGATTTCCCGCGCTTGCCGGATCGATTGGGCCCAGCCACGGCTTTGTGCATGTGCGCGAAGTCGGAACCCCCGTTAAGATCTTTGGCATGGCTGTAAACGATGGCGACCTGATCCACGCAGACAGGCATGGCGCCGTTTGCGTACCTGCTGATGTGATGCCGCATCTGAACGCAGCCTTAGACCGACTGTTCGCATCCGAGGCAATTGTTCTGGACCCACTTAAGGAAGGCCCTGTCGACTTTGAGACATTCACAGAATTATGGGCGCAGTTTGAAAAGGCGCGCACCTAAGATAATTGGGCCAGCTGTGATGAGACTAATTTGCATTATTGCGTCGCGTATGGCGGCATCTGGCGCACAGGCATGAATGCGCATGTGATTATGCGCAGGATAGAAAAACTCAATCCGGCCGAAAACTGCGCATCAAACCGAAAGCTATTGAATTACACCCTCTCTTGGACCGAGAAAGCGGTCATTAAGCTTGGAAAAAGAGAGAGCCGATGCGTTACCTGATCCTGATGGTCACTTTGTGGCTTGCCGCGTGTGGTGCTGCGCCCGAGGAAACAGTGACGCGGGACGTCCCGCTCTATCCAGGTGAGACCGCAGCGCTGCGCGTCATGATAAATGAGACCGCAGATGCCTACGACGTCCCCCGGAGCCTTGTGCACCGGGTCATACAACGTGAAAGCGATTATCGGCCCAACGCGCGAAACGGTCCCTATTACGGGCTTATGCAAATTCTTCCCGAGACAGCGCGCCAAATGGGGTTTCGCGGAAATAACGCGGATCTTTTGGATGCACAGACCAATTTGACCTATGCCGTCAAATACCTTCGCGGCGCATGGATGGTGTCGGATGGCAACGAACCCGAAGCGGTGATGTGGTACGCACGCGGATACTACTACGAAGCGCGAAACCGCTGCATGTTGGTCGCGACCGGACTGCGCGACACCGAGGTCCGTCGCTATTGCGGCTGACGCGGAAACAAAAGCTCTGAATGCGGTCATGACCGCGCAGTCCTGAATGGCAGCACGCCTGCAAAGCCGATCCACAACGATCAGCGACTGTTTGCTCAAGCCACATAATCTGTTGCTTCACGACCAATAAACCGGCGGTTCAGCGCAATGCTGCGCAATGCACCGCCGAACGGTGGAGGAAACGGACACGCTTGAAGGCCCTCTCCTTGACAGCGCTGATCTCCAGCACCACCACAAGTTGATGAGCTGTGCTTCCCCCCCATGCCTGGCCAGAAAGACGGCCGCAAAATGATCGTCAGTGGCAATGACTTTGTACTTTCGGCAACAGAGCGGCATTTTGATGTAGCTGTCATAGGTGCGGGGACAGTCGGGCTATGTCTGGCGACAGCTTTGCGCCGCAAAGGCGTCTCTGTCATTGTTTTGGAGGCTGGCGGCGCAAGCGCAAATACCACTTCAAACGTCGATACGGCTGTCTCTGCGGGTCATCCACATGAAGGAACCGATCTTGGCCGCGCGTCAGGTCTTGGCGGGACCAGTGCGCTTTGGGCGGGTCAACTCGTGGAATTTGATCCACTGGACTTGCAACGCCGCGACCGCCCTTGGCCAATCAACTACGAGATCCTGCAGCCGTGGTACAACGAGGCCTACGCGTTTTTAGGCTTGGGACCGCGACCGACGGTGGCACAGTACCAAGAGGCGATGGGGTTTCGGATAAAGGCGAATGCACGCGTCGAACCCTTGATGACCCGTTGGCTGCCAGAGCCCAATTTCACACGCCTCTTTGCGCGCGATCTTCAGAGCGACATGCCCGTCGTGACAGATGTTGAGGTCGATAGGATCGAGTTTGAAGGTACGCGGGCCACGTCCGTAAACGCACGCAGCAAGGCCGGTGCTTCTGTTCGCGTGGCCGCAGATCATGTCATCTTGGCTGCGGGCACGATCGGAAATGCACGCCTCGCGCTGGCATTGCAGCGGCAGAAAGGCTGCCCATGGACGAAGAACACTTTCGTCGGGCGGTATTTTCTGGATCATCTCGGTGGCGCAGTCGCGACCGTCGAGGTACTCGACGACACAGCGTTTCGCAAAGCGTTCGAGCATGGCCAGGCCTTTGGCCAGAAATTTGAGCCAAAGCTGAAGTTTACCGAAGAGGCATCAGCTCAGAAAATATTGGGGGTCAATGGTGCGTTTCTGTTCCACTCGGCGCTCTACCCTCACCTGTCCAACCTAAAACAGACGGCCCGCGCGGCCCGCAATGGTGTGCTGCATTCCAACGCTTGGGCGCTTCCAGGGGATCTGGTGCGGATTGGAAGATCGTTTTTACCGCTTGTCTGCAGATACCTGCGGGATCGCCGCGTTTATGGTTTCTATGACAGAGGTATCGAATTCTATGTGCAATCCGAACAGATCCCCCTCTTTCACAGCTCTGTTCGGCTTGAACCGGGATCGCAGAATGAGCGCCTGCCCAAAGCTGTTGTAGACTGGCAAGTCGATGGCCGGGAAATCGACGCAATCCGCCACTTCGTCGAATCCGCAAACGCGCTTTTGGTGCAGCAAGGTCTGGCACGAATTATACCCAAACCTGAACTCGACAGCCAACAAGGCGGTTTGAGCCTGTTGGCCGACACATACCATCAAAGTGGCGGGATGCGGATGAGCGCGGCAGCGGGCGGCGGCGTTACGGATGCAGACGGTTTGATTTGGAATACACGAAATGTCTATGTGGCCGGCGCGTCGGTCATGCCAAGCTCAAGCCATGCAAACGTGACACTCACCAGCATGGCATTGGCCTTACGGCTTGCTGCACACCTGACCGCAAAAGTGAAAGGACGGGCACTTGCACCGATCAGCGACACAATGTGACACACAAAATATCTCAATTTTGCATATTCAATTACGTTGAGCTTATCGGGCTGACGGTATGAGTGTGAACGGACAGTATTAAATGAAAATGGTGGGTGGCGGAGACGAAGGGATTCGAACCCTCGAGACGGTTTCCCGCCTACTCCCTTAGCAGGGGAGCGCCTTCGACCACTCGGCCACGTCTCCGTCG
>CAKZXZ010000193.1 GCA_937883775.1 uncultured Paracoccaceae bacterium
ACGGGCAGGGCGATCATGAAGGCGACGATCATCGCCGGAACGCTCAGTTCCACAATCATGACACGGTTTAGCGTGCCCAGCAGCATCACCCCCGCCATGCCGACCGAAATCTGGAACAGCGACAGGCGCAGGAGTTGCTTCATGGGCAACCCAACGCTCGCCGCATCCGAGAAGGGCAGCATGTTCAGACCGAATTTGGTCAGGGGATGACGCTCTTTGGTGCTCATGTGGCGAACTCCAAAGCGGTGGAAATGTAGAAACCCGATGTGATCCGTTCGACTTCCCGCAAATGACCTTTGGCTCCGGCAGTGCGGGCGGCGGCGGCCAGCTTGACGGGCGCGTGCGGGATCATCGTGGGGGAGCGGTCGGCGCGCGGAAAGAGCTTGCCCAGCCCCCAGAAGGTCATCAGGAACGGCGTGCGCGGGGCGACTGTGAAGACAACCGACGATCCGACACGCGGGCTGAGCTTGGCGAGGATATCGCCAATGTCGTGCGCCTCGTAATAGATCAGGCTGTCCATGGCGAGCACATGATCGAAGGTGCCGCGCGTATCGCACAGCATATCGCCGGACTGGAACGTGACCTGCTTGGCGAATTCCCGTGGCAGACGTTTCTGCGCGATCTCGACCAGCGAGGGAGAGATATCGACCGCTGTGACCTGCGCGCCGCGCTTGGCCAGCTCAATGGTCATCTGTCCGGCACCGCAGCCCGCATCCAGCACCCGCTGACCGCTCAGATCGGTAGGCAGTTGTGACAACATCACGTCGCGCATCCGGTCCCGGCCCGCACGCACGGTTTCGCGGACCTTTGACACAGGCGCGTCGCTGGTCAGCCGCTCCCATGTTTTGGTCGCGGTGCGGTCGAAATAGTCTTCGACCCGCGTGAGGGTGTTGGCGTAGTCAGGCATCAATCAAACCCGAGCAATTCAAAGATTTCGCGGTCTTCCATCGGGGCGGGGTTCATGCCCTCTGTCCCGTCAAACAGCAGCTGCGCCAGCCGCACATATTCGGCGCGGCATTTGACGATGTCTTCCTCGTCATCCATTTCGAACAGGGTCTTTTTCTTCAGACGCGAACGGCGGATGGCGTCGACATCGGGCATATGCGCCAGACGCTTGAAGCCAACGGTGTCGCAGAAGCGGTCCACCTCGTCCGTGTCCTTGGAACGGTTGGCGACGCAACCGGCCAGACGGACGTTGTAGTTCTTGGACTTGGCCTTCACCGCGGCAATGATCCGGTTCATCGCGTAGATGCTGTCAAAGTCATTGGCGGTAACGATCATGGCGCGGTCGGCGTGTTGCAGCGGGGCAGCAAAGCCACCGCAGACCACATCGCCCAGCACGTCGAAAATCACGACGTCGGTATCCTCAAGCATGTGGTGCTGTTTCAGCAGTTTGACCGTCTGGCCAACCACATACCCACCGCAGCCGGTGCCAGCGGGGGGGCCGCCAGCCTCAACACATTTCACGCCGTTGAAGCCTTCGAACATGAAGTCCTCGGGGCGCAGTTCTTCGGCGTGGAAATCGACGTCCTTCAGGATGTCGATCACGGTAGGCACCAGCGAACCGGTCAACGTAAACGTGCTGTCATGCTTCGGGTCGCAGCCGATCTGCAGCACGCGCTTGCCCAGCATAGAAAAGGCTGCCGACAGGTTCGACGAGGTCGTCGATTTGCCGATCCCGCCTTTGCCGTAAACGGCAAACACCTGCGCGCCTTCGATCTTCATCGAATTGTCCTGATGCACCTGCACCGATCCTTCGCCGTCCTCGCCTTTGAGGATGGGGGGCGCATTTCGATCCAATGGGCTCATGTTTTCTCTCCTCTCGGCCTATTCGGCCGCTATGCCTTCAAGGCGATCTTCCAGCGCGTCAGCTGCATCTTGCAGCGCGGCCAAGGTCGCATCGTCGGGTGTCCAGTAATCTCGGTCGGAAGCCTCAAGCAGGCGGTTGGCCATGCGGGCAGAGGCTTGGGGGTTCAGGGATGCGAGGCGGTCGCGCATCGCTTCATCAAGTACAAAGGTTTCGCTGAGGCGTTGATAGACCCATGGCTCGACCTGTCCGGTGGTCGCGGACCAGCCCATCGTGTTGGTGACCTGCGCTTCGATCTGGCGGACGCCTTCGTGACCGTGCTTGAGCATCCCTTCGAACCATTTGGGGTTCAGGCTGCGCGAGCGTGTTTCAAGTGCCACCTGATCCTGAAGCGTGCGCACTTTCGCGCCGCCACGGGTCTGATCGCCTATGTAAACGGGGGCATCGACGCCGCCCTTGGCACGTTTCACGGCGCGGGAAATACCGCCGAGCGTGTCGAAATAATGGTCCACTGTGGTCACGCCAAGCTCGACCGATTCAAGGTTTTGGTAGGCTAGATCGACGTCTTTCAACGCGGTCTGCAGCAGCGCGCCGTTGGCGGAAGATTTGCCGTTCACGCCGTAAGCAAAGCTCTTGCGGTTCTGGTAGGCGTCGGCCAGTTCATCTTCATCACCAAAGGCGGAACTGTCGACCAAAGCGTTGACGTTCGAGCCATAGGCACCTTCGGCGTTCGAGAACACGCGCAGGGCGGCGGTTTCCATATCAACGCCCATTTCTTCGGCGTATTGGAGGGCGTGGGCGCGGATAAAGTTCTGGTCCAGCGGCTCGTCCGCCATCGCGCATTTATAGGCGGCTTCGGCAAGCATTTTGGTCTGCAAGGGCAGCAGATCGCGGAAGATGCCCGAGAGCGTCATGATGACATCGATGCGGGGGCGGGTCAGTTGATCTAGCGGGATCAGATCTGCACCGGAAAGGCGGCCAAAGCTGTCGAACCGCGGGGTCGTGCCCATCAGCGCCAGCGCCTGACCAATCGGGCCGCCGTCGGATTTGATGTTGTCCGAGCCCCATAGCACCAACGCGACGGTGCGCGGCAGTTCAGGGTGTGTGTCCAACAGAACCTGCGCCAGTTTCTCACCCTCTTGCAGGGCAAAGGCGGTGGGCATGCGGAACGGATCAAACGCGTGGATGTTGCGGCCTGCGGGCAGCACTTCGGTGGAGCGGATCAGATCACCGCCAGGCACCGGTTCGATGTAATGCGCTCCAAGGGCGCGCATCAGGCCGTTCATTTCGTCGTCCTGTTGAAGCAGGTGATCGATACGGGCGCGCGCCTCGTCATCAAGGTCGGTCATGACACGCAGGTGTTCCGTGCGCTCGGCGTCGGAAACGGGGCGACCGACGACATGCAGACCGTCGGGGATCAGCGCATCTTCGGTTTCCAGCAGTGTCAGCCACAGCGTATCGGGGTCGCTGCCATCTAGATCAACCGCCTCGGCCTGTTGGGCGATCAAGGCTTTTAGCTCGTCGCGTTCTTCGGCTTGAGCGTCCATCGCACGCCAACGCGTGAGACTGTCTTTCAGCTCGGACAGACCTTTATAAAGCCCGGATGTCGCCAGCGGCGGCGTGATATGCGTGACCGTGACCGCGTTGGAGCGGCGCTTGGCTAGCGTCGCCTCGGATGGATTGTTCGACGCATATAGATAGACGTTGGGCATTTCGCCGATCAGGCGATCCGGCCAATCGCGCCCGCCCATACCTGCTTGTTTACCGGGCATGAATTCCAGCGCGCCGTGCATGCCGAAATGCAAGACCACATCGGCTTTGTAGCTGTTGCGCAGCCACAGATAGAAGGTGGTAAACGCATGGGTGGGCGCGAAGCCATGCTCAAAGAGCAGGCGCATCGGATCGCCCTCGTAGCCGAAGGTGGGCTGCACGCCGACGAAGACATTGCCCAACTCTGCGCCCAGCACGAAGACGCCGCGCCCGTCTGATTGCACGCGACCGGGGGCAGGGCCCCAGACGGTTTCAACCTCAGACAGCCAGGGCGTGCTGCGTACGATGTCATCTGCGCTGACATGCGCGGCAACATTCGCCTCTTGCCCATATTGCGCAGCGTTGCCTTTCAGAACCATGTCGCGCAAGGCATCGACGGTTTCGGGCACGTCGACGGCATAACCGTCGCGCTTCATCCGGTTGAGGGTATTGTGCAGCGACTCGAACACGCTGAGATAGGCGGCGGTGCCGACTGCGCCCGCATTGGGCGGGAAGCCAAAGAGCACAAGCGCCACTTTCTTGTCGGCGTTGGCCTTGCGCCGCAAATGGGCCAAACGGGCGGCTTTCTGGACAAGGCTTTCAATACGCTCATGGCAGGGTGCCATGGCTTTGCAACCCTCGACAAAACCTTCATCCTCGGGGCCGTAACGCCCGGCAAACACAGTGGGGTTGGTGGCGCCGTCAATCTCGGGCAGGGCGATCAGCATCGTGGTTTCAATCGGGCCAAGGCCCTGCTGCGACGCCTCCCATTGGCCAAGTGTCTGAAACTCAAGCGGATGCGCGGCCAGATAGGGCACGTCGAGCGCTTTCAGAGCCTCTACCGCGGCGTTGCTGTCGTTATAGGCAGGCCCACCGATCAGTGAGAACCCGGTGAGCGAGACCATCGCATCGACGGTCGTTCCATCGGCATCCTTGAAATAGGCATCAATCGCAGGGCGTCCGTCCAGACCGCCCGCAAAAGCGGGGATCACGCGGATATTTTCAGCCTCGAACCGGGCGATGACCGCGTCGTAATGCGCGGTATCCGAGGCCAGGATGTAGCTGCGCATCATCAACAGGCCAACTGTGGCTGTGTACTGCTTTGGTGCTGGCAGGTCATTGATATCAGTGGTGATATGATGGCCTGCCAAGGACGGATGATAGAGCCCAACATCGGGATAATCGATCGGCGCTTCGGCGGTATGGGCGCGAAACGCGGCCTCGTGGCTGTAGCGCGAGACCAGAAAGCGGATCATCTGTTCGACATTGTCGTCAGAGCCGCCCAGCCAATATTGCATCGTAAGGAACCAGCCGCGCAGGTCTTGCGCCTTGCCGGGCAGGAACTTGAGGATCTTGGGCAAACGCCGCAGCATCTTGGCCTGTTTCTGACCGTTATTGGCCGATGGTTTGGCCGATCCGCGCAGCTTTTTGAGCAGCTTCATCGCACCGCTGGCGGGCTGGGACATGTCCAGATCGCCCATCTTGGTCAGCTTGACGATGGCTGGGTCGGAAATCACGCCGATCATCGCGTCGCAATCGCTGCGCCGCCCCTGAAGGTCGGGCAGGATTGCGGTGATGTGTTCTTCAAGAAAGATCAGGTTGCAGACGATGATATCGGCATGCGCAACGGCCGCTTTCGTTTCAAGCAAAGCGTCGGGGTTTTCGGCCCATTCAGCGGCGGCGTGGACAGAGACGGACAGACCCGGAAAATCTTCGGACAGGGCAGGGGCCACGCGCGCGGCGGGGCCAGCCGCGTGGCTGTCCAAAGTGACAATCGCAACGCGATAGCCGGGGATGTCAGAACTATCGCGCATAGTGGGCCTTCGCCTCGTAAAGGGTGTCGACAGAGATTTCGTGGACGCCGCGTTCGGCAGCGTATTTTTCGGTGTTCCGCTTGGCTTTGCCGCGCACGAAGAACGGGATCTTCTTCAGTTCTTTTTCAGCCGGGGCGAGCCAGATGACGTTGTCATCATTGGCGGCAACTGGGGTCTGTTCGACCTCCGGTTCCTCGGCATGGATCGCCTTGGGCGCGTGGCCGCCGTGATGGCTGGGGCCTGCGGCGTCGTGGAACTCGAAATCCTCGCGGAACATGGCGAGCAGGTGTTCTTCCAGACCCATAACCAGTGGGTGAATCCATGTGTCGAAGAGAACATTCGCGCCTTCAAACCCCACCTGAGGCGAATACCGTGCGGGGAAATCCTGCACGTGGACGGGGGCGGAAATGACGGCGCAGGGGATACCCAAACGCTTACCGATATGCCGCTCCATCTGGGTGCCGAGGATCATTTCGGGGGCGAGCGCTTCGATGGTCTGCTCGACCTCAAGGTAGTCGTCGGTAATCAACGCCTCGACGCCGATTTCCTTGGCCAGACCACGGATATCGCGGGCCATTTCGCGGTTGTAGCAGCCGATGCCGACGACCTCGAAGCCCATTTCTTCGCGGGCGACACGGGTGGCGGCGCGGACATGGGTGCCGTCGCCGAAGACAAAGACACGCTTGCCGGTGAGGTAGGTGCTGTCGACCGATTTGGACCACCACGGCAGGCGCAGGCGGCTTTCGTCGACATCGGGTGTGATCCCGGTCAGTTCTGCCACCTCGGCGATGAAATCGCGGGTCGCACCGACGCCGATGGGCACGGTTTTGGTGTAAGGCTGGTCCAGCTCGCGCTGCATGTAGCGCGCGGCGGCCTCTGCCGTTTCGGGGTAGAGCAAGACGTTGAAATGGGCGGCGCCCAACCGCGTCAGGTCGGTCGGGGTTGCCCCCATGGGCGCCACCACATTCACCTCGACCCCGATATCGTAAAGCAGGGCCGTGAGTTCCTGAACGTCGTCGCGGTGACGGAAACCAAGCCCCGTGGGGCCGATGATATTGCAGCTGATGCGCGCGGTGCGCTCCATCGGTTTCGCCAAAGCGCGGACCAGCTGGAAGAACGTCTCGTCACAGCCGAAGTTTTCCTTGCGCTGATACGAGGGCAGTTCCAGCGGGATCACGGGGATCGGCAGGCCCATCGTTTCGGCCAGACCGCCGGGATCGTCTTGGATCAACTCGGCAGTGCAGGAGGCTCCGACGATGATCGCTTCCGGCTTGAAGCGGTCATAGGCGTCCTGGCAGGATTGCTTGAATAGATCGGCGGTGTCAGAGCCCAAATCGCGCGCCTGAAAGGTTGTATAGCTGACCGGCGGGCGGTGATCGCGGCGTTCAATCATGGTGAACAGCAGATCGGCATAGGTGTCGCCCTGCGGCGCGTGCAGCACGTAATGCAGACCCTTCATCCCGGTCGCAACACGCATCGCGCCGATGTGCGGGGGTCCTTCATATGTCCAGACGGTCAGCTTCATTCGGCAGCCTCCAAACGGTTGGGCATGCCTTTGAGCAGCTCTTTGCGGCG
>CAKZXZ010000194.1 GCA_937883775.1 uncultured Paracoccaceae bacterium
GGCGCGATTTTGGCGTCGCTGCGCCACGCATCGCTGTGGCGGGGCTGAACCCGCATGCAGGCGAAGGTGGTGCGATGGGGCGTGAAGAGATCGAGTTGATCGCGCCAACGCTAGACGCCCTGCGCGCCGAAGGGATTGATCTGATCGGGCCGCTGTCAGCCGACACGATGTTTCACGCCCGCGCACGGGCCAACTATGATGCGGCGATCTGCATGTATCACGACCAAGCGCTGATCCCGATCAAGACGATTGATTTTGACCGAGGTGTCAACGTCACGCTGGGCTTGCCGTTTATCCGCACCTCACCGGATCATGGCACCGCGTTTGATATCGCGGGCACTGGCATTGCGGACCCGACCTCGATGATCGAAGCGTTGAGAATGGCACAGACCATGGCCAAGGCGCGCCTATGAGCACCATCGACGCCCTGCCGCCCCTGCGCGAGGTGATCGCGACCCATGATCTGCGCGCCAAGAAATCGCTGGGGCAGAACTTTCTGCTTGATCTGAACCTGACTGCCAAGATCGCCCGGCAAGCCGGTGATCTGAGCCGTACCGATGTTCTTGAGATCGGTCCTGGACCGGGCGGGCTGACGCGCGGTTTGCTGGCCGAAGGGGCGCGGCGGGTTCTGGCGGTTGAAAAAGACGCGCGCTGTCTGCCCGCTTTGGCCCAGATTGCTGACGCCTATCCGGGGCGGCTTGAGGTGCTGAATGGCGATGCGCTGGAGATTGATCCGCTTGCCTATCTGACACCGCCGATCCGGATCGCCGCGAACCTGCCCTATAATGTGGGCACCGAATTGTTGGTGCGCTGGCTGACACCGAAAGAGTGGCCGCCGTTTTGGACCTCGCTGACCCTGATGTTCCAAAAAGAAGTGGCGCAGCGGATCGTGGCGCAGCCCGGCTCGAAAGCGTATGGGCGTCTGGCGGTCCTTGCGCAGTGGCGCACCGAGGCGCGGATCGTCATGGATTTGCCGCCTCAGGCCTTCACGCCTGCGCCCAAAGTGTATTCGGCGGTCGTGCATCTGACGGCTTTGGAGCATCCCAAGCACCCGGCAGATGCGGCCGTCTTGTCGCGCGTTGTAGCGGCAGCCTTCAACCAACGTCGCAAGATGTTGCGCGCTGCGTTGAAAGGCATCGCCCCTGATATCGAAGACCGCCTGATCGCGGCAGGTATCACTCCCACCCAACGCGCCGAGGAAATCCCGCTTGAGGGGTTTTGCGCCCTCGCCCGAGAGATTGCACGCGGATGACGACGCCGTTTGACCCAGAACGGGTTCTGAGCCAACCGCTGATGGCTCATCTGGCGACCATTGGGCCTAACGGCCCTCGGAATGCGCCGGTGTGGTTTCATTGGGAAGATGGGACGTTGTCGATGTTGGGATCCTCCGACAGCAGCTCGATACGGCGGATTGA
>CAKZXZ010000195.1 GCA_937883775.1 uncultured Paracoccaceae bacterium
ATCTGGGCTGGACGCCTGCGGATTGGGCGTGGATTGGCGGGCTTATGGATCTGGCGATGCCCTGTCTTTACTACGGCATTCCGCAGGTCGTGACGCGGATGCGCAAGTTCGACCCCGAAGCCGCGTTTGATCTGATCGCGCAACATCGCATTCGCACGATGTTTTTGCCGCCAACCGCGCTCAAGCTGATGCGTGACGCGCCGGTTCCCGAGGCCGTGTCGATCCGCAGTATTGGATCGGGCGGCGAAAGTCTTAGCGCGGATTTGCTGGAATGGGGGCGTGCGGTTTTGAAGGCTCCGATCAACGAACTTTATGGGCAGACCGAATGCAATCTGGTTGTCACGTCGCGCGCCGGTAAAGGCGTTTTGCGGCCCGGCGCGATGGGCAAGGCGGTGCCGGGGCATGAGGTGGCGATCATTGATGCAGATGGGGTCGCGGTCCCGGATGGCACCGAAGGTGAGATTGCGGTGAGGCGCGGTAGCCCATCTATGTTCCTGAAATACTGGAACAAACCTGACCAGACGGCCCGGAAGTTCGCTGGGGACTGGATGCGCACCGGGGATCTTGGGATCCGGGATACAGACGGGTATTTTCGTTTTGCGAGCCGGGATGACGATGTCATCACCTCGGCCGGGTACCGCATCGGCCCGACCGAGATTGAGAGCTGCCTGACCGCGCATCCGGACGTGTTGATGGCCGCAGTGATCGGCGAGCCAGATCCGGTTCGCACCGAAATTGTGGTGGCCTACGTGGTTCTGCGCGAGGGCGCATCTTGGGGCGGGCTGGCCGAGACGCTGACGGACCGTGTCAAAAAGCAGGTCTCCCCACATGTGGCGCCCCGCCGGATCGAACGGATCGAGCGCATGCCGATGACCGCGACCGGCAAGATCATGCGCCGGGCCTTGCGCAAGGTTTAATCGCGCAGCAGGCGCCCCGCCTCTTTGCGCAAGGACGGGCGCATTTGCGCGCCGAAGTTCGTCAGAAACTGGCGCGCGCGCTTTGCGTCGTGCTTTGACAGCTCTCGGATCCACCACGCGACAGATTTCTGAATAAACCATTCAGAATCAGCGCAATAGCTGGCGGCCCAGCCCAAAACACGCTCTCGGATCTCCAGATCCTGTGGCTTTGGGTGGTTCTGTTTTGTCCATGGCAAGGTCATGACCAAAGCCGCGCGGCGGGTCCAAAGATGATCGGATGTGGTCCATGTGGCAACGGTTTCGATCCGGTTCGGATCAGCCAAAAGGCGCTTTTGGCCAGCGATGCAGGCGCTGTCGGCAATGGCCCAGGCATCGAATTGCGGCACCCAGCTTTGGATCATCTCCCAAACCTGCGTGTCATCGGGCTTGATCCGTGCCTGCGTGAACAGCTTTGCCGCCGCGACACGCGCTTCGTGGATGTCGCTGTCCCACAAGGCTTGGGCAAGATCACAGCGCTCAGATAAGGTGAGCTTTGCCCGCCAAGCTTTTGTTAATAAGTCAATTTTAGGATACCTAATCCCCAGATAGCGCCGTGAAACTTTGTGATACGCCGCCATCTCAGCGGCTTTCTGTGGATTACTGCCCAAGGCGGCAATAGCGTCATCCGGCGTCATTCAACGGTCACGGATTTGGCCAGATTGCGCGGTTGATCCACATCGGTGCCTTTCACGACGGCCGTGTGATAGGCCAGCAATTGCGCGGGCACGGCATAAAGGATCGGTGCGCAAAGCGGCGGGCTGGAGGGCATTTCGATCTGCTCCCACACACCGATACCCCCGGTCGAAATCCCGGCCTGATCCGAGATCAAAACGACCTTGCCGTTGCGCGCCATGACCTCTTGCATATTCGACACGGTCTTGTCGAAAAGCGGATCGGTAGGGGCCATGACGACCACGGGCATCTTTTTGTCGATCAAGGCGATGGGGCCATGTTTCAACTCTCCCGAGGCGTAGCCTTCGGCATGTATATAACTGATTTCCTTGAGTTTAAGTGCACCTTCCAGCGCCAGTGGGAACATCGCGCCACGCCCCAGAAAGATCACGTCCTGGGCTTCGGCCAGCTTGCGCGCAACTTTCCGGACGGTTTTTTCAACGCCAAGCGCCTGGTTTAGCAGCCCCGGCAACGCGCGCATCTCAGAGAGATGTGTGGCAAGGTCTTCAGGCGAAAGCGCGCCGCGCTGCCGTGCCGCTTCGAGGGCGAGCGTCAGCAAAACCGTCAACTGACAGGTGAACGCCTTGGTTGATGCAACGCCGATTTCGGTGCCGGCCAGGATCGGCAACGCCAGATCGCTTTCCCGCGCGATGGAGCTTTCGGGAACGTTGACGACAGATAGGATCGTGTCTGCCTTGCCTTCGCAATAGCGCAGCGCGGCAAGCGTGTCGGCCGTCTCGCCGGATTGGCTGACGAAAAGGGCTGCAGTGCCTTTCGCGATGGGCGGCTCACGGTAGCGGAACTCAGAAGCGATATCGACCTCGACGGGCAGGCGGGCGACCTGTTCAAACCAGTATTTCGCAGTGAGGCAAGCCAGATAGGCGGTGCCGCAGGCCACCATTGTCAGCCGCTCTATCTTGGTGAAATCGATGGCGCCGGGCAGGGTGATCGCGTTGTTTGCGCCCAGATAAAACTCAAGCGCGTTGCCAAGAACCACGGGTTGTTCGGCGATTTCCTTGGCCATGAAATGCTTGTAGCCGCCCTTTTCGACGCCCATCGCGTCAAGCTGGATCTGGCGTTTCTGGCGATTGGCAAGCGTGCCGTTTTTGTCAGTGATCTCAAGGCTTTTGCGAGTGACCACCGCGAAATCGCCTTCTTCAAGATAGGTGACCTGATCGGTCATCGGCGCCAGTGCTATGGCGTCAGAGCCGACAAACATCTCGCCTTCGCCATGCCCAATCGCCAAAGGCGATCCAAGGCGGGCGGCGACGATCAGGTCTTCTTCGCCGTGAAACAGAAAACACAGCGCGAATGCTCCTTCGAGCTTGGCAACGGTTTTGCGCGCAGCCTCAACCGGCGTGTCCCCGGTCCGCAGGAAATGATGCGCCAGCATCGCGACGGTTTCGGTGTCTGTCTCGGTCTCGCTGGCCAGCCCGTGTTCGGCCAGTTCTGCCCGCAGATCGCGGAAATTTTCGATGATCCCGTTATGAACCACCGCGACATCACTGCAGCGATGGGGATGTGCGTTTGTGACGGTTGGGGCGCCATGCGTGGCCCACCGCGTGTGGCCGATGCCGGACTTGCCAGCGAGCGGTTCATGCACCAGTAAATCCGATAGATTAACCAGCTTTCCAACAGCGCGGCGGCGGTCCAGATCGCCGTCGTTCACGGTTGCAATTCCGGCGCTGTCATAGCCGCGATATTCAAGCCGTTTCAGTGCCTCAACAAGGATGGGTGCGACTTCATGCGTGCCCAGAACACCAACAATACCGCACATTATATGCTATCCTTTTGTCGTTTTTCCTTTATGGCCTTTAACTTTTCGAACAATTTTACTGCAAGGCCTGTTTTGTTTTCCTGCCGGGCCCGTGCCAGTGCCAGATCGGTTGCCGGAACGTCACGCGTGATGACCGAGCCACTGGCTGTCATCGCGTCATCCCCCAATTTCACCGGCGCAACCAGCATCGTGTTCGAGCCGACGAAAACCCGTGCGCCAATCTCGGTTTGGTGTTTCAGAACGCCGTCATAATTGCACGTGATCGTGCCTGCACCGACATTGGAGGCGGCGCCGATCTTTGCGTCGCCGATATAGCTGAGGTGGTTGACCTTGGCCCCTTCCGCAAGCGTGGCGTTCTTAAGCTCGACGAAGTTGCCGATTTTCACGTCTTCGGAAAGCTCGGTGCCGGGGCGCAGGCGGGCATAGGGCCCGACAATCGCGCCGCGGGCGACATGGCAGCCTTCGAGATGCGAGAACGCGCGGATGCGCGCGCCCGTTTCCACCGTGACACCGGGGCCAAAGACGACATTTGGTTCGATCACGCAATCGCGGCCCAAAACGGTGTCTGCACTGAAATGCACCGTGTCTGGCGATTGCAACGCGACGCCAGTGTCCAAGGCATTGCGGCGCATGCGGCTTTGAAAAATTGCTTCGGCCTGGGCAAGCTCTGCCCGCGAATTTATGCCAAGCGTTTCGGCTTCCGAACAGCGCACTACACCCGCGCTCAGGCCTGCTGCGCGCGCCAGGGCGGGGATGTCGGTCAGATAGTATTCGCCCGCTGCATTGTCGTTGCCGACCTCTGCCAGAAGCTTGAACAGCGTTTTGCAATCTGCTGCGATGACACCGGAATTGCACAGGGTGATTGCACGCTCTTGCTCGGATGCGTCTTTGTATTCGACGATCCGTTCCAGCGTATCGCCTTGCGTCACAAGCCGCCCGTACCGCGCCGGATCAGCTGCTTCAAATCCAAGTACCACGACTGCGTGCTTTGCCCGGGCGGCACGCATGGCTTCAAGCGTTTCAGGCTGAATGAAGGGCGTGTCCCCGTAAAGAACAAGCGCGTCGCCGTCAAAATCCTCAAGCACGTTGCGGGCCTGATCGACAGCGTGGGCGGTGCCCAACTGTTCGGTCTGCAAGACCACATCGACATCTGCATCATAGACGCGTGCAGCGGCGGCAACCTCTTCGGCCCCGTGGCCTGCGACGATCACCTGCCGCTCTGGCGCGATGCTGGCCGCAGACATCATCGCATGGTGCAAAAGCGGGGCATTGCCGATCTCATGCAGCACTTTGGGCAGCTCGGACTGCATCCGCGTGCCTTTCCCGGCCGCCAATAGAATGAGTGCGGTTGCCATGCCTGCCCCTTTTCTTTCTCTTGGCTCCGTTTTATCCATCGGATGCGCCACCGCAAGGGTCGGTGGATCACATCCAATTACTGAACGTGTCAGCGGGGTTCCATGCGCACAGTTGTTTTCGACCTCGACGGCACGTTAGCCGATACCAGCAAAGATCTGATTGCAGCTGCAAACGCTTGTTTTCATGGGCTTGGGCTAGGTGCTTTGCTGGATCCTGTTGCAGATGCCGCCACGGCATTTGCGGGGGGGCGTGCCATGCTGCGGCTCGGGTTCGAGCGGTCAGGCGGCTACGGCGAAGACGAGGTTGACCGCCAATACGGCGTTCTGCTGGAGGCTTATGCGCAGGATATTGACCGCCACACGGTGCTTTATCCCGGCACGATGCAGGCGGTTGAGCGTTTGAAAGCCGGCGGATACGCCGTCGCGATCTGCACCAACAAGCCTGAAGGTCTGGCCGAAACGCTGATGCAACGTCTTGGGGTGCGCGACGCATTCGGCGCGCTGGTGGGGGCTGATACGCTGCCCGTGCGCAAGCCCGATCCCGCGCCGTTCTTTGAGGCTGTCGACCGTGTCGGAGGCGATCGCAGCGCGTCCGTTTTGATCGGCGACACGGTGACCGACCGCAAAACAGCCGCCGCGGCAGGGGTGCCTTCGGTGCTGGTGACCTTCGGCCCGACCGGCCGCGATGTCGCGTCCCTAAACCCCGAGGCGCTTTTGGACCATTACGATGATCTGGACGCTGTCGTTGCACGTCTGATCGGTTGACGCGTGCGCGCAAACGGGCGCACACTCTGCTCTATGACAGAGCGTTTCACCGGCAGTTTCACCCAGCAGGAACCAATCCCCGACACCGGGATCGAGGCGGCGCTGGCCGTGCTCAAACACGGTCGTTTGCACCGATACAATACCGTCGAAGGCGAGGTTGCCGAGGCCGACTTGCTTGAGCAGGAATTTGCAGCCCTGATGGGCGCGAAGTACTGCCTTGCCGTTGCGTCGGGCGGGTATGCGATGGCAACAGCGCTGCGCGCCTGCGGGATTGGTCCGGGCGATCAGGTTTTGTCGAACGCGTTTACACTGGCGCCAGTGCCGGGCGCGATTGCCAGCGTTGGCGCAACGCCGGTCTTTATCGAAGTGACGCAGGATCTGACGATTGATTTGGCGGATCTGGCGGCCAAAGCGGATCAGGCCAAGGTCTTGTTGCTTAGTCACATGCGCGGTCACATCGCGGACATGGACGCGCTGATGGCGCTTTGCAACGAACGCGGGATCACAGTGATCGAGGATTGCGCCCACACGATGGGGGCCAAGTGGAACGGGACATGGTCCGGACGCCACGGCGTTCTTGGCTGCTATTCGTGCCAAACCTACAAACACGTCAATTCGGGCGAGGGCGGGTTTCTGGTGGGCGACGATCCCAAGCTGATGGCGCGCGCAACCATGCTGTCGGGCAGCTACATGATGTATGGCCGCCACAGCGCAGCACCCGCGCCTGAGGTCTTCGACGATATTCGGCTGGAAACGCCCAATATTTCGGGCCGGATGGATAATCTGCGCGCTGCGATCCTGCGGCCGCAATTGCGCGACTTGCCACGCCAATGTGCGCGTTGGAACGATCTTTATCGTGCGGTTGAAGATGGCCTTGCGCAGACCCCCGGTCTCTATCTGCCGCACCGGCCCGAGGCCGAAGATTATGTCATGTCATCTTTTCAGTTTCTGTTGCTGGATTGGGACGCGGTTGCGATCCGCAAGGTGATCGCAGGGTGCTTGAACCGCGGGGTCGAACTCAAGTGGTTCGGTGCCGATGATCCCGTCGCCTTTACCTCGAAATATGACAGCTGGCGGTATGCCAATCCGCAACCGATGCCACAGACCGACAGGGTTCTGCACGGCGTTCTGGATATGCGGCTGCCCCTGACATTCAGCGTCGAAGATTGCGCCGTGATCGCGCGGATCATCCGCGACGAGGTTGGGCGCGCCTATCAGATGGCTGCGGAATGATTTGACGGAATCGCTCCTGACGCTATAAATGAACAAGCGTTCAATAAGCGCATGGGAGGACCGTTATGTTCATGGCATCGATGAAATTCGACCTTGGCGAAGACGTCGAGGCGCTGCGCGAGATGGTGCATCGCTGGGCGCAGGAACGCGTCAAGCCGATGGCTGCCGAGATTGACCAATCCAATGCGTTTCCCGCCGAACTTTGGCGCGAAATGGGGGATCTGGGTCTGCTGGGCATCACCGTTGACGAAGAATTCGGCGGCGCGGGCATGTCGTATCTGGCGCACACCGTCGCGATTGAAGAAATCGCGCGCGCGTCGGCGTCGGTGTCGCTGTCTTATGGTGCGCATTCGAACCTGTGCGTGAACCAGATCAAGTTGAACGGTACGGCGGAGCAGAAGGCGAAGTATCTGCCCGGCCTCATCTCGGGCGCTCATGTCGGCGCCCTTGCAATGAGCGAGGCGGGGGCTGGATCGGACGTCGTTTCCATGAAGCTCCGGGCTGAAAAGCGCAACGATCACTATAGGTTAAACGGTAATAAATACTGGATTACCAACGGACCGGACGCTGATACGCTGGTGGTTTATGCCAAGACCGATCCGGATTTGGGATCCAAAGGCATCACGGCGTTCCTGATCGAGAAAGAGATGACGGGTTTCAGCACCAGCCCCCATTTCGACAAGCTTGGGATGCGCGGTTCGAACACGGCCGAGCTGATTTTCGAGGATGTCGAGGTCCCGTTTGAGAACGTGCTGGGCGAGGAAGGGCGCGGCGTGCAGGTGCTCATGTCCGGTCTTGACTATGAACGTGTCGTGCTTGCGGGCATCGGCACCGGCATCATGGCGGCCTGTCTGGACGCGATCATGCCTTACATGGCCGAGCGCAAACAATTCGGCGAACCCATTGGAAACTTTCAACTTATGCAGGGCAAGATCGCGGATATGTATACCGCGATGAACTCGGCCCGTGCCTATGTTTACGAGGTTGCAAAGGCCTGCGACCGGGGGGAAGTCACCCGCCAGGATGCGGCGGCTTGTGTGCTTTATGCCTCGGAAGAGGCGATGAAACAGGCTCATCAGGCGGTGCAGGCCATGGGCGGCGCGGGCTTTTTGAACGACAGCCCCGTCGCGCGTTTGTTCCGCGATGCCAAGCTGATGGAGATCGGTGCAGGCACATCGGAAATCCGCCGCATGCTTGTGGGCCGCGAGATGATGGGGACGATGCTGTGAAGCTCACTTCACAGGCGCTTCCGGCGTCCGAGGCGTTTCAGAAAAACCGCGCGGCGCATTTGCAAGCGCTCAAGGTCGTGCAAGAGGCTGCCGCTTTGGCAGCAGCCGGGGGTGGCCAGAAGGCGCGTGATCGGCATTTGAGCCGCGGCAAGATGCTGCCGCGGGATCGTGTGGCGGGGCTTTTGGACCCCGGATCGCCCTTTCTTGAAGTCGGCGCGACGGCGGCGCATGGGCTATATGACGGCGCGGCCCCTTGTGCCGGTGTGATTGCGGGCGTGGGCCGCGTGCAGGGCCACGAGGTGATGGTCATCTGCAACGACGCCACGGTGAAAGGTGGCACTTATTACCCCATGACCGTTAAAAAACACCTAAGGGCGCAGGAAATTGCCGAAGAGTGTCGCTTGCCTTGCGTTTATCTGGTGGATTCCGGCGGAGCGAACCTGCCCAATCAGGACGAGGTCTTCCCGGATCGCGACCATTTTGGGCGGATTTTCTATAATCAGGCACAGATGAGTGCGAAGGGGATTCCTCAGATTGCGGTGGTGATGGGATCGTGCACGGCGGGCGGCGCTTACGTGCCCGCGATGTCGGATGTGACGATCATCGTGAAGGATCAGGGTACGATCTTTCTGGCAGGGCCGCCGCTGGTGAAAGCGGCGACCGGGGAGGTCGTCACGGCGGAGGATTTAGGGGGCGGCGACGTGCACACGCGGCTCTCTGGTGTGGCCGATTATCTGGCCGAAGATGACGCGCATGCGCTGGCTCTGGCACGCCGGGCGGTTGGATCACTTAACCACGATAAGCCATTGACTGTGCAGTGGGAAACGCCAGAAGACCCGGCCTATGACCCCGAGGAATTGCTAGGTGTCGTGCCCGCCGATTTGCGCACGCCCTATGACATCCGCGAGGTGATTGTGCGGGTCGTGGATGGCTCTCGGTTTGATGAATTTAAGGCGCGGTTTGGGGAGACGCTGGTCACCGGGTTTGCCCATATCAACGGCTGCCCTGTGGGGATTATCGCCAACAACGGTGTCCTGTTTTCCGAGGCCGCGCAGAAGGGGGCGCATTTCGTTGAGCTGTGCTCGCAACGCAAAATCCCGTTGGTGTTTTTGCAAAATATCACGGGCTTCATGGTGGGCCGCAAATACGAAAACGAAGGCATCGCGCGGCATGGGGCGAAGATGGTGACGGCAGTGGCGACGACGTCGGTACCGAAGATCACCATGGTTGTGGGCGGCTCATTCGGCGCTGGAAATTATGGAATGGCTGGAAGGGCTTATCAGCCAAACTTCATGTGGTCCTGGCCAAATTCCCGCATCTCGGTGATGGGCGGTGAGCAGGCGGCGGGGGTGTTGGCGACGGTCAGGCGGGACGCGTTGGAGCGGGCGGGCGAAAACTGGTCGGCGGAGGATGAGGCCGCGTTCAAAGCTCCGACAATCAAGATGTTTGAAGAGCAGTCGCACCCGCTTTATGCCAGCGCAAGGCTTTGGGATGATGGGATAATTGACCCTCGCAAGGCGCGCGACGTGCTGAGCCTGAGCCTGTCTGCGGCACTGAACGCCCCGATTGAGGACACGCGGTTTGGCGTGTTTCGGATGTGAGCACAGGACATACAGATCGGATATGCATCCAATGCAGATCGCATGCAGACCCGGTACATAGATTTTCAGGACACACGCCATGACCCTTCAGGACCTTATCGACGCCAACCCGGATGCAGACACGTTCCGTTTCGGTGACAGCGAGGCGCTGTGTAACGAAATCTTAGCACTTGTGCGGTCTGGTCGGAAAACGGCGACATGCGAAGCGATGGAGGTGTATGACGGCGATGATGTGATGCCGCGGGTCGGGCGGCGCGATATTGCGCTCAACTGGGACGGCACGCCTGCGGTGATGCTGGAAACGGTCGAGGTCACGCAGCGCAAATTCTCGGAGATGGACGAGGAATTCGTTGCCGCGCAAGGCGAGTTCCGCGATCTGTGGCATTGGCGAAAGGGCTATACCGCGTATTTCAAGCGCAACGGGCTGTTCAAGCCGCATATGATGCTGATGTGCGAACGGTTCCGGCTGATCGAGGATTACGCCTGATGTTTCGGCGTATTCTGATTGCAAACCGGGGCGAGATCGCGTGCCGCATCGCGCGGACCTGCCGCGATATGGGCGTAGAGACGGTCGCGGTGCATTCGGATGTGGATGCCAGCGCGCTTCATGTGACGGCGTGCGATCTGGCGGTGTCCCTGGGCGGCGCGACCCCGGCTGAAAGCTATTTGCGCGGCGATGCGATTATTGAGGCAGCGCTGGCGACGGGGGCAGAGGCGATCCATCCGGGTTATGGGTTCTTGTCGGAGAACCCGGATTTTGTGGACGCCATTGAGAAGGCCGGATTGGTGTTTATCGGACCCTCGGCCAAGGCGATCCGCGCGATGGGGCTGAAGGACGCGGCGAAGGCTTTGATGGAGACGGCAGGCGTGCCCGTTGTGCCGGGCTATCACGGCGCCGATCAAAGCGACGCGGTGTTGGCTGACGCGGCCAAAGAGATCGGCTATCCGGTTCTTATCAAGGCGGTCGCGGGCGGCGGCGGCAAGGGGATGCGGCTGGTCGAAGATGCGGCGGGATTTGCAGCAGCGCTGGCAAGCGCGCGCAATGAGGCCAAGGGCGCGTTCGGCAATGACGCCGTGTTGGTCGAAAAATTCGTCAACACGCCGCGCCATATCGAAGTGCAGGTCTTTGGCGACGGATCGGATGCGGTGCATCTTTATGAACGGGATTGTTCGCTGCAAAGGCGGCATCAGAAGGTGATCGAAGAAGCGCCTGCGCCGGGCATGACCGATAAGATGCGCGCGGCCATGGGTGCGGCGGCGGTGAATGCGGCACGTGCGATTGGCTATAAGGGCGCTGGCACGGTGGAGTTCATCGTCGATGGATCAGACGGGCTGCGCGCGGATGCCTTTTGGTTCATGGAGATGAACACACGCTTGCAGGTCGAACATCCGGTGACCGAGGCGGTGACGGGCGTTGATCTGGTCGCATGGCAATTGCGCGTGGCGGCGGGCGAAGGCCTGCCATTGGCGCAAGGCGACATCCCTTTGCGCGGCCACGCTTTTGAGGCGCGGCTTTATGCAGAGGATGTTCCGGCAGGGTTTTTGCCCGCGACGGGCACGCTGGCGCATCTTGCATTTCCCCGCGATGTGCGGGCCGATAGCGGCGTACGCGCGGGCGACGTTATTTCGCCGTTTTATGATCCGATGATCGCAAAGGTGATCGTGGCCGGTGAAACCCGCGCGGTCGCTTTGGCCAAACTGCGCGCCGGGCTGCGCGGCACGCAAGTTTCTGGCACGGTGACGAATTTGGCGTTTTTGCAAGCCCTGGCCGATCACGCCGCGTTTGCGGCGGGCGACGTGGATACAGGGCTGATCGGGCGCGATCTGGACGCGTTGGTGGCAGCGCCTGCGCCGTCGCAAGCGGTGATCGCGCTGGCCGCAATCGGCGCGTTGGGCTTAACGCAAGACACTGAATTTGAAGGATTTTCGCTGTGGACGCCGCTGCGTAAAAACGTACGCCTTGGCGATGACACGGCGCAGGTGACGGTCCTTGGCGCGGGGCGCTTTGACGTCACGGTGGAGAAGGTGCTTTTCAAGGTCGACAGACGCGATGGCTGGTTCATCAACGGCACGAAAATGCACGCTGAGATCGTTCTCACGCCGGGCCGTGTGTCGGTCTTTGCGGACACGGCCTGTCATTTCGATGTGCAAGACCCGCTGGACGTCGTGGCCAGCGCCGCGGGTGACGCGTCATTGATCGAAGCGCCGATGCCGGGGCTGGTGCGCGATGTTCTGGTCCGGGCCGGAGCGGCGGTGGAAAAGGGCGACGCGCTGGTCGTTTTGGAAGCGATGAAGATGGAACACGGCCTGGTCGCGGCACGTGACGGGGTTGTGGCAGAGGTGCTGGTGCGCGCCGGTGCGCAGGTCGAAGCGGGGGCGGCGCTGATCCGATTGGGGGAGGCATGATTGCGCTGCATCACTGCCATCAGACACGTTCCATGCGCACGCTGTGGCTTTTGAACGAGCTGGGGATCGACTTTAAGTTATTCGTCTATCCCTTTGACCAAACTTTGAAATCCGACCAGTACATGACCGTGCATCCTGTGGGCCGCGTGCCTGCGCTGCAGATTGACGGCGAGGTCATGTTTGAAAGCGGTGCGATCACCGAATACCTGTGCGAGCGGTTTTCCGAGGCTGGTTTGGGCCGCGCGCCGGGGGATATGGACCGGATGGATTGGCTCAACTGGGTGCATTTTGCCGAGACGATCTCGCAGCACACGGCGGCGCTGACCCAGCAGCATGTGGCGCTTTATGAGGATGCGATGCGTTCGCCCGTGGTGATGAAGATCGAGGCCAAGCGGATCGGCAAGTGCTTTGACGCGATTGAGGCCCGACTTGATACCCCGGTGGAGCAGCGCGATTATTTGCTGACCTCGGGGTTTTCGGCTGCCGATATTTCGGTCGGGCAGGCGGTTTACATGGCGCGGCATTTCGTAAGGCTTGACCCTTATCCGAAGCTGTCCGCCTGGTATGCGCGGATCACGGAGCGCGCCGGGTTTCAGGCGGCGTTGCCTCCGGATGACGGTCGGCTTTATGCGCGCGATTTCTACCCGGTCTGGACCGATGGCTGAGTTCGTTGAGATATACGAGGTCGGGCCGCGGGATGGGCTGCAGAACGAAGCGGCCGTGATCCCGGTCGCGCGCAAGGTCGCGCTGGTGGATGCGCTGTCCGGTGTCGGGTTCCGGCGGATCGAGGTGGGGAGTTTCGTATCTCCGAAATGGGTGCCGCAGATGGCCGATAGCGGTGCGGTGATGGGCGCGATGCAGCGGGCAAAGGGGGTAGGCTATGTCGTCTTGGCGCCGAACCTGCGGGGATTGACGGATGCACAGGCGGCGGGCGCCGACGAGGTGGCGGTGTTTTTGAGCGCGTCGGAGGGGTTTTCACAGGCGAACATCAACTGCTCGGTTGCCGAAAGCATTGACCGGGCACGGTCCGTGGTCGCGGCGGCGTCGGTGCCGGTGCGCGGCTACGTGTCATGCGTGGTCGAGTGCCCTTTTGACGGGGCGGTTTTGCCCGAGGCCGTCGTGCATGTGGTGGAGGCGTTGATTGCGATGGGCTGCCACGAGGTGTCGCTGGGCGACACGATCGGACGCGGGGTGCCGGACGCGGTGGACGCGATGTTGGCGGCGGTCTGTGATGCCGTGGATGTGGCGCGTTTGGCGGGGCATTTTCACGACACATCGGGGCGGGCTTTGGAGAATGTGGACGTCGCCCTGGCGCACGGTGTGCGGGTGTTTGATGCGGCGGTCGGGGGCTTGGGCGGGTGCCCCTATGCGCCGGGGGCGGCGGGGAACGTGGCGACCGAGGCGGTGGATGGGCATCTTCGGGCGCTGGGGTTTGAGACAGGGCTTGATGCAGATGCGCTGGCCAAGGCTGCGAGAATGGCGAAGGAGATGCGCGGTGTTTGAGACCTTGGATTTGGTCGTAGATCAGCGCGGTGTCGCGACGCTGACGCTGGACCGTCCCGAGAAGCATAATGCGATGTCGGGCGCGATGATCGCGGAACTGACCGAGGTCGCAGCGGTGTTGGGTGCGGATGAGGCTGTGCGGGTTGTGGTGCTGACCGGCGCGGGGAAAAGCTTTTGCGCAGGCGGTGATCTGGGCTGGATGAAGGCTCAGATGGAGGCGGATGGCGCGACGCGGGTGGCGGAGGCAACCAAGCTGGCCATGATGCTCAAGGCATTGAATGAATTAGACAAACCGCTGGTGGGGCGCGTACAGGGCAATGCGTTTGGCGGCGGGGTCGGGTTGATCTCGGTCTGCGACGTGGCGGTCGGTGTGGACCGTGTGAAACTTGGGCTGACGGAGACACGGTTGGGCCTGATCCCGGCGACGATCGGGCCTTACGTGATCGCGCGCATGGGCGAGGGGATGGCCCGGCGCGTTTTTATGTCATCGCGGGTGTTTGGGGCCGCGGAGGCGGTGTCGCTGGGGCTATTGGCGAAAGCGGTGCCGGAGGGGGACTTGGACGCCGCCGTGGAGGCCGAGGTGGCGCCTTACCTAGAGTGCAAGCCGGGGGCTGTGGCAGCGGCGAAGCGGTTGGCGCGGCGGTTGGGGCCGGATTTGGGCGACGCGGTGATCGCGGAGACGATTGAAGCGCTGCGGGTGCAGTGGGAGAGTGACGAGGCGCGGGAGGGGATTGAGGGGTTTTTTGCCAATTAGAAAATGTCTTTAGCAATATTCTCATAGCTGATCTCTGTTGTAGCAACAAAACCAGTACCTTTGATCCACGGTATCGATGGGTGTGTCTTTGGTCCTCGTGAGTAACGATTAAAAATACT
>CAKZXZ010000196.1 GCA_937883775.1 uncultured Paracoccaceae bacterium
GAGGCTCCGGGGCGCGACGAGGATCAGCAGGGCAAACCGTTTGTGGGACGTGCGGGACAGCTTTTGGATAAGATGTTTGATGCGATTGGCATGGGTCGCGCGGCGGAAAACCCGATCTACATCACCAATATCCTGCCGTGGCGGCCTCCGCAGAACCGGGATCCGAAGCCGGACGAGATCGCGATGATGATGCCGTTCATCGAAAAGCATGTGGCCCTTGCCGCGCCCGATCTGATCGTCGTGATGGGCAATATTGCCTGTCAGGGTGTGCTGGGTCGCAAAGGCATCACCAAACTGCGCGGCAATTGGGACGCGGCGCTGGGCAAGCCCGTGCTGCCCATGTTCCATCCGGCCTATCTGCTTCGTAATCCGGCAGCCAAGCGCGAGGCGTGGGCTGATCTGCTGTCTCTTCAAGCGCGTCTGAAAGGTTGATCCGTGTCCCGTATTGATGAAAGCCTTGAGTTTATCCCGGTGCGCATTGCGGTGCTGACAGTGTCCGACACTCGCAAGATTGAGGAGGACCGGTCTGGTCAGGTTCTGGTGGATCGCTTGCAAGCTGCTGGCCATACCCTCGCCGCGCGCGAGATTATTCAGGATGAGCAGGACCATATCGCCGATCAGTTGCGAAGCTGGTGCGCCGACCCTGAGATTGACGTCGTGATTTCGACCGGTGGCACTGGTCTGACAGGCCGCGACGTCAGCGTCGAGGCGCACCGCGATGTCTATGAGAAAGAAATCGATGCCTTTGGTACGATCTTCACCATTATTTCGATGGAAAAGATCGGTACGTCGGCGATCCAAAGCCGCGCCACGGGCGGTGTTGCCAATGGCACGTATCTGTTTGCGCTGCCCGGCTCCCCCGGTGCCTGCAAGGACGCATGGGACGGTATTTTGGCCAAACAGCTCGATTTTCGGCATCGTCCCTGCAACTTTGTCGAGATTTTTCCGCGCCTGGACGAACATCAGCGACGGAAATAGCGGGCGCGCGCGTATCACATCTGTGATTTGGTAAAACCTCGTGTAAACCTATGTTTGCAGGACAACTTACCCATCCGCTGGAAAGGGACCGTTGATGCGATTTTTGGAACGCAGCCTGATTGGCCTCTTTTTATGGGCCATCACGCTGGGCTTGCTTGCTTGGGCTGGCACAACCATCAGCAATGCTGTGCAAGAGAGCATAGCGCAGGAAGACCGTGCAAGGCCTGCGCGCGAACGTGTGTTTGCCGTTAACCTGCAGACGATTGAGCCGCAGACGATTGCACCTGTCCTGACCGCATATGGCGAGGTACAAAGCCGCCGAACGCTTGATCTTAGGGTCACCGAGGGAGGGCGTGTTGTGGCGTTGGATGCTGCCTTTGAAGAGGGCGGCGTTGTCACGGCGGGCACCGAATTGGTGCGTGTCGATCCATTTGATGCGGATGCCAATCTAGCCCGTGCGCGCACCGATTTACGCGACGCGGAGGCTGAGGAGCGGGACGCTCTTTTGGCTTTGGAGTTAGCCGATGATGAGGTTCTCGCTGCGCGAAGCCAACTGGCCTTACGGACCCGCGCGCTTGAGCGTCAGCGTGATCTTAAAGCGCGGGGTGTTGGGACCGATGCCGCGATCGAAACCGCCGAATTGGCAGAACAGGCTGCACGGCAAACTCTGTTGGGAAGTCGGCAAACTGTTGCGGCGGCACAAGCCCGTGTCGATCAATCCGCCATTGATCTTGAGCGGCAGCGCATCCTTCTGGATGAAGCAGCGCGCCGCGTAAGTGAGACGGTTATCACCGCGCCTTTCGACGGAACCTTGTCTGATGTGAGCCTTGTTGTCGGGGGTGTTGTCGCCGAAAATGAATTGGTCGCCCAGCTGGTCGATCCGACGCAGCTTGAAGTGGCATTTCGTGTCTCGACTGCTCAATATACAACTCTGCTGACAGAAACCGGTGGTCTGATTGACGCGCCGATTGAGGCGGTTTTAGACGTTTTCGGCGCCGATATCCGGATTCCAGGTAGGATCTCGCGCGAGAGTGCCGCCGTTGGCGATGGCCAAACCGGACGCCAGATCTTTGCAGAACTTGATCCAAACACCGCCTTGCGCCCTGGCGATTTTGTCACGATCCGTGTCCGTGAGCCGGAAGTGGAGGATGTCGCCTTGATACCCGCCGCGGCGGTCAGCGGGGCGGGAAACGTGCTGATCTTGACCGATGATGACCGGTTGGAAGAACGCGCTGTCACCGTGATGCGCCAGCAAGGCGATGAGGTGCTGATCGAGGCGGCAACCCTGGCGGGGCGTGAAGTTGTCACTGCCAGAACGCCACTTTTGGGGGCTGGTCTGAAAGTGCGGCCATCGCGCGCCGAAAGCGCGGGCTCGCCAGAGATGGTTCAACTCACCAACGAACGTCGCGCCCGGCTGGTCGCTTTCGTCGAAGCGAATGAGAGGATGCCTGCCTCGGCCAAAGAGCGATTGCTGGCCCAATTGCAACAAGACGCTGTTCCGGCGCGCATCGTGATGCGGCTGGAAGGGCGTTTGGACGGCTAGGCCATGCGCGCCCAGATACAGGGGATGACAGGCGGTCTGCTGTCGTATTTCGTGCGGCACAAAACGGCAGCGAACCTGCTTCTTGTCGTTCTGCTGGTCATTGGCATTGCCGCCAGTCCGCGGATGCGTGCCCAGTTTTTCCCGGACGTTATCATTGAAAATGTTTCGGTCAGTGTCGCCTGGGAAGGCGCTGGAGCCGAAGATGTTGATGCCGCCATCGTGCAGGTGCTTGAGCCGACGCTTCTGGCGGTTGATGGCGTTGAGACGACAGAAAGCCGATCAAGCGAGGGCAGCGCTTCGATCACTTTGGAGTTCGAGCCCGGCTGGGACATGTCGCGTGCGACGGATGATGTGCGCGTCGCGGTGGATGGTGTCACGACATTGCCCACTGACGCCGAAGACCCCACCGTCCGGCGTGGCGGATGGCGGGACAGGGTCACGGATGTTGTCATCACCGGCCCGGTTTCGACCGATCAGCTGGGGCTCTTCACGGATGAGTTAATCACTCGGCTTTTCGCCGAAGGGGTGACGCGGACCACCATTCGCGGCATCGCAGCGCCCGAGCTTTTGGTCGAAGTTCCATCGATTGCGCTTATCAAGCACGATATCTCAATGAGCGAGATTGCGCAGGCGATCGCGGGCGAGGTCGCGACAGATCCTGCAGGCGATATAACCGGGGGCAGTACACGCGTCAGAACGGGAGTTGAAAAACGCTCGGCGCAAGATGTGTCAGCAGTTGTTTTGCGTTCGAACACAGATGGCACAACGCTGACTGTGGGGGACGTGGCGACCGTTTCGGCTTTGAGCATTGATCGGGACCGAGCGTATTTTGTCGGAGACGCACCTGCGATTTCCGTACGCGTAGACCGTTCGGATCAAGGCGATGCTATTGGTATTCAGGCAACCGTCGAAGAGGTCGCCGCACAGATGGAGGCGACGCTGCCCGAAGGGGTGTCCGTTGATCTGATCCGCACCCGTGCCGAGGCGATCACAGGCCGGCTTAACATTCTGCTTGATAACGGCCTGATGGGGCTTGGCCTTGTGGTGGTCCTGCTCTTTTTGTTTCTGAATGCGCGCACGGCTTTCTGGGTTGCCGCCGGTATTCCGGTTGCGATGCTGACGGCTGTGGGGATCATGTATCTGGCGGGGATCACGTTGAACATGATCTCGCTTTTTGCGCTGATAATCACGCTTGGCATTGTGGTGGACGACGCGATTGTCGTTGGCGAACACGCTGATTTTCGTGCCAGGCGCTTGGGCGAGGATCCTGCCACCGCCGCTGAAATGGCTGCGCGACGTATGGCCTCTCCGGTCTTTGCGGCAACGCTAACCACGATCCTTGCGTTCTTCGCCCTTGTTGCGATCGGTGGCCGCTTTGGCGAGTTGATCGCAGATATTCCGTTTACTGTCATCGCGGTCTTGGCTGCGTCACTGGTCGAGTGCTTTTTGATTTTGCCCCATCACATGAAAGGAGCGCTGATCCATACCGCCAAAGAGCATTGGTATGATTGGCCGTCCCGTCAGGTGAATAAAGGTTTCCGCTGGGTGCGCGAGAATGCGTTCCGCCCTTTCATGGAGTTTGTCATCCGTGCGCGCTACCCGGTCTTCGCACTCGCGGTGCTTGCCCTTGCGTCGCAAGCGGCCCTTTTGATTAAGGGCGATGTCGAATGGCGGTTCTTTAACGCGCCTGAACGCGGCTCGGTCACGGGTAACTTTGCAATGGCGCCTGGCGCGACACGTGCGGATTCGCTTGAGCAGATGCGCATGATGCAAGAAGGGGTCGAGGCCCTCGCCGCCGAGTATGCCGAACGGTATGGCCGCAACCCAGTCGATTTTGTCATGGCCGAGATCGGAGGCAATGCCGGGCGAGGTCTGGCGGGCAACGAGACCAAGGATGCCGACCAGCTTGGTGGTATTTCTATCGAATTGATTGATGCAGATCTGCGGCCTTATTCGTCTTTCGCCTTTGTGGGTGAGTTGCGGGATGCCATTCCACGTCATCCCCTTGTCGAAACGCTCAGCTTTCGTGGCTGGCGGTCGGGGCCGGGCGGCGATGCGCTGGCGGTGGAGTTCTCTGGCGCGTCTGCAGAAACACTTAAGGCTGCGTCTGAGGCTTTGCAGGATGCGCTGCGCGTTTATCCGGAAGTTTCGGCGGTCGAGGATAATCTGGCCTATGACAAAGAAGAGCTTGTGCTTGAGCTGACGGCGCAGGGTCAAGCGCTGGGCTTTGACATCGACACGCTTGGGTCTGTCTTGCGAAACCGGCTGAACGGGATTGAAGCAGCGACATTCCCGGACGGCCCCCGCTCGGCCGAGATCCGCGTTGAGTTGCCAGCGGATGAGCTCACCGCAGATTTCTTGATCCGCACCCAAATCCGGACCGAGGCCGGAGCCTATGTGCCGCTGGCTGATATTGTTTCGGTTGAAAGTCAGACCGGGTTTTCGACCGTGCGCCGCGAAAACGGTGTCCGCGTCATCGAAGTGACCGGCGACATTTCGGAAGACGATCCTGCCCGTGCGAACGAGATCATGTCAGCGCTTGAGGCCGATATCCTGCCGCGCATCGCGTCCGAGCAGCAAATCGAGTGGCGGCTGGCGGGTCTTACCGAACAGGAGGACGAATTTCTCACAGATGCGATGACCGGTTTAATCCTGTGTCTTACCGGGATCTACCTGACGCTTGCCTGGATCTTTGCGTCGTGGACACGGCCGGTTGTTGTGATGTCTATCATTCCGTTCGGTCTTGTGGGTACGATCTGGGGGCATCATGTCTGGGATGTCCCCTTGAGCATGTTTTCGATCATTGGGCTGATCGGTATGACCGGGATCATCATCAACGACTCAATCGTTATGGTCACGACCATTGATGAATATGCAAAGACTCGCGACCGGATAACGGCCATCATTGATGGTGCGTCAGACCGCTTGCGCGCAGTTTTGCTAACGACGCTTACAACGGTGCTGGGGCTGACCCCGCTATTATACGAGCAATCTTCGCAAGCACAGTTCCTGAAACCTACGGTCATCACCCTGGTCTATGGCCTGGGCTTTGGGATGCTGTTGGTGCTGATTGTTGTGCCCGCTTTGATGGCGATGCAGTTAGATGTCTCGCGCAGGCTGACCGCCGTGCGTCGCGGATTACAGCTTCGGCATCAGGTGGGTAAATTGATCTGGACGGCTTTCGGCCTGACGGCGCTGGCTTTTGCTGCGCTGATCGGTCCCGTTGTTGTGCAAGGCCGTCTTGCAGCGCCGTTGGTGCAGGTCTTTCCATCGCTTGCAACTGTCGATGCATTTCCAACAGCAATTGGCCTTCTGGCTGCAATCGTTTTGCTGATCTGTGTAGGTGTCTACGCTTTCACGGCACTGACGCGCCGACGCGTGATCTAGCCTGCTTGGCAGCCGCGAATATCGACGGCTTGACCGGCGCTTAGAACGGTGATGCGCACGTCGCTTCGTTTCAGGGCAAAAGGCTGACCGGACGGGCTGACCATGTCGGCTGACGCTGTCAGCGTGTTACCATCGCGCCGGGCCGACGCCTCGGAAATCCAGATCGTTGGATCGGCTGTTTCAAAGACTGCGACTTCGCCGCGACCCAGAGCAGGCATTGCAATCGATGCGGTGATGCGCAGTCCGTCTGATATCGGATCAACTGCGCAAGTCACCGCTGCAACGCTTGCCTCGGATTCGCTGTGAGGACGATCTGACAAAGCCGCTTGTATCGCGCTATCCGGGGCCCCGACAGATGGTAGCGCTTCGTCAAAATTCAGCGTCACGGGCACACAGATTTCTTCGCAAACACCGATCTGCACCGAGCCGCGCATCAGAATATCTCCACTTGATTGCGGGGTGATCTGCATCGGAATAATCACCTGATTTTCGTAACCAATCGTGCGCATGCCGTTTGTCATGTAGACATCGGGCACCGGCCAGTGAAACGACACCGCCTGCATGTTATCCGCGCCACGCCAGTCAAATCGTGGTGGAATTCCTGCATCGCCTGGTGCGCGCCAATAGGTTTTCCAGCCGGGATCCAGTGTGACGCGCAAAGCTGCCATATGAGTGCCATCGGCTTCGCGCCATCCTGGCAGCACATCAAGCTCGACCATATCCTGCGCCAGTGTGGCGATGGGAGCTGTCAGCAGCGTCGTTGTAAAGAGGAGGGCGCGAAAGGTCATGAGGGCAAGATACGGTGCCGGTCGCGGATGGAAAGTCACATCCCCGCGAATTGTCGTGAAGCGCGGCTTTCTTGACACTTGCGCGAAGCCGAAGCGCGGCCCATCCTTGATGATATGCGAAGCGAGTCGTCTGATTTTACCGGTAAACTGTTGATCGCGATGCCGGGGATGAGCGATCCCCGGTTCGAGAAAAGCGTTATTTTCGTATGTGCGCATTCTGACGAAGGTGCGATGGGCCTTATCGTCAACAAGCCCGCCGAGGATTTGTTGTTTGCCGATCTGCTTGAGCAACTGTCTATTCGGCCACTGCAGATGACCCGCGACGTGCTCGTGCATTTCGGTGGTCCGGTCGAGCATGGACGCGGCTTTGTTTTGCACAGTTCCGATTACAGTTCGAACGTCTCCACACTTGAGGTGGATGATGGATTTGGCATGACCGCAACGCTTGATATCCTCGAGGATATTGCGCGCGGTGCAGGGCCTATGGCTGTTGTTATGGCGCTGGGATATGCAGGCTGGGGGCCCGGCCAGTTAGAAAGCGAAATTGCGCGGAACGGGTGGCTGACGTGCGACGCAACACATGAGATCGTATTTGCGACCCAGGCTGATGTGAAGTGGGAGGCCGCTCTTCGCAGCCTTGGCGTAGATGCGCTGACCCTATCCGCAGCCGCAGGGCGGGCTTGAGCATTTTTGCAAAGATGAAACAGCTACCGGGGGGCTGCGGCGCGACGAAGCCTGTCATTGATCGCGCGACCCAGCCCGATGTTCGGGATCGGGGCGATATGAATGATATCGGTTTTCTGGTCGAGTTCTCTTAGATAGGCGAAAAGATTGGCCGCGGCCTCTGTCAGGTCGCCTGCAGCTGACAGGTTGAGCGTGCTTTCCATCGCGCCAAAGCCCAGCAGTGTTCCGTCTGTTTCTCTTACGTTCAATTGTACCCTGGCATCCGGCGCATAATGCGACGCAAGCTGGCCGGGGGCGTTGGGGATATCTGATTGATAGGCGGCAAGCGGATGGCCAAGCGCTGCTTCCACCGCTTCTTGTGGCAGGCCGCCCGGACGCAGGAGTGTTGGCCCGGGGTCGAACCCGATAATCGTTGATTCAAGACCAACCTTGCAGGGGCCGCCATCCAGAACAGCGGCGATTTTGCCATTCAGGCCAGCCATGACATGGGCCGCGGTGGTTGGGCTAATCGCGCCTGACGGGTTGGCCGACGGCGCTGCGATGGGCCGGTTGGCGGCACGTAACAGCTTTTGTGCCAAAGGATGCGCCGGAATCCGGATGGCAAGTGTCGGCAGCCCCGCGGTGACGAGATCGTTCACGGCACCCGGTTTGACAGGGAGAACCAGCGTCAGTGGTCCAGGCCAGAACGCTTGAGCAAGGTCACGTGCGGTTTCGGGCAGCTCAACCAGTGTGGCGGCGTGTTCAACATCCGGCACATGTACGATGAGCGGGTTAAAGCTGGGCCGGTCCTTGGCCGCAAAGATCGCAGCGACGGCGCGCCCATTGGTGGCGTCTGCGCCCAGCCCGTAAACCGTTTCAGTTGGGAACGCGACCAGGGCCCCGTCTTGTAGCAGGTTTGCGGCGGTCGCGATGCCCTCTTGCTTGGGGGCAAGCTGTTGAGTGGAAACGGAGTTCATGCAGTCTGACGTCGCGTTTTGGTTGCGGGGGCCGTGTGGGCGGTTACCTTCAGGCCAAGATGATACCTCGGCATAGCTGCTTCGTGCAGTCATGTGAAGGTTGTGAAACCCGGAGAAAACAATGCCCTATCGTGCCCCTGTAGGAGAGTTCCAGTTCTTGTTCGACAAGGTTGTTGGTCTGGATCAGGTTCGCGCGACGGATCGGTTCTGTGAAGCGACGCCTGATTTGACCGAGGCAATCCTGACCGAGGCCGGGCGCATGTGCGAAGAGGTGCTGGCACCGCTGCAACGTGTGGGTGATCTGATGCCAGCACGTTTGGAGAATGGCGTCGTGCGCTGCTCCCCGGGGTTTGATGAGGGATATAAGGCAATTGCGGAGGGTGGCTGGATGTCGATTGCCGCTGACCCCGCCTATGGCGGCATGGGGCTGCCAATGACGATCACCACGGCTGTCAATGAGATGATGTCGTCGGCATGTCTAGCGATCCAGCTGAACCCTTTGATGACCCAAGGCCAGATCGAAGCGCTGGAACATCATGCCAGCGACGAGATCAAGGCGCTCTATTTGCCAAAGCTCATTTCGGGCGAATGGTACGGCACCATGAACCTGACCGAGCCTCATGCAGGCAGCGATGTGGGTGCGTTGCGCAGTAAAGCGGAACCCAATGGTGACGGCACTTATGCGATCACAGGTCAAAAGATCTACATCAGTTGGGCCGATAATGATTTCACCGACAATGTCTGCCATCTGGTTTTGGCGCGGCTGCCTGATGGCGGAGCAGGTACCAAAGGGATCAGCCTGTTCATGGTGCCCAAGCGGCTGCCAGACGAGAACGGCAATGCGGGCGTGGCGAACACCCTAAAAGTTGTCAGCCTCGAGCATAAAATGGGCCTGCACGGCTCTCCGACCGCTGTCATGCAGTATGATGGTGCAACGGGTTGGCTTGTGGGCGAACCTCATAAAGGCATGGCGGCGATGTTCACCATGATGAACAATGCGCGGCTTGGCGTTGGCGTTCAGGGTGTGGGTGTCGCCGAAGGGGCGATGCAACATGCGATGGGCTACGCTTTGGATCGCAAGCAAGGCAAGACGCCGGTTAAGGATGGGTCAGGCAGCATCGTCGATCATGCTGATGTGCGCCGGATGCTGACAACGATGAAAGCAGACGTCTTTGCCGCCCGTGCGCTGGCCTTATCATGTGCCATCGCCATTGATATGGCGCATGCCACCGGGGATACTGAATGGGAAGCGCGTGCCGCCTTTCTGACGCCGATTGCCAAAGCCTTTGGCACGGATGTGGGCGTTGCGCTGGCACAGACTGGAATGCAGGTGCATGGTGGCATGGGGTTTGTCGAGGAGACAGGTGCCGCGCAATATGCGCGCGACGTGCGGGTGACCACGATTTACGAAGGCACCAACGGCATTCAGGCGATGGATCTTGTGGCGCGCAAGATGATGGATGGCGGCGAGGCGGCCTATCGCTTGCTTGATGAAATGGAAGCCAACGCAGAGATCGCGCGTGCCACCAATCCCGTCATGGCAGAGGCTGTCTGGCAGGCTTGCGAAAGCCTGCGCGAAGCAACTGAATGGCTGGTCTCACAAAACGACTTGAATGAGCGTTTCGCGGGTGCCGTGCCGTTCCTGCATGCGTTCGCGCGGGTCCTGGGCGGGCACTATCACCTGCAGGCCGCCTTGGCTGACAAGGGCGGACCACGCGAGAAATTGGCGCGGTTCTATATCAAGCGCCTGCTGCCAGAGCATGCTGGACTGCTGATCCATGCGCGTGCAGGGGCTGCCGAGCTTTATGATCTGAGTGTCGACGAGCTGGCTGCGTGAGTCACGCCGGACTGCGCTATCCCTTTGAAGCCCCTCCCGCTGAAGGGGAGGCCTTTGAGGTCGCCGAAGGTGTCTTGTGGATCAGGATGCCGCTTCCGATGGTACTGGATCACGTAAATTGCTACGCGTTGGATGAGGGCGACCACTGGAGTATTGTCGACACCGGCTTTGCCTCCAAGCGTAGCCGCGCGATTTGGCAGGCCGTGCTGGATGGACCGTTAAAGGGCAAACCGGTGGGGCGGGTGATTGTCACCCACCATCACCCCGATCACATTGGTCTGGCGGGCTGGATGCAGTCCGAGATGGGCGCGTCTTTATGGGCGACCCGGACCACATGGCTTTTCGCGCGCATGCTGACGCTGGATGCGCAAGATCGCCCTGCACCCGAAACGCTGGCTTTTTGGCAGGCGGCCGGGATGGATTTGGAT
>CAKZXZ010000197.1 GCA_937883775.1 uncultured Paracoccaceae bacterium
GATGCGCTGACTTAGGAATCCGTGCCAGCGGCAGGAAGCGCTTCGGCAAGCTGTTCATACGCCTGACCGGAGGCGACAAGGCAGGTCAGCCCGTTGGTGCCCGTCACCGTGATCGTCCAGGTGCCGGTGTCGTCAGAGGCAAACACCTCGATCACGGCGTTGTTGGCGGCAAGGCCCATAGATTGGCGGGTTTCGCCGTATTTCTGGGCCAGCTTTTCAACAATGGCGGTGCGCGGGCCGCAGCGTTGGCTTTGCGCGTCTGCCATCAGTGAGGTGGTCATCAGGGTGGCGATGGCCAGGCCGGTGAGCATCAGTTTCTTGGTCATGTCCGCGTCCTTTTAAATGGGCGACCCTGTGGTGGGGCCGGGATGGCGGAGGATGCCGCCGGTGCATCAAAGACTGCGGATAGTGTTGCAAAAAGAGGTTAACGAACCGTTCGATGGCCTGAGCGTGCAAGCCCACGCCGCATTGCAGCGAAGTTTCTCTTGAATGATCTGCAAAGTCTGTGGCAGGTCACGCGCAATAATATTGCGAGGAGCAGAATCATGTCAGCCCGTCCCTATCGCTCGGTTCTTTATATCCCCGGCTCGAAAGAGCGCGCGTTGGAGAAGGCCAAGACGCTGCCTGTCGATGCGATCATCTTTGATCTGGAAGACGCGGTGGCCGTTGAGGAAAAGACCAATGCGCGGGCGCTTCTGGCTGAGACGTTGAGCACGGCAGACTATGGCGGGCGGGCGAAGATCGTGCGGGTCAATGCGCTGGATACCGAATGGGGCCACGCGGATGTGGAGGCGCTGAAGGACGTGGGCGCGGATGCTTTGTTGTTGCCGAAGGTGGACTCGGCTGAGGACGTGCAGGCACTGGCCGAACTGGCCCCAGGTGTTGCGATCTGGGCGATGATGGAGACGCCGTTGGGTATTCTGAACGCAGCGCAGATTGCCGCGCATCCGGCGCTCGAAGGCTTCGTGCTGGGCACGAATGATCTGGCGAAAGACCTCAACACCCGCTTTCGCGCGGATCGGGAGCCTTTGCTGACTTCTTTGCAGATGTGCATGCTGGCGGCGCGGGCGCATGGGGTGGTCGCGGTGGACGGTGTTTATAATGCGTTCAAAGATGACGATGGCCTGCGCGCGGAATGCGAGCAGGGGCGCGATATGGGCTTTGACGGCAAGACGCTGATCCACCCTGCGCAGGTTGAGATCACCAATGCGGCTTTTGCCCCGTCTGAGGCCGAGATTGATCTGGCGCGCCGTCAGATCGCGGCGTTTGAGCAGGCGGAAGCGGATGGGCAAGGTGTTGCCGTGGTGGATGGCAAAATCGTCGAGAATCTGCATATCGTGACGGCGAAGGCGACGCTGGCTAAGGCGGACGCCATAGCCAAACTGGAGATCTGATGATCGCTCTGTTAGCCGTTGGTGTCCTGCTTTGGACGTTATCGCATTATTTTAAACGCCTCATGCCGGAACGGCGTGCCAGACTCGGCGAACCGGGCAAGGGGCTGGTTGCCTTGGGGATCGTCGCCAGCATCGTGCTGATGGTGATTGGCTATCGCGGGGCGGATTTCATCACCGTTTGGAACACGCCCGGCTGGACGGTTCATCTGAACAACGTGCTGATGATCCTGGCACTTTGGGTCTACGGATCGAGCGCGGCTAAAGGGGGCAAGGTGTGGCCTGCGAACAAAATCAGGCATCCTCAATTGACCGGTTTCAAGATCTGGGCGGCGGCGCATCTGCTGGTGAATGGCGATCTGGCGTCGGTCGTACTTTTTGGCGGCTTACTGGCCTGGGCTGTGGGTGAGGTTATCCTGATTAACCGCGCCGAGCCTGCGTGGGCGCCACCCGGAAATGCCGATAAGGCCGCGCATATCCGGTTGGCTGTCATCACGCTGGTGCTTTACGCGATTATCGCCGGTCTGCATGTCTGGCTGAACGTGTGGCCGTTTCCATCATGAAGATTTACCGCTTTCTCAGCGCGGATGACACATCTGCCTTTTGTCACAAGGTAAGTGAGGCTTTGAGCAAGGGGTGGGAGCTTTATGGCAATCCGACTTATGCGTTTGACGAAGCCAATGGCGTGATGCGCTGCGGGCAGGCGGTGACGAAAGAGATCGAGGGCGCTTACAGCCCGGACATGAAACTAGGGGATCAGTAGATGGTGAAGACGAATGCGGGGCGCTTTTTCGAGGATTATGCGCCCGGGCAAGTGATTGAGCATGCGGTGCCGCGCACTGTGTCGGGGGGCGAGCGGGCTATGTATCATGCGCTTTATCCGGCGCGGGGGGCTTTGTATTCGTCGGACGAGTTTGCGCGTGGCTGCGGTTTGCCCGCCTCCCCGCTGGATGATCTGGCGGGGTTTCATGTGGTTTTTGGCAAGTCTGTGCCCGATATCTCGCTGAACGCGGTTGCCAATCTGGGCTATGCGGAGGGGCGGTTTCTGAAGCCAGTTTATGCGGGCGATACGCTGCGGTCGTCGTCGGAGGTGATCGGGGTCAAGCAGAACTCGAACGGAAAAACCGGGGTTGTGTACGTGCGCACGCGCGGGACGAACCAGCGCGGCGAGACGGTGATGGAGTTCGTGCGCTGGGTCATGGTGCGCAAGCGGGATGTCGATGCGGCGGCCCCTGAGGCGGTGGTGCCGGAGCTGGGCAAGGTCGTGGCACCTGAGGATTTGCCGATCCCTGAGGGGTTGGATTTCTCAAGCTACGATTTCACGCAAGCGGGCGAAGAGCATCGCTGGGGCGATTACGAGATCGGTGAGCAGATCGACCATGTGGATGGTGTCACGATTGAGGAAGCCGAGCATATGATGGCCACGCGGCTGTGGCAGAACACGGCGAAGGTGCATTTCGATGCGACGGCGCGGCCTGATGGGACGCGCCTGATCTATGGCGGGCACGTGATCTCGATGGCGCGGGCGCTGTCGTTCAATGGCTTGGCGAATGCGCAGGTGATTGTGGCGATCAACGGCGGCGCGCATGCGAACCCGTGCTTGTCGGGTGACACGGTGCGGGCATGGTCTGAAGTGTTGGACAAGGCCGAAACCTCGGCCCCCGGTGTGGGCGCTGTGCGTTTGCGGCTGGTGGCCACGAAGGGCGAGGCGTTCAAACTGCGCGGCGCGGACGGGAAATATCTGCCCGAGGTCTTGCTGGATCTCGATTACTGGGCTTTGATGCCGCTATGAAAAAACTCGCAACTGCCCTGGCTTTGCTGGCCTCTCCGATCATGGCGGATGACGCTGATCTTTTTGTTGAATCCAACCTGCTCAGCATCTTTTATCACGAGCTTGGCCACGCTCTGATCGACATCATGGAACTGCCGGTTTTCGGTCAGGAAGAGGACGCCGCAGATGTGCTGTCGGTCCTGCTGATCGATGCGTTTTACGACGAGGAAACCGCGCAGGCGATCGCCTATGATGCGGCTTTCGGGTTTCTGGGTGAAGCCCAGGAACGCGGCGATGACGAGGTTCCCTATTGGAGTGTGCATGGCCCGGACGAACAGCGCTATTACAACCTTGTTTGTCTTTTCTACGGGGCCAACCCGGACGAGCGGGACGATTTGGCTGCTGATCTGGAGTTGCCCGACGAGCGGGCCGAGTATTGCCCGGATGAGTTTGCGCTGGCCATCGAAAGCTGGGGCCCGGTTTTGGACCAGTTGGCCGAAAACGGGGGCGGCGACACGTTTGAGTATGTCTCGAGCGGGGACAGCTTGACCCATGTGTTGATGGAAGACGAAGTGCGGGAGCTGAACGCCGAGTTCCAGATGCCCCAGACGCTGACCGTGCGGGTTGAGCCATGCGACGAACCGAATGCGTTTTATGATCTTGCGGACCGCGCGATCATTATGTGCACAGAGTTCGAGCCTTATCTTTATACGCTCGCGCCGGAATAGGCGCGCCAAGGCCAGCCGTGGTTTAAAGGCGGGCAAGGCACTGGGGAACGTGTACCTTGCCCGCGCGCTACCGGTTAGTTGTACTCACCGATAAACATCTTCGCCAACTCGGCGTTTGTATAATCCGCCGGGTCCACACGCATGCCGGCCGCAAGCTGCGCGTGACCGGGGCTGATCCCCACATTCTGGGTCGAGATCAGATCGGCGGAGGGTACGAGGCGCTCATCAACCTTGTCACCTGACAGGGCTTGCCTTGCAATTTCGGCGGCAGCAGGGGCGGGGCTGCTGTTGGCGGCGAGAGCCTTGCCGCGGTCCTCGGCGGCACTGGCGCTGACAATACCGGCGGTTGCCAGAAAGACGATTGCGGTCGCTGGGGCCAAATAGGAAGTCATAAATCTTTCCTTTCACGGTCTGTTGGGGGCGGTGCGTCCACCCCTGGGGAGCAACCGGAGCACGAAAAAGTGAACCGGACAGTTTGCAATTGGGGGAAGGCGGTGCGGCGTTCAACCACCTAATTGAAGAAATAAACTGAACAGTTCGTTTTAGGCGAAATCTCGCCGCTCCTAGTGGGCTGATACGCGAATCATCGCCAAGGGGTCAGGGGGACTTCTTTTTGTGATCACACTTGGTTTTGGTGTGATCACAAAGGCAAAGAATGTGTCGGGTTGCGCCAAATAACCGCGCCAAATCAAGGTCTGGGGGCGTGACTCAGAGCGGAAAATCACTATCACTTACGCAAGAGCCAGCGCGCAAGTGCACAGCCGAAGGGAATAAGTATGCCAGACGTGAACAGGGGTAATCGCCCTCTCTCACCGCATTTGACGATCTACCGACCGCAGATCACCTCTATCAGCTCTATCTTGACCCGGATCACCGGAAACGCACTGCTACTTAGTGCGTTGCTTGTCGTGTGGTGGCTGCTGGCTGCGGCCACGTCGCCAAGTGCGTTCGCTTTGGCGGACGGCATTTTGACTTCGATCTTTGGCAAGCTGGTGCTGGTGCTGTCGCTTTGGGGTCTGTGCTATCACCTACTTGCGGGGCTGCGGCATCTTTATTGGGATACCGGCGGCAGTATGGAAATCGTCTGGGCCGAAAAGCTTGGTTGGGCTTGCGTGATCGGATCTGTCATGCTGACCGCGATCTGCGTTGCCATCATTTGGGAGATTGCGTGATGGCTTATTTAACGGACCGCAAACGCGCCGAAGGTCTTGGATCGGCCAAGGAAGGCACCCACCACCACTGGTTGATGATGGTTAGCTCTGCCTCGCTTGCTGTTCTGACGCCCTTCTTTTTGTTCACCTTTGCACCGATGCTGGGCAAACCCCACGCGGATGTCGTTGCTTATTTCGGTCAGCCTTTCCCAGCGATCATCACAGCTTTGATGATTGCAGCGACGTTCATGCATTTCAAAAATGGTGTCCAAGCGCTGATCGAAGACTATGTCCATGGAGTGGCACGCAAAATAGCAATCATCGGGACGATCTGCTTGTCATACGTGGCAGCAGCGACTGGCCTTTTCGCCATCGCCCGCATGGCGCTTTAACGAACCTTACCTCACGGAGCACCTTAAAATGGCTGCATACGATTACGAGACCCATGAATACGACGTTGTCGTGATCGGCGCTGGCGGCGCCGGATTGCGGGCAACACTTGGTATGGCCGAACAAGGCCTGCGCACGGCCTGTGTCACCAAGGTTTTCCCGACCCGATCACACACGGTCGCCGCGCAAGGCGGCATCGCAGCTAGCCTTGGCAACATGGGCCCTGACAGCTGGCAGTGGCATATGTATGACACTGTCAAAGGCTCGGACTGGTTGGGCGATACCGACGCGATGGAGTATCTGGCCCGTGAAGCCCCCAAGGCGGTTTACGAGCTTGAGCATTACGGCGTGCCGTTCTCGCGGACCGAAGAAGGCAGGATTTACCAGCGGCCTTTCGGCGGTCACACCACTGAATATGGTGAAGGCCCGCCCGTGCAGCGCACCTGTGCGGCGGCAGACCGGACCGGTCACGCGATCCTGCACACGCTTTATGGTCAATCGCTGAAGAACAACGCCGAGTTCTATATCGAATACTTCGCCATTGATCTTGTCATGAGCGATGACGGGGAGTGTCAGGGTGTTCTGGCGTGGAAGTTGGATGATGGCACGCTGCATCTGTTCGCTGCCAAGATGGTCGTTCTGGCCACGGGCGGTTATGGCCGCGCTTACTTCAGCGCAACGTCTGCGCATACCTGCACCGGCGATGGCGGTGGTATGGTGGCGCGTCAGGGTCTGCCTTTGCAGGACATGGAGTTCGTGCAATTCCACCCAACCGGCATTTATGGTGCGGGCTGCCTGATTACCGAAGGCGCACGCGGGGAGGGGGGCTATCTGACCAACTCCGAAGGCGAGCGCTTTATGGAGCGGTATGCACCGACCTACAAAGACCTCGCCTCGCGCGATGTGGTCAGCCGCTGCATGACGATGGAAATCCGGGGTGGTCGCGGTGTGGGGCCTGAGGGGGATCACATTCACCTGCACCTCAACCACCTGCCACCCGAGACGCTGGCCGAACGCCTGCCCGGCATTTCCGAAAGCGCGCGCATCTTTGCGGGCGTCGATCTGACGAAAGAGCCGATCCCGGTTCTGCCGACCGTGCATTACAACATGGGCGGTGTGCCGACGAATTACTGGGGCGAAGTTCTGTCCCCCACAGCCGACGATCCCGACCGCGTCGCACCTGGCCTGATGGCCGTGGGTGAGGCGGGGTGTGCCTCGGTGCATGGGGCGAACCGCCTTGGATCGAACTCGCTGATTGACCTTGTTGTATTTGGTCGCGCCGCGGCCATCCGTGCGGGCAAGATTATTGATCCCGAAACGGCTGTGCCAACACCCAGCCGCCGCTCGATCGAGGCGGCTTTGAGCCGGTTTGATGGTTTGCGCTACGCCAAGGGTCACGTCCCCACGGCGGAACTGCGCCTTGAGATGCAAAAGACGATGCAGGCCGATGCTGCCGTTTTCCGCACCGACAAGACGCTGGCCGAGGGCTGTGAGAAGATGGACAATGTGGGCGGTAAGCTGAGCGATCTTAAGGTTACCGACACGTCGATGGTCTGGAACTCGGACCTGATGGAGACGCTGGAGCTGACCAATCTGATGCCCAACGCGCTGGCCACGATTAAAGCTGCCGAGGCCCGCAAGGAAAGCCGCGGGGCGCATGCCCATGAGGATTATCCCGACCGCGATGATGAAAATTGGCGCAAACACTCGCTGATCTGGTTCAAGGGCAACAAGGTGTCCCTTGGGTTCCGCGGCGTGCATTTGAACCCGCTGACAAGCCATAATGAAGGCGGCATTGATCTTAAGAAAATCGCACCGAAAGCAAGGGTCTATTAAATGAAGCATCTGGTCACTTTGATCGCATCCATTTTCGCAACTGGTAGCTTTGCGACTGCCGCTATGGCGACCACAGTGGACCGGGTCGTGCTTGAGTGTGTCCATGAAACGCGGGCGCCGGGGTCCTATTCGATCGTGGGTGGCGGCTCGCTTCCGGTGGTTGCGCCGGGGGCTGGCGCATCGCAAGCCTCTGCTGCGGCGGTCAATGATTGCCTGTTGGACAAGTACCAGGTGCAATTTGCTGCGGTTTCTGCTGCACCCGCTGCGCGGACACAAACCGTTGTGCGCGGCAGCGCTCAGAGCCACTGCCAAAGACTGTTGAACCGAAGCGCGGGTGAGGCTTTTGCCCGAAGCGTCGGCACCTCGATCCTTGTCGGCGGACTTGGCGCGGGGATCCATGCCAGTACGGTGACGGCAAACTTTCAACGGTGCATCCGGTCTGGAGCTTATGGATCAGGTGCAGCCCTTAGCCGTGGTGGGACTGGTGTGCACATATCCAACTGCCGCGCTGGTGGTGGCGTTTTCCAGGCCGGTACGTCGATCTGCCCGGGTCAAGGCGGCTAGGATGCGCGTTGAAGCGGCTGTTCTGGCCGGTCTGACATTGGCGGGGTGCGACACTGCGTTCGGCGATCAGCTGGCCCGCGATGCGGCGCGCAGCGTGGTCAAGCCCATCGTTGCGCAATATTTACCCGGACCAGGTGGTGAGGCGATCACCAATTGTGTGATCGACAACGCCTCTGGCGCCGAAATTCTTCAACTGGCTCGCGCTGCGGCGACGGGTCCCGATGACACAACGGTGCAAGTCGTGCTGGATATCAGCCGTCGGCCCGAAACGATTGACTGTATTTCCCGCGATGGCCTGAGCGCCGTTTTGGGACAATTCGGATAGGAGGACACAATGGTCCAACTGACGCTTCCAAAGAACAGTCGCATGACGACTGGCAAGACGTGGCCCAAGCCCGAAGGTGCCACAAACCTGCGCAAAGTTCAGATTTATCGCTGGAACCCCGATGACGGGAAAAACCCGTCGCTGGATACGTATTTTGTGGATATGGACACTTGCGGCCCCATGATCCTGGACGCCCTTATCAAGATCAAAAACGAGATTGATCCAACGCTGACCTTCCGCCGTTCGTGCCGCGAGGGGATTTGCGGATCCTGTGCGATGAATATCGACGGGATCAATACGCTGGCCTGTATCTATGGGCTGGACGAGGTGAAGGGCGACATCAAGATCTATCCGCTGCCGCATATGCCGGTGGTCAAGGACCTGATCCCAGATCTGACGCATTTCTATGCGCAGCACGCGTCGATCATGCCGTGGCTGGAGACGAAGACGAACCGCCCGGCGAAGGAATGGAAGCAGTCGATTGAAGACCGCAAGAAACTGGATGGCCTTTATGAATGCGTGATGTGCGCATCTTGTTCGACCTCCTGTCCGTCTTACTGGTGGAATGGCGACCGGTATCTTGGCCCGGCAGCGTTGCTGCATGCCTATCGCTGGATCATCGATTCACGCGATGAAGCGACTGGTGAGCGGTTGGACGAGTTGGAGGACCCCTTCAAGCTTTATCGTTGCCACACGATCATGAACTGCGCCAAGACTTGCCCCAAGGGCCTGAACCCGGCCGAGGCGATTGCCAACATCAAGCAGATGATGGTCGAACGGACGGTTTAACGTCGGTTCAAGCTAACAGATGGGCCGCGCCTGTTGGGGCGGCCTTTTTCTATGGCTTGAATTGGATCCTGGGATGAGGCCAACTGGCCATATGCGCAGTCGTCCAGAAATCCCGCCCGTTGTCTGTTATCCTGTCGAGACGCTCCCGCGTCCTGATCTGAGTGCATATCGCGCTGCGACGGACGGGATGCAGTTGGCGGAAACAGTGATTGTCCCGCCGCGCGATGCGGCGTGTTTCGAGGTGAAGGCGGGGCAGGTGTTTCGGATCACCTCGGTGGAAGGGCCGCAAGTGGGCGATCTGAACCTGTGGAACGCGCATGATCTGTCTGAACGTTTCTATTCCGGCAAGACCCGCGCGCTGCATGGGACGCATCTGACCGAAGGCCATCAACTCTGGAGCAGTTTCCCGACGCTGCGCCCGATGGCGACGATCACCCGCGACACATTGAACTGGTACCGGTTCGATGCGGATGGCGGCGGGATTCATGATCTGATCGGGACGCGCTGCGATCCCTATACGCATCACTTGCTTAGTGGGCAGAATTATCACTACTGCTGTCACTCAAATCTGACACGGGCCTTGGCCGCCCAAACCGGGCTGCCGCTGCATGAAGCCGAAATGCATGTGCATGATGTGCTGAATGTCTTCATGTGCACCGGGTTCACCCGCGATACGCAGCAGTATTTCATGAAAGCGAGCCCGGTTGAGCCTGGCGATTATATCGAGTTCTTTGCCGAAATGGATTTGCTGGGGGCTTTGTCGGCCTGCCCGGGCGGGGATTGCTCGGCCACGCATTCAAGCGACGCGGCGAAGTGCTATCCGTTGGAGGTAACGATTTACGATCTGCAGCATATGCCAGAGGGATGGCGCCCTTCTCATACCAACGGGTATGATCGCAGCCATGGGATTTCGGTATTTGGAGACAAAAGAAGGTAGGTGCGCGCGTTAAGGTTAATGCGCGGTTACCGGCTTCTTTTGTCTAAAAATACCGAACACGACGGTTTTAACTAAAGGCTGCCTCAAGAGCGATTTCGACCATATCCCCAAAGCTGGATTGCCGGTCCTCGGACGGGAGCGCTTCGCCGGTGATGAGGTGATCGGATACCGTGAGCACTGCCAGCGCTCGGGCCTTATAGCGGGCGGCGAGGATGTAAAGCTCTGCCGCTTCCATCTCGACGGCGAGGGTGCCGTGGCGCATCATCTGTTCGTTCAGATCGGGGCGTTCGTCGTAGAAGACATCGGAAGAATAGATGCCACCGACATGGGTGGTGCAGTCTTTGTTTTCGGCCGCTTTAGCGGCGGCGGCGAGCAGGTTGTAGTCTGCGCAAGGGGCGAAGTTCAGCTCTTTGAAAATGCCGGAGGAAGGTGTGTTGAGCGTTGTGGAGGTCATGGCGAGGATCACGTCGCGGAGCTTGACATGTTCTTGCATCGCCCCGGTGGAACCGATGCGGATCAGGGTTTTCGCGCCGTAGTCTTTGAGTAATTCGTTGGCGTAGATCGAGAGCGACGGCATGCCCATGCCGGAGCCGTGGATCGTGACCGGGTTGCCGTGCCAGGTGCCGGTGAAGGCAAGCATGCCGCGCACTTCATTCACGCAGACAGGGTTGTCGAGAAAGGTCTCAGCCGCCCATTTGGCACGCAAAGGATCGCCGGGCATGAGAACGGTTTCGGC
>CAKZXZ010000198.1 GCA_937883775.1 uncultured Paracoccaceae bacterium
ACCTCCTTGCCCCGAAATCACCCCCAAAACGCCGCATTTTCCTAACGCGCCATTAACCCCGCGTGCCCATCTTGATCCATGTGGGGGCGTAGACCGAAAGGAGCCGGGGGTGGCTCAGTTTACGCATATTACGACACTTGGAACGGGCAGCACATCCGCGCTGCCCCATCTGCAAAGCCTGCGCGATCTCGATATGATCGAGATTAACGGCGACACGTTCCTCTACTCCGCGTCCGAGGCGACGGGTGGCATGAATGTCTTCAACATCACCGGGGTCACGACCCATATCGACAGCCTCGGCTATAGCGGCGCCTATGGCACGTTGGGGCTGGCCCAGATCACGCTGGGCACGGTCGACGGCCAAGCTGCGCTTTTCCCGTCCGGGCGCTATGACAACCGCATGGCGGTGCATTACCTCGACAGCGATGGCAGCTTCAACGGCACCAAATATCTGGGGGCCTCGCCCGCCAATATCGGCAATTTCGACCACACGCTGCTCCTTCAGGTTGACGGCAAAAACTTCCTCGTCGCCGCGCAGCACAACCAATCCGGCTACCGGCATTTCGAGGTACGCGATGACCTGTCGCTGGCGTTCAAGAAACACACAGCCGATACGCCTGACAACTACCTCCAAGATATCACCGCGATGGCCCAAGGCACGGTTGACGGCAAGACGTATTTCTTCACCGCCGACGGGACTGGCGACGGCATTTCCTCCTATTGGATGGGCCGCTTCGGCAACATCAAGGAACGCGACAATCTTGGGGCCGCGGACGGTTTTGCGATCAACGCGCCTTCCGCGCTGGACACCGCGCTGGTCGATGGCAATCTCTTTGTGCTCGCAGGCGGGGCCGGCTCCAACACGCTTTCGGCGCTCAAGGTGAACACGTTCGGCGGCCTCTTTGAGACCGACACCCAGCTCGACAGCCTCGACACCCGCTTCGGCGGCATCAGCGCCATTGAAACCGTCACCGTGAACGACCGCGCCTTCGTGCTGGCCGGCGGTGCAGATGACGGCCTCTCGCTCTTTGAGCTCTCCTCTGACGGCCGCCTCCATCACCTCACCAGCATCGCCGATGAAACCGACACGACGCTGCAAAACGTCTCGACGATCTCGGCCCGCGCCGTGGGCGACGACATTCAGGTCTTCGCCGCTGGAAGCGACACCGGCATCACCGAGTTCACCATTGACCTGGGCGCGCTCGGCGCATCGGTAAACGGCAACGACCTCGACAACGCCCTGACCGGCGGCGCGCTGGACGACCTGCTGGTGGGCCGCGACGGCGATGACACGCTTGACGGAGGCGCGGGCAATGACCGCCTGATCGACGGCGCAGGCGTTGATACGATGACCGGTGGCGCCGGTGCAGATGTCTTCGTGTTCACGCCCGACAACCGCATGGACACAGTCACCGATTTCGACATCGCCGAAGACCGGCTCGACCTCAGCGCGTTCCTCTTTCTCTATGACACCAGCCGCCTTGATTTCACCCAGAAAGGCTACGGCGTGCTGATCCAATACGGCTCCGATCGCTTCCGGGTCGAGGATGATGACACCACGCTGCAAGTCGCTGATCTGACCGAAGATCACTTCATCTTCTGACCGAATTTGGCGAAATCCCAATCCTCGGCTACGCTGACAGGTATTGACCCAAACAGGATTTCACCAATGCGCATTGCTCTCGCCACCGCGGCCCTCATGCTGGCCGCCCTCCCCGCTCAAGCCGATTGGACCCAGATCAAATCGCAAAATGACCTGCGCGCGCAGGTGCTCGAAAACCGCTATGTGGAGCCGGAAACCAAAGCGTGGTTCACCCTCAAACGCGACGGCAGCCTGACCGGCTCTGCCCGCGGACAAGAGCTGACAGGAACCTGGCGCTGGAAGCGCGGCGTGGTCTGCTATGACCGCAGGCTGGGCGGCGAAGACCTGCCCTCCAACTGCATTGCGATCATGGTCAACGGAAACGAATTGGTCACCATTCGCGACAGCGGCAAAGGGCGTCAAATTCGCTACGACAAGCAGTAAGCCTTGTTTAACCGATGCTGCCTAATCTGGCGGCATGATTATCTCGCACACGCACCGATTCATCTTCTTTTCCAACCCCAAAACCGGCTCGGAATCCGTGCGCGCCTTGCTTGCGCCGCTCAACGAAGAACCAATCGGCGCGTGGCGCGACCGGACAACCAAGAACCCGTTCTACGCCCATATGAGCCCGGCAGAAGCGCAGATCAGCTTTGCCGCCAAACGCTGGCCGTTTGAGGACTATCGACGGATCACCTGCGTGCGAAACCCCTATCCGCGGCTGGTGTCACTGTATCGGATGATCGCAGATGTCGATGGGCTATGGCGCTGGCGGCGGCGGATGGGATTGGGCCAGACCAGCTTCAGCCGATGGCTCCATGAAACGCAACCTTATGGCCCCGGCGGGGGCGGTCGTATCCACCAGCGCTGGCGCCGCTACGGGACGTGGTCGGCACAAACCTGGACCACGAATGCACAAGGCGCGCGGCTGGTCACAGATATCCTGCGGCTTGAACATCTGGACCGTGAATTGCCTGTGCTGCTGGCTGAAATGGGGCTCCCGGTGCGCGCGCAGCTTGGCCATGTCAACGCGCGATCCAAGACCGACTGGTCGCATTGGTACAGCCCGCAAGCGCGTGCACTTGTTGCCGATCGATACGCCTGGGATCTCAAACGATTTAGCTACAGTTGAAACTATTTTGGGGCTTTGAGGCGTACGTCGCTTAACAGCCTATAAACCCCACCGCGCGATGCTTGGCCTACGGGGGTCCGACACGGACTTTCAACCGATGTGGGGCCATTATGAACCGTTTTGCGACGCTGCTTGTCATTCCTTGCCTGAATGAAGAAACCTATCTGCCGGGGCTGCTGGAAAGCCTTTTACCACAGGCGCTGGCGCGCGAAATCTGGGTGGTGGATGGCGGCTCGACCGATCGCAGCTGCGAAATTGTCTCGAACATGGCGCGGATCACGCCGCGGGTGCGGCTGCTGTACAACCCCGACGTCACCCAGGCCAGCGGCGTCAACATGGCCGCAAAGCTGGCGCAGGAACGCGGCTATGACACGCTAATCCGCATTGATGCGCACGAACTTTATCCGCCCGATTTTGTCGAAACCCTGGTCGATACCCTTGCAGCGACCGGCGCCGACAGTGTGACCGTTCCCATGATCGCAACCCGGCGGGTCGCCGATCCTTGGCAACGCGCCGCTGCCGATCTGCAGCGCGGATGGTTGGGCCATGGCGGCGCACGTCACCGCAAGATCGCCAGATCCGGCTGGGTGCAGCACGGCCATCACGCGGCGTTCCGGCTTACCCGTTTTCTGGAGCTGGGCGGCTATGATGCCGGTTTTGTCGCGAACGAGGATGTCGAATTTGACCAGCGGCTGCGCGCCGCAGGCGGGCGCATCTGGATGGAGCAGAAAGCAGCGATCCGCTACTTTCCTCGCCGCTCGCCCCGCGCGCTTTTTCGTCAGATGCAACGCAATGGGCGCTGGCGTTTGCACACCGCGCGCAAACATCACCGTATGCTGGGCCTGCGCCAAAACCTGCCCGTGATCGCAACACTGATCTTGCTGCTTGCCCTTCCAAGCGCCTTGGTGCTGCACCCCGCGGCAGCGCTGCCAGCGCTGGGATATCTGATGCTTGTCCTGCTACTTTCGGCGCGCTGCGGGCGCTCCTCCTTGCGGGTCGCGTGGCTGGCACTTGTCTCACATCTTGGCTTTGGGCTGGGCGTCTTAAGCGCGATGCTCAAACGCCGCCCCGTGGCGGGCCGCTCATGACGCCAAATCTGTTTTTGATCGCCGCGCCGCGCGCCGGCTCGACCCAGCTGTCACACTGGCTTGCCAGCCATGCCAGCATCGGCCTGCCCAGGATAAAAGAGCCGAACCATTTCTCGGCACATGAATTTGATCCCGAAGACGTGCGCCGCACACATCTGAACGATGTTGATCCCACGGATTTCCTGGCCAAGGGTCAACCCGTCGCCATGCAATTCGCAATCTTCCGGGATCCGGCGCAATACGCGGCACTCTACGCGCCACTGACGCAACAATACCGCCTTGATGCATCAACCAGCTATCTGGCCTGCCCCGAGGCCCCCGCGCTGATCCACACCGCCTGCCCAACCGCCAAGGTAATCCTGCTGACCCGCGATCCGGTGGAGCGTGCTTTGTCGCACTATCACCTTGCGCGGCGCACCGGGCGCACGACCGCGCCTTTGCACGCCGAATTGTCGGATGAGCTGAACGGGCGTGTCCCCCTGTCCGCGCGCTATCTGCTGCGCCCGTCCAGACAGGCAGACGCAGTTGCGCGCTATACAGAAACATTTCCAGAAAACCAGATATGTTCGCTGCGTTTCGAAGACATGATCGCCGATCCGCAAGGCGCGCTTTGTAAAATTGCGCAACTGCTCGAAATTGATCCCGACGGCTTTGATCTTTCCGCCCAAGCGCGCAATGCCAGCACCGCACCGCGCCTGCCCGCCTTGAACGCCGCACTCTACCGGACCGGTCTCAAAACCGCCTTGCGCGCAGCCTTGCCCCACGGGTTCAAGCAGCGTCTCAAACCACTTTGGTTCGGCGCCCCTTTAGCAACAATTCCCAAAGCTGACACCGCCGCCCTGCGCGAGGCGCTGCGATGAACATCCTCGTCGCCCATGCCGATCTGACCGCGCGCGGCGGGGCAGAGGCATATGCCAACGCCCTTATTGCGCGTTTGCGGGCAGCCGGGCACAGCGTGGGTGTGCTGGATATCAACGGCCTGCAAAGTGGCAATACGCTGCAGCGCCCAACCCTTCTACGCCTTGGAACGCTGCCGCTTTTGCGCCGCCTGAGCCTGTTCAAATACGCCCTGGTCTGCCGCATCCTGCCGCGTCTTGCCCGGGCGTTTGATGCCGTCATTCTCAGCTATGGGGAAGGGCCGGACACAGGCCGCCCGACGCTGCGCATCCTGCATGCACCGGTGCTGTTCAGCACCCATCCCAAGCTGCTGCGCCTGCTTGGCGCCAGGGCGCCTTTCGTGCCGCGGCAGCTTTACGCGCTGATCTGCCGGAGTATCGCACGGCCCTGCGCTGCACCGCCCGAAACAACCACGCTTGCCAACTCCAATTGGACGGCGCGCATCGCGGCGCGCGCGCATAAGATCACGCGCCCGCAAACGCTTTATCCCAGCGTCAACGCACGCACTGATATCAGGCGCAAACGCGATCCCTATGCGCTGCTTTGCATCGGGCGGATTGTCCCCAACAAGCGGCTGGAAGACGCCATCGCGTTGACAGAAGCCCTGCGCGCGCGCGCATATCCCGCGACGCTGACCATCCTTGGCCGCGCCGACAGTGCTTACGCCCAACGTCTGATCGCGCGGCATCGCCAGAAACCCTATTTGCGGTTCGAACTCAACGCGTCCAGCGCCCAGCTGACCGACGCGCTGGCAACAGCCCGGATCGGTCTGCATTTCTACCGTCACGAACATTTCGGCATTGCCGTGGCCGAGATGATAACCGCCGGGCTGATCCCACTGGTCTATGACGGCGGCGGCGTGCGCGAACTGGTGCCTGACCGCACCCTCCGTTTCCGCTCCCTCCAAGAGGCCACTGCCCGCGCCGCAGCCCTTTTGCAGACCCCGGATAAAGCGCCCGCACAAACCCTGTCCCAGACCCCGGCCCTCCGCCGCGCGCTTGAGTTTGGCACAGCAGCGGATGCCGCGCTCTGCGCATTCGTAGACACAGACTGATGCGCGCATCCCCTTTGTCCCTCTGGGCTTTCTGCGCAGCGCTGGCCCTGTGGATGCCCGCCGTGGCACTGCCCGGCGTGCCGCTGCCGCTTCAAGCGCTTGACGCCATCGCCCTTCTCGGCTGGCCGCTGCTGGCGCTTTATGGCCGCCGCGCCACCGGCCTGCGCCTAACTGGCCCCCTTGGCCTTGCCGCCTGCGTCCTCCTCTCATGGAGCGTGGTTGGCGGCCAACCCATCGTCCTGATCTGGACGCTGGCCTGCGCCCTCCCCTTCACAGCGCTCGCAGCGATTGCCCTCGCCGACACTGCCGCACGCAGCGCGTTCCTTGGCGGATTTTTGGCGGCTGCAACAGGCTCTGCTTTGCTCTTTTTGGCGCAGATCACGCTGGGCGCACAAGCGCTCGATTTTCGCACTAATGTCGCATTCAGCCTGCCACCGCATTACGGCCGCGGCTTTGCACTTTTCCCCGAAGTGTCGACCTTTGCAACGCATATCACCATGGCCATCGGCGTTGTGCTGGCCTTGTTGATGCACCCCCAAACGCGCCGCCGCTCGGCCCTGTGGGGCGCACTTGCCCTCTACGCCAGCTGCCTGCTTTTCACCCGCTCGACCAGCGTAATCGTTCTGGCACCTTTGATGGTGGGCGTCGCGCTGCACACCACCCAAACCTTGCATCTGCGCAGCATTCTGATCGTCATGGCCAGCAGCGCGGTTATCGCTGTTTTGCTGACATTCTTCATCAGCGTCTTTTACGCTGACCGCCTTGAAACACATGCCGCCGACCGCTCTGCCGCGATGCGGTTGGCCTCGATGCTGGGCGGGCTTTCCCCATTGTGGAGCGGTGAGTTATTCGGCGTTGGTATCGGTGAAAACCACGAAGTACGTCTGCGCGCCCATCAGGTGGCCCGCGCGCTGGGTCTGAATTTCGGCACCCTTCCGACAGGCGTAAACTCACAAATCATCGGCCGTATTTTCGAAGAAGGCTGGCCCGCACTTGTCCAGATGAGCGCGCTGCTTTTCGCACTTTTGCGCCCCCGCACGCGCGCCATGGCCCGCATGACACCGATGCGCGCGGCACTGCTCACACTCGGGATCGGCAGTTTGCTGACGGCGCTGCTGGTGACCGGGTATCGCGGGATTTATACCAACTGGCTTTGGCTGGCCGTCGCCGCAGCCCTCGCCCCAAAATCCAACCCATTCGAAAGACCTCAACCATGCCCCGCCTGATCCTGATCGCCACAACCTTGCGCGGCGCGGGCGCTGTTCTTTGGCTGGGCTACACATGGCTGCTGGCACAGCTGCTGCCGGCCGCGCAATTGGGAACGATGCTGACAGTTCTGTCGCTTGCCGGGTTGCTTGCAGGCATGCTGACCGCCGGTTGGGCGCAACTGATCCTGCGCGATGGCGCCCGATTATGGCGCACCGAACGCGCAGGCGCGCTGACAACGCTCATTGCACGCGCGTTTACCAGCCTTGCGCTACGTGGGTTTGCCTGCGCGCTCTTGATCGGCGTTGTGCTGGGAACAACCCAAAACCCAATGCTGCCCCATGACGCGCTGACGCTGTGTATGATGATCGCGATCCCGCTTTTGACGGCACTTTTGGGCATGCTGACAGCAGCCCGGCGCGCCCAGGGGGCGCTTGTCGCCGCCCTGACAAGCCAGACGGTGCTGCGCGCGTCGATCCCGCTGGCCGGCTGCGCGGTCTATGCGCAAATCGCGCCGCTGACGCTCACCGCGGCGCTGTGGATCTATGCCGCTGGGATTGTGCTGTGTCTGCCGCTGGCCTGGCCGCTCAGCGCGCCGCCCCTGCCCTATCGGCCCAATCGGGCCGCGTTGCGCGCGCTGACCTCGGCGCAGGTTGGTTGGATGGTGCTCAGCCACCTTGACGTGATCGTGCTCAGCCTGCTCGCAACCCCGACACAAGCCGCCCTTTACCTTGTGGCCCGTCGGCTGGCGGGCTTGCTGGCCCTGCTTTTCGAGGCGCTGCGCAGCGCGCTCGCACCGGCTGTGTCGCGCGCCTATCACGCACAAGCCGGGTTCGGCGGGCTGGCCGCGCGGACCAATCTGGGCTTCTTTCTGATCGGCAGCGGAGGCGCGACCGGGCTTGCCATGCTGGGCCCCCTAAGCTTGCCGCTTTTTGGCACAGACTTCTCGGGTGCGGCAGGGATCCTGATCTGGCTGACTTTGGGGCAAGCCGCCCCTGCCCTTTTCGGGGCCACCGGGATGCTCATGACGATGACCGATATGGAACGGCACCGCGCCCTTCTGATATGGGTCGCGGTCCCGGTGACAGCCTCGGCCCAGCTTTACGCCGCCAGCCAATCGCTGCACGCTTTGGCGATGGCAACGGCACTGGGTCAGCTTGGATTTGCCGCGATCTGCGCGGTTGCGTTAGCCCATCGCCACGGCATCCTTCCGGGGGTCACAGCCTTGCTGCACCCCAGCTTGCGCTTCAAGGCTAACGACGCCTAAGCGGTTACCGCCAAGGCACGGGATAACGCGCACGTCACCGTTGAACCACTACCGTCCGGTTCGTTTCAAAACGGCACCAACCGTCCTCCAAAGCACCGACAGATCCGTGCGCAACCGCGCATTCAGCACATAGCTGACATCCATGCGCACCCGTTCGGCATAGCTTACATCATTGCGCCCGGACACTTGCCAGATCCCGGTTATGCCGGGTCGGCACATCAGGTAAGCCCATTCAAAACCGCGATATTCCTCTAGCTCGACCTGGGGCACCGGGCGCGGGCCAACAAGGCTCATCTCGCCGCGCAGCACGTTCCAAAGCTGTGGAAGCTCATCCAGCGATGTCTTGCGCAAAATCGCACCCAGCCGCGTCACGCGCGGGTCGTTCTTCAACTTATAGGTCTGCGCCCATTCGCGGGCGGCGGCGCGGTCTGTCTTCAGATGCGCCCGCAGACGCGCAGGCGCATCAACGCACATCGTGCGCAGTTTCCAGCAGCGAAATTGCGTCGCGTCCTTGCCAACCCGGACATGGCCGAAAAACCCCGGCCCACCGTCCAGCCGCACAGCACCCCACAAAACCGCCACCAACGGCACCGCAACCGGCGCCACGGTCAAAACACCCACAACGTCCAGAACGCGTTTGCCACGGCTCATATACTGCTGAAACGCAGCCCGCCGTCCGGGGCGAGTGGCGGGCCAATCAGTAAAGTTTTCATGTTTCATTTCACCCTCACAAGCTGTTTGGGTGATGAAAGCGCAAAGCAGTTAAGGAAGCCTCCACACTTCACGCGTAGCGTCTGAAAAATGAACTGCATTTGAAGAAAGGACGCTGACATGACCGCGCTGCCGCATGGCCTCGCCGTGCCTGCCAAATCCGGGCAGGTCGAAGATGATGTGCTTGATCTTGGCGTCTTGCTGGCAGCCCTTTGGCGCGCCAAATTCCGGCTATGTCTTGCGGCGTTGATGGGCACCGTTCTGGCGTTGATGTGGCTGCAAACACTGGCGCAGCCGCTGTACCGCGCCACCGCCGTTGTTGTCATGGAACAGCATGTCGACAAACTGGGCGATCTGGGCAGTGTCCTGCCCGGCCTGCCCACCGACAACACCGCCGTCAATACCGAGGTCGAGGTGCTTTCTTCGCGCGCGCTGCTGGCGAGTGTCGTCGACACGCTCGCGCTTGATCGTGACGCTGAATTCAACCCTGCACTGCGCCCGCCCAATCTGGTGGATCGGGGTCTGGCCTTTGCCAGGGCCCTGATTGGCGTCCCGCCCGCTGAACCGATGCGCGAAAGCAAAACGGCCACGATCGATGCGCTGTCTGACGCCATTACTGTGCGCAATATTCCTGACAGTATGGTGTTTGAACTCACGACAGAGGCGCGCACGCCGGAAAAAGCGGCGCTGATCTCTAACACCTTGTCAAAGCTATATATTCGGCGCCAGATCGATCTCAAATTCACCGCGACCGAGCAGGCGACAGTGTGGCTGACCGACCGCGTCGCCGAGCTGAAGATCGAACTTGAAAAGGCCGAAACCGAAGCCAAAAGCTTTGCCGCCGAGATGGAGTTGATTAATCCCGAAACGCTCGAACTGCTTTCCCAGCAACTCAAAGAGGTGCGCGAGCGTATTTTTGCCCGCGAAACCGGGATCAAACGGTCAGGGCGCAGCAATGTGCGCGACCGTGCTCAACTTGATACCCTGCGCAAGCTCGAGGTGGATTTATCAGAAAAAATCGGCCGCCAATCGCTTGATCTGGTCACGCTTGAGCAGCTTCAGCGCGAGGCGGCGGCCTCAAGGCTGATCTATGAATATTTCCTGTCGCGGCTCAAGGAAACCAGCGTTCAGCAGGGCATCCAGCAGGCCGACAGCACCATCCTGTCGCCCGCCGAGGTGCCCCCCGGTCCGGCCCGCCCGCGCGGCGCGCTTATTGTGGTGTTTTCTGCGCTGATGATGGGTCTGATCGCGGCCCTGCAAGTGATCCGCCGCGAAGCGCTGCGGCAAACCTTCCGAAGCGCCGAAGAGCTTGAAGAGCAGACCGGTCTGACCGTTCTCGGCCAAATCCCCCGGATCCCCGCGCGCAATCGCAAGACAGTGCTTCAGTATATCGTCTCCAAACCGGCCTCTGCCGCAGTAGAAGCTGTGCGCAACCTGCGCACCTCGGTCTTTATGGCCGGGCCGGCCAGCCCCCAGATCATCATGCTGACCAGCTCGGTTCCGGGCGAAGGCAAAACCACGCAAGCCCTTGCAATGGCACAGAATATGGCCAATCTCGGCAAGCGTGTTCTGGTGATCGAAGGCGATATTCGGCGGCGGATGTTCCGCTCGTATTTCGAGATGGACAATGTCCCCGGCATGCTTGGCGTTCTGATGAACAAAACCCGGCTCGAAGATGCCGTCTGGCGGTCGGACCTGCTGGGTGTGGATGTCCTTGCGGGTGACAAGACCAACACCAATGCGGCCGATCTGTTCGCGTCGCCGCAGTTTGGGCGGCTCTTGCGCAACGCGCGCAAATCCTACGACGTGATCCTGATCGACACGCCCCCGGTCCTGCTGGTGCCCGACGCCCGCGTCATTGGCCAGCATGCCGATGCGATCCTGTATACCGTGCACTGGGACAAGACCCCGCGCCCACAGGTCATCGCAGGTCTGCGCAGTTTTCAAACCGTGGGTCTTCGTGTGACCGGTATGGTGCTCTCAAAGGTGAACCCGAGACTGCAGAAATCCTATGGCCATGACCACGGGCTTGATTCCAAAGGGTATTATCACAATTAATCACCAGCGAGCCTTGCTCAGGATCACATCCCGGTTCAGCCGGTCCTGATAGCGGCCCACGGTCGCCGCGATTTCGTCCATCAGACTGTCTTGCAAGGTGTGCGGCGCAAAACCCAGCGACCGCAAGCCCGCATTCGACACACGCAGCGCATTCGCCGCCGCCTCTTTGCGGGGATTATCAAGATGCGTCACCTTGGCCTCCATCCGGTCCGCAATCATCTGCGCCAACGCGCCCACGTTATGGACCTCTGCCACCTGGTTAAAAACCTGCACCTTCGAACCGGGCTCGGGCGGCGCACCGGTGGCCAGATGCACACAGCGCGCCGTATCTGAAATATGGATAAACGCACGGCTTTGGCCGCCTGTGCCATAGACCGTCAGCGGATGCCCAATGGCGGCCTGGCTGACCAGCCGATTCAGGACGGTGCCGTATTCGCCATCGTAATCAAACCGATTTATCAACGCCTCGTCTGAACCGGTGATCGCGGTATCGGTGCCCCAAACAATGCCTTGATGCAGATCGGTGATCTGAAACCCCCAGTTTTTTGCGTAAAATTGCATCAAAGTATGATCGAGGCATTTCGTCAGGTGATAAATTGATCCGGGATTTGCCGGATATCCAATCGTCACATCGCGACCGGTTTGCGCAACGCGCACGTCCAGATACCCTTCCTGCAGCTCCCCCAGATCGTCGGAATATCCGTAAACGCCCATCGTCCCAAGATGCACCACATGAGGGCGCTGCCCCAGCTCGACCAAAGCGGAAAACAGCGTGTTCGTCCCATTGACGTTATTGGCAACGGTGAAACGCCGCTCGGCATCGCCCAGCATCGAATAAGGCGCCGAGCGTTGTTCGGCAAAATGCACAATCACATCCGGCGTCAGCCTGGCCAAAAGCGCCTGCAGCGCGACCGGATCCGTCACGTCAAGGGGGGCGAACTCTACGTCCCCTACCCTTTTGGCCGCGGTGATGCGCTCTTCGATCGGGCGGATCGGCGTCAGCGATGGCGCGCCCAGCTGCGCGGCGATGGCACGGCGCGACAGGTTGTCGGCGATCGTCACGGCATAGCCTTCGGCGGCCAGATGCAACGATGTTGGCCAGCCACAAAAACCGTCCCCGCCCAATACCAAAGCCTTCACGCCACTCTCCTCAACACACAACATCCTTGTTGCGCGGCTGTTTTAAAAAGAAACCTTGTCAAAAAATAGCCCCGCGCGCAGCGATTACGCGGCCAAATCATCGAAGAGGCCAGGCACCAGGTCTTCCCAGAATGCGCAGATCGCGCGGGCATTCAGCGCCGAGGCCCAGCCCAGCCGTGCAAACTCTTCGCGGTCCAGCGGATCAGACAACTGCGACAAAAACAGCCGCCGATCGCTATCCCGCTGGGTTGGGTTGCGCGCCAAAGCAACGTCGCGCACCCGCGCCAAACGGGCCGCCCGCACCGCGCGCTCTGCCAACCGCGCATCGACTTCGGCCTCATGCGCCTGCGCACGGCGGCTGCCTTCCTCGGCCCGCCGCGCGGCCTCTGCCACGACCTCCGGGTCCGGCTCTGCCGCTTTAGGCTCGGCATAATCGCCTTTGATCGCAGCCGTCAGATACCGCACCGGGCTTTCCACCCCGTCTTGCGCCCGCAAATAAGCCAGCTTGGCCGCCACATAATCTTCGCCATGCTCGGAAATCCACTGCCGCGCCAGCCGGTCCGACACGCCCATCTCCAGCAACGCCGCATAAACCCGGCCTTTGCGCAGCCCATCATCGTCATCAATGTCGAACATCGCCAGTTGCGGGTTTTCTTTGATCCGAAACCGGATCTCGGTGACCGTGCGCCCCATCTTGCGCACCTCCGGCTCGATCAGGATGTTCGAGCTTTTGTTCACCTCCGCCACGGCCGGTTTGATAATCTTGGCATTCAGATGCTTATACGTCTCGTAATACGCACTGCCATCAACGCCCATCAACCGCCGAAATAGATCCAGCGACCACCACCCAGTGCTGCCCGTGCGCACAAAGCGATAGCAGTTCTCGTAAAGCGACAGGGCGTGGCCACTGGTAAATCGCCGCTGGATATTAAGGTTAATCAGGGCGAAGACCTTAGGGTCATGCAGTTTCTCGGCCAACGCTGGAGAGTACGCATATTCGCAGATACCACCCTTCAGCTTGGCATAAGACAACAGCGCCGAGACGCCCCATTCCTGCCGCCCCTTCTCGTCCAGCATGTCCCACTCGGCCACCGTTTCCGCCAGCCCCCGCAGCGCGCCTTTCAGCGTCTCCATATCATTGGAATTATACCCGATCATCGTGCAGAGCGTCCGCGCATCAATCGCGTGTTTCGGCTGGGTGGTCAGCGCATCATACGCGTTCAGCAACAAGACGTTCGACAATTTGCGCTGCAGCAAAGACAGCTTCCCCGACACATGGATCGCCGCCACGTTCTTTTTCACCGAACTGCGTCGCAACGCGCCCGTCATCCGGTCGGTCGGAATATCCTGCTTGCCCATGCTCACTGCGCCCCTTTTGGGAATCGGATGCTCTTTGTCACCTCGCGCGTAGGATGGCATAGAAAGGCACCCGCGCTCAAGTCCGTCATAGGCACCCTTTTACGGGAAGCCCCCTATCCTGCAAACGGGTCCCCTTTGTGGATAACTCCCCGCGCCCCCTCCCCTACCCCGGGTCTCAGCGCTGTTTCGCGCACCAAAGAGACTCTGAAAACCGTCTCTAACACGGCCCAACAGACTCTACTGCGAATCGGAGCCCCTCATCCCGTCAGCGGGCGCTTCTCGTCCCGAATACGGGTCCCTTTGGCCCTGTTCAAGGGCGCGTTTCATCCCGTATACGGGCCCCAAAAATAGCCTAAACCATTGGTTATAAATAAAATTTTTGCGCCAAAGTTCCTAAATAATCTAAAGATTCTACAGTTTATTGGGTGTGTTTTTCTTCTCTGGACGGTGATTTTACCTCTCATCAACGGTTTCGCTGCGAAAATCCGCCTTCGCAATTCCCTCAAAAGCCAAGATGTGCGATAGATCGGGTCATACACGGCAAAACCTAGAACATCTCACAAAGAGAGACGCGATGAGCAGAAAGACAGACCAACCGGTCCCCCCCTATTTCAACCTCGACCCGGAAACGGCGGCAGCCAAGTTAGGCGATCCTATCGACACAGCGCGATTCGCAAAAGCCGCCGCTTTCGCTGCGAAAGGCCGCGATGATCTGGCCAAGCGGGGCTACTCCCCTGACGGCCAGAAGCGCCTTCGCAAATTCTCCGTCTGGGAGATTTGCCGCTACTTGATCCCGGTGAACGCCGCCCATCTGCGTCGGGTCCTCAAAGCCAACCCCGACCTGCCTCAGGGCGAAGGGTCCGCCGGGGCGAAGTGGTTCACGCTGGAAGAGGTCCTTTCGCTGCGAAACCACTTCGCCGAGGAAGGTGTGGCCAGCAAGGAATACAAACCTTACCGCCCCGACGGTCTGCCCGCGAAAGTGGTGGCTGTGGCCAACTTCAAGGGCGGCGTAGGCAAGACCTCAACTGCCGCGCACCTCGCCATGTCAGCCGCTTTGGACGGTTACCGCGTGCTCGTGATTGACCTTGATAGCCAAGGCTCCATGACCTCGATCATGGGTGGGTCAGTCGAGGATGAATGGTCCACCGTCTTCCCACTTCTGGCCAAGGATTACGCCCTCCACGTCCAACGCGAAAACGGCGTGCGGGAAGCCCAAGGCCAAGCGCCCCTGCCCTTGGACGAGACTCTGACCGAGGCGCTTCAAGTCACCGCCAAGGACGTGATCCAGCCGACGCACTGGCCCAATATCGATCTGATCGGCGCGCAGCTCAACCTCTACTGGGCCGAATTTCAGGTGCCCGTCTGGCGCATGTCGCAGCGAAACTGGCCGCTTTGGGACGCGCTGACAGGCTTCCTGGAAAACGAGGATGTCCTCAACCAATACGACATCATCCTGCTCGATACGCCTCCGGCGCTTGGCTACCTGACGATCAACGCGCTGGCAGCCTCGGACATCTTGCTGGTGCCTCTGGGGGCTTCGTTTCTTGAGTTCGACAGCACGGGGCGGTTCTTCGACATGCTCTATTCCACCTTCGCCTCCATCGAGGAGGGAGAGAATGCCGCGAGGCGGCGCGCGGGCCTGCCGGAAATGAAGTTCGAATGGGACGTCGTGCGCGCGCTCATCACCCGATTTGACGCGGCTCAGCAGACCGATCTGGCCAATGTCATTCAGGCCTATCTGGGTGATTTCATGAACGCCTACCGGCAGGATTACACGGCCCTTGTGGGCCAGGCAGGCGAGCAGGTGAACGGCATCTACGAGGCCGATTACCGCGACTTCAATCGCGAGACATATGTCCGGGGGCGCGAGGCGTTTGACCGGACCTATGCGGAGTTCAAAGAGCTGCTGATCGGCGCGTGGTGGCGCGACAGTCAGATGGCTGAGGCAGAGCAGAAGGAGCAAGATAATGGCGAAGCGTAGACGGCTCGAAGTCCCGACAGAGGACAGCCTGAAAGATCTTGAGACCGGTTTCGCACGCGAAACCAAAAGCGCGTT
>CAKZXZ010000199.1 GCA_937883775.1 uncultured Paracoccaceae bacterium
CCGCAGAGCGGACATTGGAAACTGGTCTAAGTAGCCAAACTGAAACCGTTCTTTCGCTGCATAGCTGAAAATCCATCGAGATGCAGACAACACCACTGTCACATTCAAACGGCAGAAGGGCAACTTCCTACTTCGAAGGACGTTTTTCACACCTCCCCCATAAGCCTTACGGCACCTTAGGCGGAGTTTGGACTATTTTCGGCATGCGACAGGCGAGTTCCTTCTCAATGGTATTCGCTTCGTAGGGCTTCATTTTCTTTCATCTTGCGCATTCTTCCCGCATGTGACCGCAGCCAAGACACCAGCCACTCGGGCCGGTAAATTCACAAATATCGATGCAGGAGCTCTTACGTTTTTTCATAAACGGCTAATGTAGAGGATTTCCAGATGCACTGATTATCATCTCAATATCAAAACTGGTCTTTAGCGTTAGATAGCGCGGCGACTACATCCGGTTGGCAGACTTCCGACATAGGCTTGTGGAGCTTCCAAGACCCTCGCGTACCGTCATCGTGGTGCACTGTCACAACGGTTTCAACCGGTGGGCAGCCCGGCTCGTGACATGTGAGTTCTGCTACAGAAACAAGATCGTTTTCTCCCAGCTCGAGGTGCTGAGCTACCCAAGCCTTGATATCTCCAGCGCGGCCTGGTGATGTCTCGCGTGGCGCAAACATGTTCTTCATTTCTCGCCTCCACCCAGTCGTACCCATAGTATACGGCCGGACTCCTCGCCGACGAACAGCCACGCGTCCGATGTAATGGCGAGCGCCGCAATAGGAGAGCCGCTGGACCCCTTCACGACAAAGTCCTCCGCGTCTTCAGATGCGCGACCGGCCAAGACTGCCCCGTCAGCAAAACCCGCGAGCAGCGCATCATGGCCGAGCATCCCCGCGACAGCAGTGCAGATTTGCTTACCTCCGTAGCAGCAGGTTGCGGGCGAGCGGCCCATCGGACCATCCTTGCCATCAAACGGCCAACAGATTGCTTCGTCAGCACCAGATGTCGCCAAGAATGGGCCGCTGCCCATCCAGATGAAGTTCTTCACCTTTGCCGGATAGCCCGACATCCGCATGTCCGCCTTATCGCGTAGCCGCCATCCGTGCATCGCGTTCTCTTGCATGGATGTGACGACGCATTTTCCATCGGGACTGAATGTCACCGCTCCGTGGGAGCCCTTCCATTTGAGACTGGTCGATTTCCAGCGACGATTGCCGCGTTCCCAAATCGTTGCACCCCCATAGTGAGCAACCGCCAAACGACGCCCTTTTGCATCGAAAGCCAGTCCACCAACGGTACTTGGGTGTTCGAATGTACGTGGTTGGGTGTCACTGTCGCTCCAGACCGTCGCAGTCTTGCCAGAAGAGCAAGCAAAGAGTTTTGGTCCGGCAGCAACGCAGTCGACCCAGCGGCTCCCAAAACTCGCGATCTCCTCCATCGTTCCGTCCAATGAGGTTTTCAGAAATCTTCCGTCGTCGCCGCCAGTGAAGATGGAGTTCGTTTCTGGGTCGGCCGTGATGCAAAGAACCGCGCCGTGATGGGCTTCAACCACCTTCGGTGGGCGATCCGGCTCGAAGATCAGTATTGTACCGTCGCCTAGTCCTGCCGCGATGGACGAGCCCACGACAACCGTGCCTGTCACAGGCGCGCCAGTGTCCAGGCTCAGGCCTTCTCGCTCTAATTGCGTGGAAGCGAAGCCGTCGCGCCTCGGGTTGGTTCGAACGGCTTCGGCTGTCATGCTGCTCGACATCCGTTGAAGCCGTCCTCAAGACCCATAGTATCGAGATCACGACCAATAAAGACGATACGCGATTGGCGCGCTCCTTCAGGCCAGGACCCCATGGGTGAGCCATCCATCAGCATATGGACGCCCTGGAACACAAAGCGATCATCCTCGCCCTTAAAATCAAGGATACCCTTCGACCGCAGAATGTCTTGCCCGCGGGTCTGCAGAAGTTGCCCGAACCAGGTTTGGAACTTATCGAGATCGAGAGGAACATCCGATGTAAGTGACAGGCTTTTCACGTCATCATCATGCTCGTGGTCGTGGTCTGATGTCAGGAAGTCTGGTTCGACCTCCAATACGCGATCAAGACTGAAGGCGTTCAGCCCAATTACCTCTTCCAGATCAGCGCCGCAGTGTTCAGTACGGATGATCTTGGCGTAGGGGTTGATCTTACGGATGCGGTCTTCGACGCGGCCCAGGCCCTCAGCTTCGACAAGGTCTGTCTTGTTCAAAAGCACGATGTCTGCAAACGCGATCTGTTCCTCAGCTTCGTGATGCTTACCCAATTGGTCGCTGAGATGGACCGCGTCTGCAACGGTGACGATGGCATCAAGCTTGGTACGGTCCGCCACGTCCTGGTCGACAAAGAAGGTCTGCGCAACGGGCGCTGGATCGGCGAGGCCGGTCGTTTCAACGATGATCGCATCGAACTTGTCTGCGCGCTTCATCAAGCCGCTCAAGATGCGTATCAGATCGCCACGGACAGTGCAGCAGATGCAGCCATTGTTCATTTCAAACACTTCTTCATCGGCATCCACAACGAGATCATTGTCGATACCTTCCTCGCCAAACTCATTGACGATGACCGCGTATTTCTTGCCATGGCGTTCGGTCAGGATGCGGTTGAGGAGCGTGGTCTTCCCTGCTCCAAGAAAGCCAGTGAGGACAGTAACAGGAACCTGAGCATTTTGTTCCATTGGATATCCTTTCAATGAGAGGGCACGGATGTACTGCAGTCACTGCAGCGGCCGTGAAGTTCGAGGACTGAATGATTGGGCGCGAAGCCCGTGCGTTGCGACAGGCCCGCAATACTGTCTGCAAAGTCGTCATCGACATGCTCGGTCACAATTCCGCAGTCGTCGCATATGGCAAAAACCGGCGTCTTTCCGTCATGTCCGCCGCAGCAAACAGTCCATGCATTGAGAGACTCGATGCGGTGGACCTTCCCCACTTCAGTGAGCTTTTCCAAAGCGCGATAAACGGTTGTCGACGCTGTCACGCCGTCGTCTCGCAGCCCTTCCAAAATGTCGTAGGCAGACATCGGACGATCCTGCGACTGCAGATAGTCAAACACACGGTCGGCATGGGTGACGCGCTTTGAGCGTTTTTCCACAGCGTAGCCTCCTAAAACGATGGCTCTTGACGATACGTAACAAGCGCAGTTACTAAACGCAATGTTACAACGTTACATCCTGGGGGATTTTGGGACGTGAGCAAGGCTGACCCGGTACTGTCGATCTGCATGACCTGCCGCGATGGCCGCGAAAGCGAAGCTGGCACACGGGGCGGCACGCGATTGGCACGACGCATTGCAGGAAGGCAGATGGAGCGTGGCGGGCCCGAGATGCAGATTCGTGGGGTGCACTGTATGAGCCAGTGCAAACGACCTTGCATAGTATCGCTAACGGCTGAGGAGCGGTTCACCTACATTTATGGCGATCTCGACCCCAACAGCGAACGTGATGTTGAGGCTCTTGTCGAGCTCGTGTCGCTGTATTCTGAAGCGGCCGAGGGTTTTCTGGAGCGTAAGGAGCGCCCCACTGAACTTCAGGCAAACATTCTCGGTAGGCTTCCACCACTTGGCAGCCAATCGTCGCTCATCTCCGATCTGGAGCTGGTTAAGACATGAACGATACCGTTGACACTCTCGCGACGACCGGCACTCGGCAAGTAAGGAAGACGGCATCCCACCTTTAGAATTGAGGAACCACGAGATGAAATACATCGCGCAAAGCGCTGTTGCGCTTTGCCACAGTGCGGGTTTCGTCTTCGCGGCACCAATAGTTCATAGCTGCATTCGAAACGTCACATTCGATGTGACTGCAATCCATCTTGGTAATGACACGGCTGCGATTTTCATCGGGTTCTACTCTGCGTTTTCATGCACATCGCCCGCAGCGGCGGAGGTGAGGCCATGAGCGCCGCTTTGACTGTGTGCAATGTATCATGCGTTGCTTCAAGTGGCGCTGCGCTTCTGCGAGACGTGTCTTTTGAATTGGAACATGGCGCCATTCTGGCCATTGCGGGTCCGAATGGGGCAGGCAAGACTACGCTTCTGAACGTATTGTCCGGCATCAACAGCCCAACCAGTGGCGAGGTACTGATCGGTGGGCGCTCCGTTCATGCGATGCCAGCCGCCGAACGCGCGCGCCAGATCGCCGTTGTCGGCCAACAGGAGATGCCCGATGGACGCCTGACGCTACTCGAGTATGTCACGCTAGGTCAAATTCCCATTCAATCCGACCATTCTAGCGCGGCACATGCCGAGGCGCTTGACAGGACACTGGACGTTACAGGGCTGACGTCATTGGCGGACAAGAAAATGGCCGTCTTGTCTGGGGGCGAAAGGCAACGCGCGCATATAGCACGGGCTTTGGCTCAAAATCCGACCACTTTGTTCCTGGACGAGCCGACCAATCACCTCGATCCCGACGCCAAAGGCCGCATGCTGTCTTTGGTCGCGGGGCTGGGGATCACCGTCATCATGGTCCTGCACGACCTTGTTCTGATCCCGGTATTCGCAACCGATGTCGCATTGCTTAAGGACACGCGCCCGACCGGCTTTGGTCGCGCAAGCGATATTCTGACGCCCGATCGCGTACGCGAAACCTTTGGCGTCCAATACCTCCAATTTCAGCACGAAGACCGGATCGTCGCGGCACTTGATATTCGCAATACCACCAATCCAACTCAAAACAGGAGTTTTCAAAAATGAAACACATCTGGTCCGCTGCCGTCTTGGCTGCCTTTGCAACCGGCGCTGCTGCCGAGATCACCGTCGACAATTGCGGTGAACCGCTGACCTTTGACGCCACGCCAGAGCGGATCGTCGTGCATGACATGAACATGACCGACATGGCCTTTGCCCTTGGTTTGCAGGATAAAATCGTTGGCCTGACCGGCATCACCGGCTGGTACAAGACCAGCGAAGATTTTGACGAATTACGCGGCGATATACCTGAACTTGCGCCAAAGTACCCAACCATGGAGAACCTGCTGTCCGCCAACCCGCAAATGTTCTTTGCAGGTTGGTATTACGGCATGAAGCCAGGTGGCGACGTCACGCCGGACACGCTGGCACCTTTCGGGGTCAAAACGATGGTACTGACCGAGAGCTGTGTGCATCTCGACAAAAACCGTCCCGAAGCCAGCATGGACCTGTTGTTCAATGACGTGATGCGTCTGGGCAAGGTAATGGGTGTTGAAACCAAGGCAGAAGAGCTTGTTTCCGGTTGGCAAGAAGATCTGGCTGCAATCGAAGCAAAGACCGCTGATCTGGCAAAGCCGCGTGTGTTCTTGCTCGACGGCCCTGCAGATGCACCATTCACTGCTGGAAAGTTCGCCATTCCGGATGCAATGATTGCCGCAGCGGGGGGTGAGAACGTCACCCACGACATGGAGACCAGCTGGGGCCGGACGTCGTGGGAGACTGTTGCCGCCGCCAACCCGGAATTCCTCGTCCTGCTTGACTATCAAACCGGTAATGGCGCTGCGGATACGTTCAAGTTCTTACAAGAGCACCCTGTCATGTCACAGACGGATGCAGTGAAAAAAGAAGCCTGGATCGGTTTGCGCTACGAAGAACTGACACCCGGGCCCGCCAACATCGACGCTATTTCGAAGATGGCGGCAGCGATGCACCCTTCGCTCAACTAAGTGGCGCGGAGAGGCCTCACATACCTGCTGGGGGCGGTCGTTCTGATCGCCCTTATGCTGCTGTCGACAGGGTATGGCACAACGTCGATCCCCGCGCCTGATGTGGTTCAGTCGGTGATGCTTGGCCTCGGGCTGGCCGAAGGTGAGGTCGCGCCAGTGCATCGCATCGTGTTCGACTTGCGGCTACCCCGCGCCCTGTTTGCTGCCGTAATTGGTGCAGGTCTTGGGATTGTGGGCGTCGTCTTGCAGACCACGACACGCAACGATTTGGCCGATCCGTTCCTCTTTGGCCTGTCTTCCGGTGCGGCGGCGGGCGCTGTGTTCGTGATAACCGTCACCGGGGACATTCTGGGGTTCTGGACCCTGCCGCTGGCCGCCTTCACGGGGGGCATAATCGCCTCGGTTGTCGTTTTAGGCTTAGTGCACAGCTTGCGGACAAGCGCACCAGAGAAGTTGATCCTTGCAGGCCTTGCCGTGTCTTTTCTCTTTGCCGCCATCACAAACTATCTCATTTTTGCCGGTGACAGCCGCGCTGCACACTCGGTCATCTTCTGGATGCTTGGTGGGCTTGGCCTTGCGCGATGGGCGGGCTTCCCTCTGATCTGCGCGGGCCTCGTCCTTATCTTCGTCTACACCCTTTACCGAGCGCGTTGGCTTGATGCTCTTCTGACAGGAGATGTCACGGCGGCGACACTGGGCGTACCGGTCCAGCGGTTGCGGTTTTCGATGTTTTTCATCGCTGCCTTGGCCACCGCAGTCTTTGTCTCGGTCGCGGGCGTCATCGGGTTCATCGGTCTGATGGTTCCACACATTGCACGTGGGATCACAGGTCCTCTGCACCGCCATCTGATCCCAACCGCCGCTCTCGTCGGCGCGTGTTTGCTCACTGGATCAGATATCGTCAGTCGCATCATCCTCGCCCCTCAGGAACTGCCCGTTGGCATCGTTACAACTTCCATTGGCTCACTCTTTGTTTTCCTCCTCCTATACAGAACCGCCCGATCATGATGCTGTAACGGATGATTGCACAATCGGACGTTGGATTTCTTGCTGACCGTATTGCAGAAGAGATGCGTCATCTTGGTTACAGGCCGTCTGCTACGCACCAGAAAATCCGGCTCCATACGAACGCCAGCCGCATGAAAGACGGGCTACCGCTTCGAAACGGCGAACGGCACGGCCGCTCGCCAAGCGAGATCAGATATCTATTCGCTCAGCGATACTCAGAGCATCTTCGAGTTCGACACCTATCCGCAACGCGCACTTCTTTCTGTGCCTATTGCCGCACGAAACGGGCCTTTGATGCGCGCCCTTTCCGCCATAGCAATCCCAAATCAGCCGTTGGTGCTGGCCGTCATTGTTGCCGCCATGTTAGTCGAGATACTGCTGCTGACGGCCCTCAACCAGATTCTGCTCAAACTCAGACCCGAAAGGTGAAACGATATGTCCCTCGTACCAACTTCCTACGAAGACTGGAGACACTGCATCACTGTGAAATGCGGCATTCCGCTAACGCAGGCCTATGTCGCCGAACGCCTTGCCGCACTCAGTAATCAATCCGATTATCAAACTGAAAAGTTCATCAATCGTTGGGGCGCAGCGCATCACGCGCGCACAATGGCGTGGTTTGAGCAGGCGGCAAAAGAGCTGTCAGAGGGATAAGAGCTACCGCGCACGCAATGTCGCGACAGTTTTGGGCCAAGGGTCCGCAAAGTCTTCGCCCGCTCGCCATGCTGCGATCTCATCGTCGGTGCAAAAACAGGTTTGTAGAGTCTCGACAAACTTATCTAACTCCAATTCATCGCCGATCACCGTCAGTTGGCATCGTCGATCGCCAAAATCGGGATGTGCCTGGGTCAGCTTGGCGCGCATCTCATCTTGCTCCCAGTCCGACAGGTTCAGGCTATCATCTTCGAGTGCGCTGATCCTCCAGTAACTCACGATCTCCAGCCCAACGCTACCACCGGTCTGGTTCCATAACAGCATCAAGTTGTCGCGTGTCGGCAGCCAAAAGAATCCTTTGCTACGGTAGATGCCGATCCCAAGGGATTGGGTATAAACGTTATACAGACGTTGCGGATGAAATGGACGAGGGTCGCGCAAGACTCGGTTACCGATTTTGTAGGTCTCCGGCTGAGCCATCGACGAGGCACTGTGTTCGGCCTCCCACTCGGTTAACTCCTTCCCAAACGCTTTCACTCTTTCAAAATCGTAGAGCGGCATCGCCAGAACCTTTTCCAGGCTCACGTTACCCCATTGCATAGCAAGGACATCAGCGTGGGGATTGAGCGGATGCACGGCTTCAGCCACCTGTTGCAGCACATCACGAGATACCTTGTCGGCTTTGCTCAGCAGCAGGCGATTGGCAAACATGACCTGTTCGGCGAGCAGGTTCGCGACACCACGCCTTCCGGCCGCCAGGTTTTGGCTGGCCACCGGGTGGATCGCCCGGCCGAAATCGTGGTCCTGTTGCAAAACCACCGTGTCTACGACGGACAAAAAGCCGTGCAAGCGCAGTTTAGGCAATGCGCGGATGGCCTCCAACAGCGGCCAAGGGTGGGTGCTACCAGAGGTTTCAATGAGAAGGTGCGTGACCTTTCCATCTGCGAGAACCTTGTCGACAGCTTCGCGAAACTGGGCAAGCCCCTCTTCGCTGCTGATACTCTTTCCAGGGACCGACGCGAAATGCGGACTTCTGCGTGAGATAACCTCACTGGTGTCGAGCACGGACCCGTCCACATCCAAGGTGCTCATCTCATTGACAATGACACCAAGATTAACGTTGTTCAGGTCTCGCGCTTGAACTAGAAGACTCTGCATCAATGTCGTTTTGCCTGCGCCAAGAAAGCCGTTCAAAATCGTGGTGGCTATGGGCATCCGTTTTTCCTGCATGTGACAGCCTAATGTAATTTAATAACATTCTGAGGAGACCGAAATCGGAAAACATGCTGGATTGGTACTTTTGCCTCAAGGCTGTGAAGAATAACCAAACCTCTATTGAATAAATTAGTTAAAGGCGGCTTCGCTACAGTTGCAGGTATTGCGCTATCCATTTGGGCGACATCGACCCTCGCGAATGGCCGCAATGACGACATCTTCCGCGCTGCAAAAAAGATATGCCGCAAGCGCGAGAGGATTCTGCATGAGCAAAGCACCAATTCCCAAAGTCGGATTTGTCCCCCATCTGTGAGTTCGGTGCTGCATATCTGACGGAGGGCGGCTTTTCATTTGTTTCGCCGTCCCGTGGTTTTCGCCAAAGCAACACGCATAATGCGTTGAAATCGTGGACAGTCCAAATGGTTCTCGGCCGAGCAATTAGCGATATGGCGGATGCCGTTACTCAAATTTGTGAGCTCTCTCACCCTGACATCAAGCTCATCTGCCTTTTCAAGCAATGCGCTTCGGTCAATGGTTGGACGCCCTTCGACACCAATCATTTGCTTGATTTCCAGTAGCGAAAAGCCCCCCTTTTGCGCCAATGCGATAAGCGAGATACGGGCCTTCACCTCATCCTCGTACAGGCGTTTCAAACCGCGTCGCCCAACTGAGCGGATAAGGCCGATTTCCTCGTAATAGCGAAGTTTCGACGCTGGAAAGCCACTGGCGTGTGAAAGTTCAGAAATATCGAGCATAGGCTTGACCTCAAGTTGACTTGAAGTGCTAACAAACATCGTCTTGCCGATAAGCTCAAGATACCCCTAAGGAAAGATCGCATGCTTTCAGAGTTGATGTTCAACGCAATTTTGATCGGAACAGGGGCAACGATGTTCATGGACTTTGTTGCCCTCGGACAAAAACACCTGCTGTCGCAACAAACGCTCGACTATGCGTTGGTTGGACGCTGGCTGGGTCATATGCGCCGAGGCCAATTTATACATCGGCCCATTTTTGCGAGCGATCCTATTCGAGGCGAGAAGCTGCTCGGATGGGGCCTGCATTATCTGATCGGTATTTTGTTCGCAGGGATTTTCCTTGCGATCATGGACGAAAGTTGGATCAAGAACCCTACGCTGCTACCGGCCATATTGTTCGGCATACTGACAGTTCTTGCGCCTTTTCTCATCATGCAACCTGGATTGGGCGCTGGTCTGGCCGCACGGCGCGCTCCTAAACCCACAGTCGCAAGAGCAAAGAGCATTTTCGCACATTTGGTCTTCGGAGTTGGCCTTTGGATTACGGCCCTCGGCTTTGCAGGGATCTCGCAATGACTGATTTCTTGCAGGCACTTCTATGCTGACCATTCGTCCATCCCGCGAAACAATGGGCATCGTTTTCGGGCTTACGGCTGCTTTGATGTGGTCTTCATTCTTGATTGCGTCGCGGGTTGGTGCTGTAGACGGGTTGTTGCCCATCGACATGATGGTGCTTCGTTTTGGCATCGCTGGTCTGTTGCTTGCGCCGGTGCTCATTCTGTCTAGGCGACGAAAAACTCACCCTGCGCTTACGCTCCGACATGCGCTGTTTCTGGCCCTTACAGCAGGCCCCATCTTCGTTTGGTTGAATGTTGGCGGGTTTCAGTTTGCACCTTTGGCGCATGGCGCTGTGATCCAGCCTGCAACGGTCGCCCTTGCCGGAATGGGGCTGGCTGCGCTGCTGCTTGGCGAAGTGCTGACAAGACGCCAGGTGTTTGGTGCTGTGCTCTTACTTGTCGGTATTGTCGCTATCGCTGGTCCGAGTGTCTTCGTGATGAACACCGAAATCCTGATAGGCGATGCCATGTTCGTCGGGGCCGGTTTGTTCTGGGTCGGTTACACGCTGCTCTTAAAGCGCTGGCAGATATCAGGACTGCGCGCGGCCGCGGCTGTATCGGTTCTCTCGGCCATCGTCGTCCTCCCTGTGGCACCGTTTGTCGGTGTCGCTGAGCGCCTGGGACACCTCACTTGGGGCGAACTTTTCTTTCATGCGACAGCACATGGCTTGTTCAACGGCGTCGGCGCGATTGTCGCCTTTGGCATGGCCGTTGAACGTCTTGGTGCCGCGAGGGCCTCTCTTGTCCCCGCGATCATTCCGGCCACGACACTCATCATAGGTTTGCCAATCACGGGCGAGCGTCCAACCGCCTTAGAGTTTACCGGAGCCGCTGTCGCCTGCATCGGTCTGATTATCGCTCTGGCACAACGAGACTGATGGCAAAGAAAGTGATCTGGTTGGTCGTTTGGGACCTGCAGGCACCGACGCAACACAATCAGGGGTCAGGCACTAGAAAAGCAGACATTTCAGTTGCAGAACCCGACAGCAGCAAAGTCCCGCTGAGCCGACCATCAAAAGGTCACTCGACAGTAACCTACAAACAATAAAGGCGCCCCAAAGGACGCCTTCAGCCAGCCGAATGAGCTGGTTACTTCTTCTTGGCTTCCAGCGCCTCGATCCGCGCCATCAGGGACGCGTTTTCTTCACGCGCTTTCTGCGCCATCGCACGCACCGCGTCAAATTCCTCGCGGGTGACGAAATCACGGTCCGCCAACCAGCGGTCCACCAGCGACTTCATCGCTGTCTCCGCCTCGTCTTTCGCACCCTGCGCCACGCCCATCGCGTTGGTCATCAGCTGCGAGATATCGTCCATGATTTTGTTGCGGGTCTGCATGTTGGCACCTTTATTTCACGTTGCATTCTATATGGGCCTGATCTGCCTCATTCTCAAGGTTGACTTCGCCGCAGGGGGCTGAACACATCGCGCTCATGTTGGCCGCGATCCCCTTTCCGAACCTCAGCCCTGAAATATTCTCTGTCTCGATCGGTGGGTTCGAGTTTGCCCTGCGCTGGTATGCGCTGGCCTATATCGTAGGCATCCTGATCGGCTGGCGCATCGTCATCCACGCCTGCGCGCGCCCTGCGATTTGGGGGCGCGAGACGCCGCTGATGAGCCGCGAACAGATCGACGATCTGCTCACTTGGGTCATTTTGGGCGTCATCATCGGGGGCCGTCTGGGGTTCGTGCTGTTCTACCAACCCGCCTACTACCTGCAAAACCCGCTTGAGATCCCAATGATCTGGCAAGGCGGCATGGCGTTTCATGGCGGCTTTCTGGGGGTTGTCGCCGTGATTGCGTGGTTCTGCTGGAAGCATAAAATCCCGCTCTGGAACTTGGCGGATGCGCTGGCCATGGCCACACCGCCTGCGATTTTTCTGGGACGGATCGCCAATTTCATCAATGCCGAGCTGTGGGGCCGTCCGACAGATCTGCCTTGGGGCGTGATCTTTCCGGGGGCAGCCGCGCAGGACTGCCCGGATGTTGTCGGCCTGTGCGCCCGCCACCCGTCGCAATTATACGAAGCGCTGCTGGAGGGCGCGCTGTTGGGGGCAGTTCTGCTTTATCTGGCCTACCGCCGTGGGGCGCTGCAACGACCTGCCTTGCTGACGGGTCTTTTCTTTGCAGGCTACGGGGCTGCGCGCTTTTTTGTCGAGCTTTTTCGCCAAGCCGATGCGCAATACATCACGATGGAAAACCCGTTTGGCTATGTCGTGCGGCTGGGGGAATTCGGCCTGTCGATGGGTCAGCTTTTGTCGATCCCGATGATTGCTGTGGGCATCGTCCTGATGCTTTGGACCCGCCGCCCCCATCAGCGCACATGACGGCGCTGGCAACTGAATTGATCGCGCAAATCCGCGCCAACGGCCCAATGAGCCTTGCGGACTATATGACCACCTGCCTGCTGCATCCGACCCATGGCTACTACACAACCCAGGTTGCGTTCGGGGCCAAGGGTGACTTTATCACCGCGCCCGAAATCTCGCAGATGTTTGGGGAATTGGTTGGGCTTGCCTTGGCCCAAACCTGGCTGGATCAGGGCGCGCCCAATGCCTTCACCTTTGCCGAACTGGGCCCCGGCCGTGGTACCCTGATGGCCGATGCCTGGCGCGTCACCAAGGCGGTTCCTGGCTTTCACGACGCGGCAGAGATTGTTTTCTTTGAAGCTGCCCCCGCGCTGCGCAACGTGCAGAAAAAGGCCCTGCCGCAAGCCCGCCATATCGACAGCATCGCAAAGCTGCCCGATCAGCCGCTTTACCTCATCGCCAACGAGTTTTTTGACGCCCTACCCATCCGCCAGTTCCAACGCGAAGGCGCGGGCTGGCGCGAACGGCGGGTGGGGGCGCAGGGCGACGCCCTGGTCTTCGGGCTAACTGACCCCACCCCGCAAGAGGCACTGTCCCATCGATTAGAGGACACAAAAGACGGCGATCTGGTCGAAACCTGCCCCGCCGCCGCGCCCATTCTAAACGAGATCGGCACACGGATCGGCACCCATGGCGGGGCCGCGCTAATCATCGATTATGGCGATTGGCGGTCGCTGGGGGATACGTTTCAGGCGATGGAGAACCACGCCTCCGCCGATCCGTTGGCCACCCCCGGCATGACGGACCTTACCGCGCATGTCGATTTCGAAGCGCTGGCCCAAGCCGCGCCCTGCGCCCACACCCGGTTGACACCGCAAGGTGTCTGGCTGGAACGGCTCGGCATAACAGCGCGTGCGCGCGCCCTTGCGCAAAAACTCACCGGTGACGCGCTCGAAAGGCACGTCGCTGCACATCGCCGCTTGACCCACCCGTCAGAAATGGGAACCTTATTCAAAATCCTGGGGCTTTACCCAACGTCAGGCATGCCCCCAGCTGGACTGGACACATGACGCTCGAAATTCTGAAAGCTGACAGCCTTGCCGATCTGGATCATGGGTTTTTCACCCGCAAAGGCGGCGCATCGTCGGGTGTGTTTGCCGGGCTGAACTGTGGCTACGGATCCTCGGACCAGCACGATATCGTCAAGATCAACCGCACCCGCGTGGCCCAAGCGATGGCCGTGGCGCCTGACCAGCTTGTGTCAGTCTATCAAGTCCATTCGCCTGATGTGATTGCCGTCGAAGGGCCCATCAACGGCCAGACCCCGCCCGCAGATGCCATGGTCAGCAAAACACCCGGCATCGCGCTGGGAATCCTTACCGCAGACTGCCAGCCGGTTCTCTTCGCGGACAAGGCCGCTGGCGTGATCGGTGCGGCCCATGCCGGTTGGAAAGGCGCACTGGACGGCATCCTTGAGGCGACTGTGGCTGCGATGGAAGCCCAAGGCGCCACCCGCGCAGGTATCACAGCCGTGATCGGCCCGGCGATCAGCCAGCGCGCCTACGAGGTTGGGTCCGACTTTTTCGAAGTGTTTCTGGACCGTGACCCGGACTATGCCCGCTTTTTCGTGGGTGGAAAGGGCGACCGGATGCAGTTTGATCTACCGGCATTCGGGCTGCACTGTCTGCGCGAAGCGGGCGTCGGGACCGCGGAATGGACCCGCCATTGCACCTATTCCGACCCCGAACGCTTCTTTTCCTATCGCCGCAGTACCCATGCCAAAGAGGCCGATTACGGGCGGCTGATCTCGACCATCCGGCTTTAGCCACCTTTAACCAAGGGCATTGTTTCCGCCGCTGCCACAATCCATCTCAAAATGATCTAAAATCTTTCGCATTTCGCCCAATCATCGCCTGATTGGCCCGCCATACCCATCACAACAGCGCCATTAACCAGGATGAAACCCTGACGCGCTAGCACAGGCAGGCAGTCCAGAAAGGCATAAGCGATGAAGACCGAAAAGACATGGATCAAGACCATGATTGCAGAGGCTGACAAGGTAACGACCAAACTGCCATGGGAACGCGGCACCACACGCGCCGCTTTCATCGCAAAACGCAAAGCGCTGCTGACCGCAAAACGCGCCAGCGCTTAGACATACAGTTTCCCAAGGCGTGGCACCTCCCTGCACGTCTGGTATCTGGCCGCCGCTCCTGATCGGAGCGGCGGCTTTTTTACTTAAGCGGAAGGTTTGCCCCCAAAAGAGCGCCTAGGACAGGCCGTCCAGCCTGCCTCCGCCAATCAGGTGGTTCAGGATGCGTTCGCGTTCATAGCGCGGTTTGCCTTGCAGGGCTTGATATTCAGCCGGTGTAAGATCCCGCCGTAGAAAGCCGCGTTTCGCCAGGCAATTGTCGATCCCACGATATTCCCCATCCGTGCGGGACACATCCTCGGACAACGCACCGCCGATCACTCCGGGCAAAACTCCCAAAATAAGAATACCCGCGACGTAGCTGCCAACCACGGCGTTTTGACCGGCCCTGTGTGCGTCTGGAACACATGCGTTAAACGCCATACGCGCCATTTGAAGGTTCGCGCCTTGCTGCGATGGAACCGATGGCCCAGGCCAGTTCGGCCCGGAACACGCAGTCAGCGCCATGGCGCAGACCAATGCAAAATATTTCAAAACCTGTCTCTCCCCGGTGGCAGTCTTGCCGAGCGGAATCACCCCGATATCGCTCGCCTCTGGATTGTAGGACGCAGCGGCCGGCTGGGTAAACCGCACATCACTGCAAACCAGGGGCTTTATCCCCTGAAAGCTGTAAAAATCGGCTTAACGCCCGCCCGCAACATCAAGCAAAGCACCCGTGCAGTAAGACGCATCGTCACTGCAAAGCCACAAGATCGACCGGGCAACCTCCTGCGCTGATCCGGGGCGCGCCATCGGGACCGTTTGCCCCAAGCGTTGCGCCCGGTCAGGTTGTCCGCCGCTTGCATGGATTTCTGTTTCGATCAGACCGGGGCGCACTGCATTCACGCGGATGCCCTGCCCGGCAAGCTCTTTGGAAAGCCCGATCGTCAGCGTGTCGATTGCGCCCTTGCTGGCTGCGTAATCGACGTATTCGAAAGGGGATCCAAGCCGCGCTGCAGCCGATGAGACAAACACAATAGATGCCCCGCCCTCTTGGCCCGGCAACCGCCGTGCGGCCTCGCGCGCAAAAAGGAACGCACCAAGAATGTTGGTGTCGAACATCTGTTGCATCCGCTCAACGCTCATCTTGGCCAATGGCAAGGCAGAGCCCACGATGCCTGCATTCACGACAACAGCATCAAGCCTGCCAAAGGTGGTCTGCGTGCGATCGAACGCCCGCAAGACATCTGCCTCTATCGCGACGTCTCCTGCGATCGCCTGCGCACGCCCGCCCAAGCTTTCGATCTCCGCCACCACCTGCTCAGCCGCGGTGCGGTTCGCCCGATAGGTAAACGCCACATCCCAACCGGCACCCGCCGCAAGCAAAGCCGTCGCGCGCCCGATCCCCCGCGATCCGCCACTGATAAGCATCGTTTGGCTCATAAAAGGATCCTACTGTTCCGGCGGCGTCATTTCCTGAGGCAAGCCATCCGCGATGTCGTAGTAATCTCCCTTATCCGCCACAAAGATATGCTTGGCCAGCCTGGTCCCCGTGGGCCCATCGAAGGCACCCAGCGAAATTCCGATCCAATCCAGATGAGGTGGATCGAAAAACAGCGACGCACCGCAAATCCGACAAAACCCGCGGCGCACCTTGGGCGAGCTGTCATACCAGGTGATGCTATCCGCGCCCGCGATTTGTACGCGTGTCTTTGCGACATCGACCCCCGCTTCGTGATGCCCCGTCACTTTGCGACACATGCTGCAATGACACGCGATGCCGTCAGGCAGATCCCCACTGACCGTGATCTGGACGGCGCCACACAGGCAAGAGGCGTGATGCTGGATCATGGCTAAGGTCTTTCGCGGCTTGTCGATTCGAGCGTTAGAAACATACGCCCTTCAAAATGTGGCACAATCGTCTGCAAAATAGAAACAAACTGACCAAGACTTGCTGCATTAATTCCTCAACCTACTGCAATGAAAAGAAATTTTTGACAATGTGACGGAATTGGGGCCAGGTTAAGACAAGCAACGGATGTTCGCTGTTGTCGGTGGGGCCGACAGCGTGAAACCTAAAAGGTAGATCGCATGAACCGCCCTTCCTCTGTTACCGCTGGCCTCGCGGTAACACCTTCCTCTGCTCCGGCGTCAAGTTCCGCCATGGGGAGAGGTGTTCGCCCAGACGGGTCATCTCAGCGCCGCCGGCCTCTGCTGCGCAAATATGAGATGACCGCTCTGGACCCCAACGGAGCGCTGATCGACATGGGCCGTCTGGCCCCCGCAACGCAGCCGTTTGAAAATTGCTTTGCCACGCTCGCACGCGGCACTTTGATTGCGACACCGGATGGCCCGCGCGCGGTCGAGGATATCCTGCCTGGCGATGACATCACGACCACGAAAAACGGTGCACAGACCGTGCAATGGGTCGGCGCAATGACGCTGCTGCCCGATGCCCCGGATGCCCAGCAGCCCAACCGCGCCCTGACAAGAATTGCCGCTGACAGCCTTGGACTGAACCGTCCGATGCCAGATCTGGTTTTGGGTCCTGCCGCGCGCGTGCTCCACCGGATCCCCGCTTTTCACAGCATGTATGGGACGCCTGATTGCCTTGCCCCGGCTCAGGGGCTGGTTGATGGCGATGCTATCCTTGAAATACGGCCCATCAGCCCGGTGAAACTGTATCAACTGCTGGTGCCCCGCCACGACACCATGCTGGTCAACGGTGTCGAGGTCGAAACGCACCATCCCGGCGCGCAAATCGAAAGCCAGCTCAGCCGCGATATGCTGACGCTGTACCTGTCGATGTTCCCCGGCATACGCCAGATCGAGGATTTCGGCCCGATGGCGCATCCCCGGCTTTCGATAGATGATCTGCTAGCAGCCCGCGTCGCATAAGACCTGCCGCTACAGCCGATAGCCACCCGATACCGCGATCACCTCACCAGTGACAAAACGCGCTGCATCGCTGGCCAGAAATCGTACCACAGGTGCGATATCATCCGGCGTGCCAAGGCGGCCCAATGCGGTCATCTCGACGAACAGATCGACAAGTTCGTCCGGGCGGGGCTTATCGGCCACCTCAAACGCGCCCGGCGCGACGGCGTTCACACGGATGCCCTCGGGGCCCAGTTCCTTCGCCATGGCCTTGGTCCACAGGTTTAGCGCCGCTTTGCTGGCGCCATAGATTGCCGCGCCACGCGGCGGCAATACCGCATTCACCGACGAAATATTTACGACCGACGCACCGCGTTTCAGATGCGGCAGTGCCGCCGCCAAAAGATCACCCGGAGCCAGTAGGTTCACATCAAGGATCTCGCGCTGGGCCTGCGCGTCAAACGTCTCTTTCGGGCTCATCTGGACGGTGCCTGCGTTGTTCACGATGACATCCAACTGCCCAAACCTGTCGATGACCTGTGCAACCACATCCGCACAGCATCCCGGTTCAACCAGATTGCCTTGAATGGCCAAAACACCATCAGGCAGATCTTCAGGAGGTGTCGTGTTCCAGACCAAAGCAACCTGATGGTCCGACGCAAAGTCCTGAACCAGCGCGCGACCCAACCCGCGCGCCCCGCCTGTGATGAGTACCGTTCGTGCCATCGCGTCCTCCGTGGGGTAGGTGTGCCCCACCGTTCCACGTCAGGCCGACCGGCTCAACCGTTCTTCCATGACATCAAAAGGCACACCCGGCTCATCTTTGGCCCCGCGTATCACCAGTGACGTCTTTACGCTGCCCACATTCTCCGCCGTCAGCAGATCTGACGTCAGGAATGTCTGGAATGTGCTCAGATCAGGTGCGACACATTTGAGGATGAAATCCACCTCGCCATTCAGCATATGACATTCGCGCACCAGCGGCCAATCGCGGCAGCGCGCCTCGAACGCGCTTAGATCACTTTCGGCCTGACTTTGCAGACCGACCATCGCGAAAACCTGAACCTCGAAGCCCAGCTCACGCGGATCGACATCAGCGTGATAGCCGCGGATATATCCAGCCTCTTCCAGCGTGCGCACCCGCCGCAAACACGGAGGCGCGGAAATACCAACGCGCTTGGCCAACTCAACATTGGTCATACGCCCGTCTGCTTGCAGTTCTGCCAAAATCTGGCGGTCGATCGGGTCTAGTTTTGATCCGGCCATAGTTCCCTCGTTTTCCCACTGAACCTTACGCTCAAGGTCTGACCTGCGCAACAATATTTCAAGAACGCGCAAGAAAATTATTCTATTCTTTTTGCGAATGCCCGATATGCAAGCAGTGGGATGCCCTCTTTCAAGAGCCCACCGGAGCGTCTATATCCGTCTCACACAGAGATTCCAGAGGGCTGCATTATGGATGACACACGGCACGTTAAAGTTCTGATTATCGGCTCCGGTCCGGCAGGCTATACTGCGGCCGTCTATGCCAGTCGCGCCATGCTGAACCCTGTGCTTATTCAGGGGATCCAGCCCGGCGGTCAGCTAACGATTACAACAGATGTTGAAAACTGGCCCGGTGACGCGACCGTCATGGGCCCCGACCTGATGGTCCGGATGGAAAACCACGCCCGCGAAATGGGGACCGAGATTATCAGCGATCACATCAACTCGGTTGATCTGAACGCCCGCCCCTTCGTGGCCGTGGCCGATAGCGGCACGACTTATACCGCTGATGCGATGATTCTTGCCACCGGGGCGCAAGCCAAATGGCTTGGCCTGCCTTCAGAAGAGAAATTCAAAGGCTTCGGTGTCAGCGCCTGCGCCACCTGCGACGGGTTTTTCTATCGTGGGGCCGAGGTCGTTGTGATCGGCGGCGGTAACACAGCCGTTGAAGAAGCGCTGTTTCTGACCAATTTCGCCTCCAAGGTGACGCTGGTGCACCGCCGCGACAGCCTGCGCGCCGAGAAGATCCTGATCGACCGTTTGATGAAGAACCCCAAGATCGAAGTGATCTGGGACCACACTGTAGACGAAGTCACCGGCACCGAAGCCCCCCTGGGCGTGGAAGCGGTGCGCCTGAAACACGTCAAAACCGGTGAGATCACCGAAGTCCCCTGTAAGGGCTTCTTCGTGGCCATCGGTCATGCGCCTGCGTCCGAATTGGTCAAGGACCAGCTTGAGACGCATATGGGTGGCTACGTGGTGACAAAACCCGACAGCACCGAAACATCGATCCCCGGGGTCTTTGCAGCGGGCGATCTGACAGATCATGAATACCGTCAGGCCGTGACAAGCGCGGGCATGGGGTGCATGGCAGCTCTCGAAGCAGAGCGTTTTATCGCGCAGATGGAAGCCGAAGCCCCCTCTCAAGCGGCAGAGTAAACGCCCACGCGCGAACACCTACGCGTGACATCGCGCGAGTGTGAAGTGTCACGCGACAGGCCCCCGTGCCCAAGTGGCTAAACCGGAACTTGGTCCGGCCGTGAAACGGGGACAGTTCTATGAAAACACTGATGAAAATCGCCGCTCTGCTCGCTCTTGTCGGCGGCCTTGCTGCCTGTACGTCTCACTCCGGGATGGATAAAGACGACAAAGTGATGAAGGAAGGCTAACCGTTTCTCTGTCATGCACATATTTGAAACGCCGCTCCTTAAGGGCGGCGTTTTTGCGTCAAATCAGTCTCTTTTTCATTGGAAACGCACTAGTCTGCTAGACTTTCGCCTCAATCAGGGTCTAGGACCGCGCGCAGGCGGATCCTCCCCCGCGCGCACCCACGTTTAACATAAAGAGCATTTGGCATGATGGTTCCCAATCTGACCCCGGTCCCCGAACTTTACGTCTCATACGAGAGCGCCCAGAAAATGAAGGTCGAGGCCGCTGATCTGGTCAGCTGGGACCTTACCCCGCGCCAGATTTGCGATCTGGAACTGCTGATGAATGGCGGCTTCAACCCTCTCAAAGGCTTCCTGGGGGAAGAAGACTATAACAGCGTCGTCGATACCATGCGCCTTGCTGACGGTGCGCTTTGGCCGATGCCCATCACGCTTGATGTGTCCGAGGATTTCGCCGCCTCGCTGGAAGACGGCCAAGACATCGCGCTGCGCGATCAGGAAGGTGTGATCCTTGCGACGATGACGATCACCGACAATTGGGTGCCCAACAAATCGCACGAAGCCAAGAAGGTATTCGGCGCAGATGACAATGCGCATCCGGCGGTCAACTACCTGCACAACACCGCCGGCAAGGTCTATCTGGGTGGCCCCGTCACCGGCATCCAGCAACCCGTGCACTACGATTTCCGCGCCCGCCGCGATACACCGAACGAATTGCGTGCCTATTTCCGCAAGCTGGGCTGGCGCCGCGTTGTGGCGTTTCAAACCCGCAACCCCCTGCACCGCGCACATCAGGAACTGACCTTCCGCGCCGCGAAAGAGGCGCAGGCCAACTTGCTGATCCACCCTGTTGTCGGCATGACAAAACCGGGCGATATCGATCACTTTACCCGCGTGCGCTGCTATGAGGCGGTGCTGGATCAATATCCGCAAGCCACGACATCCATGAGCCTGCTCAACCTCGCCATGCGTATGGCAGGTCCACGCGAAGCCGTCTGGCACGGACTGATCCGCAAAAACCACGGCTGCACACATTTCATCGTGGGCCGCGATCATGCAGGCCCCGGCAAGAACTCCGCCGGAGAAGATTTCTACGGCCCCTATGACGCACAAGACCTCTTCAAAGAGCATCAAGAGGAAATGGGCATCGAAATGGTCGACTTTAAACACATGGTCTTTGTGCAAGACCGCGCCCAATACGAGCCCGCCGACGAAATCGAAGAAGGCGTGACCGTTCTCAATATCTCCGGCACCGAACTACGCCGCCGTTTGGCCGAGGGTCTTGAGATCCCGGAATGGTTCTCGTTCCCTGCCGTGGTCAATGAGCTGCGAAAGACGCGCCCGCCCCGCGCAAAACAAGGGTTTACCGTGTTTTTCACCGGCTTTTCCGGTTCCGGCAAATCCACCATCGCCAACGCGCTGATGGTTAAATTGATGGAGATGGGCGGCCGCCCTGTGACCCTGCTGGACGGCGATATTGTCCGTAAAAACCTCAGCTCCGAACTGGGCTTTTCCAAAGAGCACCGCGATCTAAACATTCGCCGCATCGGCTATGTCGCTTCGGAAATCACAAAAAACGGCGGCATCGCCATCTGCGCCCCCATCGCGCCTTATGCCACGACCCGTCGCGCGGTACGCGAAGATATCGAACAGTTCGGCGCTTTCATCGAGGTCCATGTCGCAACCTCAATCGAGGAATGCGAACGCCGTGACCGCAAAGGCCTCTACAAGCTCGCGCGCGAGGGTAAAATCAAGGAATTCACCGGAATTTCGGATCCCTATGACGTGCCCGCGAACCCCGAACTCAGCGTCGAGACAGAGAATGTCGATGTGGATAATTGCGCCCATCAGGTTCTGCTGAAACTCGAACAGATGGGGCTTGTGGCCGGTTAAGCGCCAGCCTTCGGCGAGGATATTTGGACAAAGATGAAACGGGCACGGACGATTTAATTTGAATTGTCCGCGCCGCTTTCGCTTTTTTCAAATATCCAAACTCGACGGAAGCCTAATGCACCGTTACCGGAACAAGATCGTTCTGGCGGGCCAGGCTAAACGCCAATTCGCGGCCGTCTACAAGCGCAAGCTGCTCGCCATCATCCTTGTGAACCGCGTAAAGCTGTGCCTCTTCGCCGACCTGCTCTTGCACATCGTCAGGCAGGTCCGCCAAGGCGACCGGTTTGACGTAGACGACATTCGTCTCGCCTTTGGGGAATTCATATTTGCTGTTCATGGCTCTTACCCCTTCTTTATTTTAATCTGGTGAACAACGCTTTCTGGCACGGATCGACTTAGATCCACATGCAGAAGGCCGTTTTCCATACTCGCCTCGCCAATCTCTACGCCATCGGCCAGCACAAACGCGCGCTGGAACTGGCGCGCCGCAATCCCGCGGTGCAGGAAGACGCGGCCTTGGACGTCGTCCCCTTGCCGACCACGCACCACCAATTGGCGATCTTCAAGCGTAATCGACAGATCGTCTTCGGCAAAGCCGGCCACAGCCAGCGTGATGCGAAACGACGTCTCGGATGTCTGTTCTATATTATAGGGCGGGTAGCCATCATTGCCAGATTTGGCGGTGCGTTCCACCAGCCGCTCCAGCTCATCGAACCCCAACAGAAAGGGGTGCGTGCTTAAGGTCAGTTTTGTCATCAACACGTCCTATTCGTTAGCGACAGTGTGGGGGTGGCCCCGTATCGGCAGCCACTGACTTAAATATGGGCACCCGGCTGATAATCTGCAAGTCCAAGACCTTTGCGAAACGCGTCAAATCCCCTATGTTAAGGCTTCCGTTACAAGTGGGACACGCCATGAACGCTTCGCCAGAAATGCAGCCTGATGACGTGATGCGCGTAAAACTAGAGGTTTTGCGCCGCGAGCATCGCGATCTGGACGATGCAATCCATGCGCTTCAGGAAAAAGGCACAGCCGATATGCTGACGCTCAAGCGCCTGAAAAAGCAAAAACTGTCGCTCAAGGACCGCATCACGGTGATTGAGGATCAGTTAACGCCGGATATCATTGCCTAACGCCCGATGGGCGGCTACATGGGGCGCTCATTTTTGAAGGATCGCTTCATGGCAAAGATCACCGTTGGCATCATTATGGGCAGCCAATCCGACTGGCCGACGATGAAAGCCACCGCCGACATTCTGGATGAGCTGGGCGTGGCTTACGAGACCAAAATCGTCTCGGCTCACCGCACCCCGGATCGGTTGTGGAGCTATGGCAAAACCGCTGCTGAACGCGGGTTGAAAGTGATTATCGCAGGCGCAGGCGGGGCAGCACATTTGCCGGGCATGATGGCCTCGAAAACACGGGTGCCGGTCGTCGGTGTTCCAGTGCAGACCAAGGCGCTATCCGGCGTCGACAGCCTGTATTCCATTGTGCAGATGCCCAAAGGCTTCCCCGTCGCCACCATGGCCATTGGAGCAGCCGGAGCCGCAAACGCAGGCCTCATGGCCGCCGGTATCCTGGCGACGTCTGATAATGCCCTTGCCCAGCGCCTGGATGCGTGGCGCGAAGCGCTGTCCGCCTCTATCCCCGATGAGCCCACCGATGACTAACCTGCCCCTTGGCGCCACAATCGGCATTCTGGGCGGCGGTCAACTGGGCCGGATGCTGTCGGTCGCCGCAGCCCGCCTTGGCTACAAGACCCACATCTTTGAGCCGGGCACAGCCCCCGCAGCCGATGTAGCCCACGCGATCACAACCGCCTCTTACGAGGATACAGCAGCCCTTACTGCCTTCGGCCAAGCGGTCGATGTCATCACATATGAATTTGAAAACATTCCCACATCCGCGCTCGACACGCTCGAAGCGCTGGCGCCGATCCATCCCAACCGCCGCGCATTGGCCACGTCCCAAGACAGGATCACCGAAAAGGATTTCCTGACCGGTTTAGGCCTGAAGACCGCACCCTACGCCAATGTCGAAAGCGCCGCCGATCTGGAGGCTGCGATTGCCCAGCTAGGCACACCTTCGATCTTGAAAACACGCCGTTTCGGCTATGACGGCAAAGGCCAGCTACGCCTCAAAGACGGCGACACCGGCGCAGCTTACGCGCAGATGAACGACGCCCCTTGCGTGCTGGAAGGCTTCATCGACTTCTCTCACGAGGTTTCCGTGATCGCCGCACGAAACGCCGATGGTCAGGTGTCCTGCTTCGACCCCGGCGAGAACGTCCACAAAGACGGTATCCTGCGCAGCACGACTGTGCCCGCGCGGCTTGGCGCCTCGCAACGTACCGATGCCGTGCTGATGGCTGCACAAATCCTCAACGCGCTCGACTATGTCGGCGTCATGGGGCTGGAGCTCTTTGTCACGCCCCAGGGCCTGATCGTGAACGAGATTGCCCCGCGGGTGCACAATTCCGGCCATTGGACGCAAAATGGCTGCGTCATCGACCAGTTCGAACAGCATATCCGCGCCATCACCAGCCTGCCTTTGGGCGACGGCCAGCGCTATGCAGATGTCGTGATGGAGAACCTGATCGGCGACGATATGGATCGCCTGCCCGACCTGCTGAGTGCCGGAAATGCAGCCCTGCACCTTTATGGCAAAGCCGAAACCAAGCCGGGCCGCAAGATGGGCCACGTCAACAGGATCACTCCGTCCTAAGCTCGGGCTCTACCTTGAAGACCTTCTGAAAGCTTTCCACCAGCGTCATGTCATGGTCGAACGCGCCGGTCTCCAAAAACGTCTCGACCTGGGCGATGACCATTGGGTTATTCATCAAAAAGGTGTGCGTCACAGGCAACACGATGTGATCGTTCATCCCCTGCACCCGTGTCGAGCGCACCGACACTTTACCATCATCCGGCCCTTCGATCATCGCCGAATAGACCGGGTTCAACGACACATCCCCTGCGATCACACCCAATTCGTAAGGCGCGCTGCCCAATTGGTTCGGCACACTGTCCTCGCCGGTGCCAAGGGCCATACCGGCAGGGCCATTAAGCCAGGCAAAAGCAGGAATATCCGCAAATTCATCAACCAGTTCCGAGCCTTTGTTCGGCGGAGCCAGCATCACGACACGGCCCATATGTTCGGGCTGATTGTCTTGCAGCCAATACCGCACAAGGATGCCGCCCATCGAATGGGTCACGAAATGCACCCGGCCCTCACCGCATTGCGCCACAGCACGCGGGACAGTTTCCACCGACAGGTTCTCGATCGGTTTTCGTGTGGATGGATAATCCGGGACAACCGTCTTGTATCCGGCCTCGCGCAGCGCATTGTCCATCACAATGAACGAGGTGTCAGACCGCGCCAACCCATGCAGCAGCACAACGCAATCCGCCAGGGCGGGCAGCGGCATCAGCGCAAAGAAAAAGGCGGCAATCCATTTCATAATTCTTAGATAGGCGCATTACGGTCGCTCGCAAAGGTCCAAGCCCTTGCAGGACCCAACGTCGCAAGTCACAGTGGCTTGATGATGCGGCTAAAATCTCCTCGAATTGCTGCCCGTGGGGTGGTGATACATGACAATCGTGTTCTTTTGGTGAATGCCTACCCAGACGGTCAAAGTGATCTTTGGTGCGCGCCGGGCGGCGGACAGGAGCCGGGCACATCGCTGCCCGAAACGGTTATCCGCGAAGTGTTTGAAGAGACGGGTTTGACCATCAAAGTCGGGACGATGTGCCTGGTGAATGAGTTTCACGATCCCGCAAACGGCTTTCATCAGGTCGAGGTTTTCTTTCGCTGCACCGTCGATGATCCGACCTTTGATCCCACATGGCGAGACCCCGAAGATATCGTGACCAAACGGGGCTGGTTCACAGCCGATGACATGGAAACGCTGCGGGTCAAGCCCGACCGTCTGTATGACCTGGCCTTCACAAAGTTTGCCCCGCAATACGACCCTCTGGAAGAAATCGTACGCTAGGCCTTCAACCCCCGCCCCGGGCTTGATCCGGGGCCTCTCACGATCACAGAAGGGATCCCCCCATGACCACAGGTTTCTACTGGAGCGAGCGTTGCTTCTGGCATGCAGGCGGCAACTACGCCTTCACATTGCCCATCGGCGGCAACGTCCAGCCATTGGCTGCTGGCGCGCTCCCCGAAAACCCTGAGACAAAGCGCCGTCTGAAAAACCTGCTCGATGTCACTGGCCTGATCCATGATCTGAGCGTTCACAGCGCGCCGGAAGCCCCGACCGAAGACCTGCTTCGCGTACATCCGCAAAGCTATCTCACTGAATTCAAAGAAATGTCTGATGCAGGCGGGGGTGAGCTGGGCCAGCGCACGCCGTTCGCCCAAGGCGGCTATGAGCTCGCCGCGCAATCCGCGAGCCTTGCTGTCACAGCGCTTGAGAATGTCCTGAATGGCACCCATAAAAACGCCTACGCCCTCTCGCGTCCGCCCGGCCATCACTGCCGTCGCGACGACCCGATGGGCTTCTGCCTGATGGCAAATCTCGCCATCGCGATTGAGGCCGCGAAAGCCACGCGGCCCGACCTGAAAGTCGCTGTTCTGGATTGGGACGTGCATCACGGCAATGGCACAGAAGAGATTTTCTATGACCGCGCCGATATCCTGACAATCTCGATCCATCAGGACCGCAATTACCCCATCGACACGGGCGCCTTTGCGGACCGCGGCACCGGAAAAGGTGAAGGCGCAAACCTCAACATCCCGCTGCCCCCCGGCGCAGGCCATGTCGCGTATCTTGATACGATGGAGCGCCTCGTCCTGCCCACCATCCGCGCCCATGCGCCCGACATCATCGTCATCGCCAGCGGCTTTGACGCCGCCCCCGTGGACCCGCTGGGCCGTATGATGGCCACGGTCGAAACCTTCCGCGCCATGACCCGCCAAGTCAGCGCCTTGGCCGATGAGATATGCGAGGGCCGCCTGATGATGGCCCATGAAGGCGGCTATTCCGAGGTCTACGTGCCGTTTTGCGGCCACGCCGTTCTGCAACAGATGTCCGGCAGCCCGATCAACGCGCCTGATCCTTGGGGCGATGCCTATATGCAGCGCCAGCCGGACGACGCATTCAATCGCTTCGTCGCAGATCAGATCACGGCCATGAAAGACGCGCTTCAGCGCAGCTGAAAATCGCCAAAGACCGGATAATGATCCGTCGGCCATTCGCCGTTAAACCGTTCGCGTAACACAACGGGATCAGCCAAAAGCGCGATCCCGTCCGTATGCCCGAGATGGTCAATCGCCCCAAAAAGGTTCAGACCACGGTTGAAATGATAAGTCGCACCACGCACGGGCGCGAAGGCAATCCGCGCTTCTTCGATCAGCCCAAGGGTCGCTGAACCGCGCAGCGCGTTCAGATCACCGACCACGAACACCTCCTCCCCGGCGCTGACCCAAGGTGCAATCCGGTCGCGCACCAAAGCCGCGGATTGTCGCCGGTTCGACCTGCTGCGATACTCGAAATGCACATTCACAACGCGGAACAAGGCGCCTGTGTCGCGATCCCGAAACTGTGCCCACGAGGCAAAAGCGGGCCACGATCCGTTGAAGGTGCGCGAGTAGATCACCTCTGGCGTCTCCGAGAAGAAGAACCAGCCCTGATCCTCGACCGCTAAGCGATTTGTGCGGTAAAGGATGGGCTGGGTGATCGGGAAAAGCTCAGGATCCCCCACCGCTGCAGCCCTGAGCTCAGGGTTTTGCGCCAGCAGATAGTCCAGCGTCAGGTTCTGCGTGGCCATCGACCCGCCGCCAAAGCTCTCCGCTTCCTGCAAAGCCAAAACATCCGCATCCACCGTCTTCACGGCCGCATCCATCGGGCCTTTGCGTCGCTCCCAGTCACTTACCGACCAGGGGCCGTCAGCCCGTGCCAGCACGATGTAATGCACGTTCAGCGTCGCGACCCGCAAAGCACCGCTTGGCTTTTCAGGCACCGCTTGACGCCCCGAAAAGTTGAGCTGTGCGGCGCAGGCGAACAGCGGAACAATCAATGAGACAAGCAATACGTTGCGAAGAAGACGTTTCATAACTGCACCCTACGCCGCGCTTACCTCTTGCGAAAGCCGGCCAAGCTGCATTTATACCATCACAGCCCTTGCAGCCATCCGCCACATGCCCAAATGTAAATAATCGTAACATAAAGCGAGACAGCATGTCCCTTGTTTCCAATTCTGACCGCAATGAAGCCGCCCTCGAATTTCTGAAAACCCGCCGCTCCCGCCCGGGCAAAACACTGACCACACCGGTGCCATCGCAGGACGCGCTGCGCGAATTGCTGAATATTGCCGCGCGCACACCCGATCACGGCAAACTGGAGCCGTGGCGCTTTATCGTGCTGGAACGCCCGGCGTTGGAACGTGTCGCCGCCCTGATCCCGCCTTTGGGCGCAAAGCACGGTATTGCCGAAGACAAGATCGCAGGCAACATGCTGCATTATGGCTCAAGCCACCTCGCCGTGGCTGTGATCTCCTCTCCGAAAATATCCGACAAGATCCCCGAGATCGAACAGATCTATTCGGCAGGCGCTGTTTGCCTTGCGCTGCTCAACGCAGCCCTCGCGGCTGGTTGGGGGGCCAATTGGCTGTCAGGCTGGTCCTCACACTACCCAGAATTTGGACGCGATGCGTTCAACCTGAGCCCGTCAGAAAAGATCGCAGGCATCATCCATATCGGGACCGCACCCCATACCCCACCAGATCGTCCGCGCCCGGATCTTGAACGGATCACAGAATGGATGTCGGAATAATGTCCCCAATCCTCGCAGCGCTCGGCCAATTCGGAGATCCGCGTTTCCGCAAGGTGCTTTTCAAAGGGATCGGCCTCGCGGTTGCGACGCTTTTTGTGATCTCGGCCGCCTTCTTGTGGTTTGTGGGCGCGATCATGCCCGACAGCTTTACCTTGCCTTGGATTGGGACCATCACCTGGATCGACAACGTCCTGAACTGGAGCGCGGTGCCCCTCGTGATCGCGATGTCCGCGTTCCTGATGGTGCCAGTTGCCTCCGCCATGACCGGCATATTTCTGGATGACGTGGCCCAAGCCGTTGAAGACGACCATTATCCGGCCCTTGGCCCCGCGCGCCGCACCCCGGTCACCGAAATCATCGGCGATACGATCCGCTTTCTGGGCGTGATTGTCGGCGCAAATCTTGTGGCGCTGATCTTCTATATCTTTTTCACACCCTTCGCGCCGCTGATCTTCTGGAGCCTCAACGGCTTTCTGCTGGGGCGCGAATATTTCCAGATGGTCGCGATCCGCCGCATGTCCCGCAAGGACGCCGATCAGCTGCGCAAAACCCATCGCGGGCGGGTCTGGTTCACGGGAAGCCTGATGGCGATCCCGCTATCGATCCCGATTGTGAACCTGTTGGTGCCGGTGCTGGGAGCTGCGGCGTTTACCCATCTGTTCCACTCACTTCCGGCGTCGACATCCGCTCGAACCAATCCAGGTCGCGCACAGTAATCACACCCGACAGGATGGTGCCCGCGATCACAAGCCACAGCGGGAAAGCGATCATTGTGGTGATCTTGACCCGTTTGCCCAACTGCGCATCCGCAGGCGCACCCGCATGGGTGCCGGGTACAATCTCTCCGACATCGCCTTGGGTTTTCATGCGCAAGGGCAGGATGATGAAAAGCACCATGAACCAGATCACGGCGAAAAGGACGATGGCGGATGTGATCGACATGACAAGGCCCCTTTCGGGCTGAATGGCCCCCGTCGGAGCCTCCGGCGGGGATATTTTGAAAAAGCGAACGCGGGCGTGCGCCCTACACTTGTTCTAGCTCAACAAGGCATCCGTTAAAGTCTTTGGGATGCAGAAAGAGAACCGGTTTGCCATGCGCACCGATCTTGGGTTCCCCCGTGCCCAGCACACGCGCGCCTTCGGATTTCAGCTTGTCGCGGGCCGCCAGGATATCATCCACCTCATAGCAGATGTGATGGATGCCACCGGCAGGGTTCTTTTCAAGATAGCCTGCAATGGGGCTGTCTTCGCCCAACGGATAAAGCAGCTCGATCTTGGTATTGGGCAGCTCGATGAAGATGACCGTGACACCATGATCCGGCTCGTCCTGTGGCGCGCCCACCTGCGCACCCAGCGTGCTGCGATACTGGTTTGCGGCGGCCTCAAGATCCGGGACCGCAATAGCGACATGGTTAAGGCGACCGATCATGGCAAAGCTCCTGTTGCTGCGTTGCGGAATGTTATGAAGGCGCGCGCGATGGGACGCAAGGACATGCGGCGTTAACGCCCTGTTAGGCATAAACGGGTCTATTATGTGCGACTCGGTATGAGGAGCCCCGAAATGGACGATATTGACAGCTTTGTACTTACACGCCCCCCAACCGCCGCACGTCCCCTGCTGGGCCTGACGGTGCTGGTGGTTGAAGACAGCCGTTTTGCCTGCGAAGCAATGCGCCTCTTGTGCCTGCGCTCCGGCGCGCGGATCCGGCGCGCCGACTGCTTGCGGTCGGCCAGGCGGCATCTGCAGGTCTACCGCCCCAGCGTCGTCATTGTGGATCTGGGTCTGCCGGACGGGTCTGGGGCCGAACTGATAAACGAGTTGGCCCATGCCACACCGCGGGTCGAGGTCATTCTGGGCACCAGCGGCGATGACGGGGCCGAAGCCCGCAGCATGGCGGCCGGCGCGGATGGTTTCATGGCCAAGCCGATTGCCAGCCTTGCCAATTTCCAGGAAACCATCCTCAGCTTTCTGCCCCCCGAACGGCGCCCAGCCGGCCCACGTGTGCTTAGCGATGAACGCATCACGCCCGATCCGATTTCATATCGTGATGACATGGCGCATGTTGCCGACCTGCTATCGACCGACTATGAACCAGCGCTGGCCGACTATATCGGGCAGTTTCTGGCAGGTGTCGCCTCAAGCGCGGGCGACGAGGCGCTTAAACAGGCCGCAGACCGGTTGATCGCCAAACGTGTTCTTGGCCAGTCGGTTGCTGCGAATATGGCTGAACTTGGTGGCCTTGTGCAGGACCGGATGATCTCGGAAGAGATCGTTTAGCCCCCGGTAAGTGCCGACAGCGATCGGCGCTGCTGACCGGCTGCGTCAAAATTCTCGGCAGCCAGCCAGTCTGTGAACGCCACACGAAGCGGCGGCCACTCCGTGTCGATAACGGAATACCACGCCGTATCGCGGTTGCGCCCCTTGACGACAGTGGCCTGCCGAAACACGCCTTCAAACGCAAAGCCAAAGCGCGCGGCCGCCTTGCGCGACGGGGCATTCAAGGCGTCGCATTTCCACTCAAACCGGCGATAGCCCGCGGCAAAGGCCCAATCCATCATCAGGAATGTCGCCTCCGTCGCGGCCCGGCTGCGCTGCATCGCCGGGCCAAGCGCCACGTACCCCAACTCAATCGCGCCGGCCTCCGGCTGTATGGTGTAGTACGAGAAAAAGCCCTGAGGCTCGCAAAATCCTTCAGGTGTGATCGCGTAAAAGACGTGTTTTGCCGGATCGGCCGTTATTTCAGCCAAATGCGCGATAAAGACCTCTTCTTGCACGAACGTGGCTTTGGGCAAGTAAGTCCACACCCTGTCAACCTGTGCCATCGTGCGAAAAAGCGCGGGGCCATGGCGGGCCGGGTCCAGCTGTTCAAGCTGAACATAGTCGCCCTGCATCACCGCAGGCCCGGGGCGGACAGGCGGGGCCCAGTTCGGCAACGCAGCGCCAATGGGGCGCGGATCAGATACAGTCGTCATGCGCAAAGCCCTGCACATCGCCCGCCCCTTTGTCCACCCGATCTGTCCCGAAGCGACCCCGAAACGGTCTTTGAATGGCTGCGCCTTTTCCGCAAATCTGCCCCAATTCGGCGTCACATCTCCTTTCAATCGCCCGGCAGAAGCCTTGGGCGTCTTTTGAGGAGAAGACCTATGGAACGCCTTTTGAAAAAGTTTGCGTCCGACGATGCGGGTAACGCGACAGTGGATTGGCTCGTTCTGACCGCCGGTTTGGTGTTTCTTGGCGTCGCAGTGGCGATCAGCGTCGGAACCAGCACTGGCACCGTCGCCTCAAGCACGACAGATGTCATTGACGATATCGAACCGAACGAGATCATCGAACAGATCAAATCCTAAGCGCTACAGAACAACACCAGGATCGGTCCCCAGATCGAGGCCGGGGAAAACACGACGCTCGATCTGACTGGCCTTCAGCCCGAACAACGACCGCATGACCCAGCCTGCATAGGCCCGCACGTCCCGCGTCGGCATCAAATCGCGCCCTTGATAAAGCGCGCTGTCGTCCAGGCCGGGCCAGTCACCATAAACCTTGCCACCCCGGATCGCGCCACCCGCGAGGATCATCGCACCTGCAGTGCCGTGATCGGTGCCCTTGCTGCCATTTTCACGCACCGTGCGCCCAAATTCCGTCATCGCCAACACGGCCGTCTTGCCCCAAATCTCGGCTCCAAGATCTTCGCGCAAAATGCCGATGGTGTTGGCAAGACCGCCCAAGCGACGACCCATCGTGGTGCCCTGTCTGGCATGAGTATCCCACCCATTGACCGAAAACGCAGCAATACGTGTGTCTTCACGCAAGCGGGCGGCGGCAAACTCGGCGACGCGGGCGGCGGTTTTGCCCCGTGCGGCCGGCACCATTCCGTCCATCATCGGGGCGTCCTCAACCGGGGCCAGCTCCGGCGCCTCGCTCAGGCGTTGGGTGATATCAATCGCTTCCAATGCGGCATCGCGGAACAAAGGATCGTCGTGATACACCAGCTCCAGAAGACGCTGCGCTTGCGGCGACAATCGCAACCGCGCGTCTGGTGACCAGCGCGACACCTCTTGCGCGCCGCGTGTCACCAGCATTTCGTCGACACCAATTGCATAGGTGGTTTTTGAATGCACCCCGGGCACATCCTGCAACAAACGGTTCAGCCACCCATCCACACGGGCCGCGCGCGGCACATCCATGCCGGTGCCCGCCTCAAGCAGATCTTGCCCGTCAAAATGGCTGCGCGCATCGCGGTAAGGCGTGCTGACGGCATGGGCAAAGGCGATCTCCCCTGCATCCCACAGCGGCTTGAGCCCGGTCAAACCGGGATGCAAACCGTAAAACCCATCCAGATCAAGCGCACCATTCTCCGGGCCGGTCAGCAAGGTGCGGCGCAGTTTGGCCAATGCCGGATCGCCATACGGCTGTACGACATCCAACCCGTCCATCGCACCGCGCAAGATCAAGACAACCAATCGGGTATCCCACGGGGCCGACGCCAGCGTGACAGGCGTCACCAAAGGGCTCGCTGCCAGCGAACAGCCTAAAACTCCGTTTAGAAACAAGCGTCTGTCCATCATAGCTTCACCGCCTCTGAAACGCTGCCGACGCAAGGATCAGACCAACGCCTTCGCGCTGGTTTTCGGCGTTGAACGCGGCAAACCGAACGGCCTCGGGGGGCGTTGGACCCAGCGCGTGTTCAAGGAAGTCACGCGGATCAGGCAAACGCTCGGTCAGCGCATCCGGCGCGTTCATCGCCCATTGAATGCGCCCTGCGATGCCTTGCGGGGTGATCCAGGCAGCATCCTCTTCGGCCCAGCCATCCGGGCCAACCGGGCGCTGATAATCCTGCCCCATCAGCCGCAGGGGCACCATCAAACCACGCCGAACATCGCGACGTTTCGCAGCCAGAATGCGCGCAGGCGCGACGCCCAGCGCCTTGATCCCGGACACCAGATACTCAAACGGCCACTTCACATTGCCCGCAAGATCCCACGCGGCAGGATGCTCGATCATGCCGGCATAAAGCGCCGTCAGATCGCCCTTCGACGCGCTGTAGCGGGCAGCCATATGCGCCATCAGGCCGGGATCCGGCGTGTCCGAGACAAAATGCACCGCCAGCTTGCGCGCCAGATGCCGGGCAGTGTCAGGATGTGTCGACAGATCCTCAAGAACGGCGAAAACATCGTCCAATCCGTCCTCAGCGGCCCCGTAAACCTGGCCCAAAACACGCTTGTCACCGGGCTCTGCACGGCGCTTTTCCCAGACAAAACGGCCCTTTGAAACCGTCAGCCCCGCCAAAGTGCGCGCCAATTCAACGACATCCGTCTGGGTATAGCTGCCGTCAGCGCCAAGCGTGTGCAACTCAATCAGCTCGCGGGCGTAGTTTTCGTTCAGGCCCATCCCGCGGCGCTTGGCAAACGGGCTGTTTGGCCCGACAGAGCGGTCCTGATCCAGCGATCGCAGCATCAGCGGCTCGACAACAACGGCCTTCAGCAGATCCGCAAAGCGGCCCGTCACATGCGGGCGCACCGCCTCGTTTGAGAACGCGCTCAGCGCGCGCCCCGAGATGCCACCTAACGAGCGAACCGTAAAATGATCGGCCCAGAACCATTCAAGCCGCTCGCGAAATCCGATCGGAGCCGCAACACCCCGCGCAACCCGCGCCTTGACAGCGGCAAGCTGCAGCGCGCCGGCTTGCGCTTTTGCGGCACTTGTCTGCGCGTCAAATCGCTCAATCTTGGCGGGGTTCTCCGACGCGCGCTTGGCCCGGCGCAACCGGACAATTTCGGCATCAAGATCCCGGTACAGTGCGGATGAGGGCACCTTATACTTTGTCCCGACCGCGTCAGGTCCGACCAAATCGGCCAAAAGGGCACCCGCATCGGCGGGCGGCGCGCTTTGTGCGGCCAATCCGGTGCCAAAGCGCCGCATCGCGAGATATGGATCGAATGACGTCATTGCGCCCTCATGCAACCGTCTCCATCAGATAAGAAAAGGGCGGGGAATGTCACCCCGCCCTTTCGAAATTAACTGTTTTCAGCGCCGCT
>CAKZXZ010000200.1 GCA_937883775.1 uncultured Paracoccaceae bacterium
GCTTGCCGGTGATGTTTAGGCGATCACAGTAAAGAGGGAGCCCCCGGACCTGATCTGGGCCCTCTTTGCGGCGTGTGGCGTGCTGTACTCCTTCGGGGTCCCGGACCTGATCCGGGACGCGACACCCTTCACGCGTCCGTTATCCAAATCACGCAATACCACGTCACGGGTGTGTGATGTGCGCCCGCGCACATAGACCAAGATCACCGTGCGCGTTTTCGGATCCTCCCTCCAATGCCATCTCTCTGTCATCGGAAGCGCAAGCCTCCAAACACACGAAACGCAAACACTGAACACAACACACACATAAAGGACTAAAACCATGAAATTCGCTCTGATCTCCGCCCTCGTCATCGCCGCTGCTCCTGCCTTCGCTGACGTCACCTCCCCCGCCGAGCGGGCTGCACAGCACGACTTCGTCACAACCGTGCAAACCTCCAGCGATCTGGGCAAAACATCTGCCGCCGAGATCAAAGGCCAAGCCGGTTCGGGCAGCGACGTGATCTCGACCCAGAACTACAGCGATCTGGTCAATCTCGGCGTCACATCGCCGGCTGAGCGCGCAGCGCGATAACACCGCTCCACCACCTACCAAAGCGGCCCTCAAGGTTTCTCCCGCCTTGAGGGCCGTTTTGTGTTAATAAAGCTCCCAATCATCTGAATACGCCAGGGAACCAATGGCCATCCATGTGGCCCGGATACGGGCGATACGGGTGTCGGCCCAGGTTCTAAAGACAATCTCGAACCCGGCTTCAGAGATATTTTCAGCTTGAATATCTGCACGCAGATTGGTGTTTCGATCCAGATCCCAAAGCGAAATGGCGATCTGGACGGTCGGCGGATCTGTAAAGCCCGTGTCAAAGATCACAGGTGTGCGACGCTCGCGCGGGCCGGTGCCCGTCCACATCTCGCCCCCGTTCTGATAGTCTGAAAACAACAGTTCCTCGCCCTGCTGTACTCCGACCGAATGTCCGCTTAGCCGCTTCATCTTAAACCCTTTTTGGGGCCAAAAACCTTAAGACTTCTACAAAATTCTGTTTCAGAAATGAAAAGCCCCGCACGGTGGCGGGGCAAATCAATATTTCAAAAGCGATCAGACATCCAGTTCTGTACGCAAGGCTTCCATATCAGCAACCAGCTTATTGGCTGCATCCCGTGTATCATCTGGCGCCGCGGCGGCAGCCTCGGTTGCGTCTGCGATCAGCTGACCGATCACATCGGCGGTCACCTCGTCCACAGGCATGGCGCGTTCGGCGAGGACCGACGTTGCGGCCGGTGTCACCTCGGCAAAGCCGCCTGTGACCGCGTAACGGCTGGTGCCCTCTGCGCCTGTCACGGTCAGAACACCGGGGCGCAGGGTCGTGATGACCGGCGAGTGATCGGGCATTGCCGTCATATCGCCATCTGCACCCGGGATCTGCACCTCGGTCGCGGTGACCGAGGCGAGTTTGCGTTCCGGTGAGACGAGATCGAATTGCATCGTATCTGCCATGATTTAGGCGGCCTCCGCTGCCATTTTCTCGGCTTTGGCTTTCACGTCCTCGATACCGCCGACCATGTAGAAGGCCCCTTCGGGGAGGTGGTCATATTCGCCTGCCACAACGGCTTTGAACGACGCGATGGTTTCTTCAAGCGGGACTTGAACACCGTCAGAGCCGGTGAAGACTTTCGCCACGTCGAAAGGCTGCGACAGGAAGCGCTGGATTTTCCGGGCACGGGCCACAGTCAATTTGTCTTCCTCAGACAGTTCGTCCATGCCGAGAATGGCGATGATGTCCTGAAGCGACTTGTAGCTTTGCAGGATACCCTGAACGTCACGGGCCACGCCGTAATGCTCTTCACCAACGATCTGCGGGTCCATCAGGCGCGATGTGGAATCGAGCGGGTCCACGGCGGGGTAGATGCCCAGCTCCGAGATGGCACGGTTGAGAACCGTGGTCGCGTCGAGGTGCGCAAAGGTTGTTGCCGGTGCGGGGTCGGTCAGGTCGTCCGCAGGGACGTAGACGGCCTGAATGGATGTGATCGAGCCATTCTTGGTCGAGGTGATGCGCTCCTGCATGTCGCCCATGTCAGTGGCCAGCGTCGGCTGATAGCCCACAGCAGAAGGAATACGACCGAGCAGCGCGGACATTTCCGAACCGGCCTGCGTGAAGCGGAAGATGTTGTCGACAAAGAACAGAACGTCGGCACCGGTGGCGTCGCGGAACTGCTCGGCCAGGGTGAGGCCGGTCAGCGCGATACGAGCGCGGGCACCGGGAGGCTCGTTCATCTGGCCGAAGCACAGGGCAATCTTGGAGTCGGTCAGGTTGTCCGGTGTCAGAACGCCGGATTCGATCATCTCGTGATAAAGGTCGTTGCCTTCACGAGTACGCTCCCCCACGCCAGCGAACACCGAGAGACCCGAGTGCACTTTGGCGATGTTGTTGATGAGTTCCTGAATGAGAACCGTCTTGCCCACGCCGGCACCGCCGAAGAGGCCGATCTTACCGCCCTTGGCGTAAGGGGCCAGAAGGTCGATCACCTTGATGCCGGTGACGAGGATTTCAGATTCCGTTGCCTGCTCGGAAAAGTCGGGCGCAGGAGCGTGGATCGGGCGGCGCTCATCGGTCTCGATGGGGCCTTTTTCGTCGATCGGATCGCCGGTCACGTTGATGATCCGGCCCAGCGTCGCGGTGCCGACGGGCACAGTGATCGCAGAGTCGGTGTCGGTGACTTCCTGACCACGGACCAGACCTTCGGTCGCGTCCATGGCAATCGTGCGCACCGTGTTCTCGCCGAGGTGCTGTGCGACCTCAAGAACCAGCGTCTTGCCGTCATTGTCTGTGTTCAGTGCGTTCAGGATCTCTGGCAGGTGATCGTCGAACTGCACGTCGACCACGGCGCCGATAACCTGCGTGATCTTGCCTTTAGCATTCGCCATTTTCGTGTCTCCGGTTCGGTCTTAGAGCGCCTCGGCGCCCGAGATAATTTCAATAAGTTCGCTGGTGATGACGGCCTGACGGGAGCGGTTGAACTCAATCGTCAGCTTGTCGATCATCTCGCCTGCATTGCGGGTTGCGTTGTCCATCGCGGACATCCGGGCACCCTGTTCAGAGGCGCCGTTCTCCAGCAGAGCAGTGAAGATTTGCGTTGCCACGCCGCGCGGCAGCAGGTCGGCCAAAATGGCCTCTTCGCTGGGCTCGTAATCGTAAAGCGTGCTTTCGCTGCCTTCACCGTCTTCGCTTTGCTCAAAGCTGGCGGGGATGATCTGCTTGGCGGTGGGCACTTGGGTGACCACGTTCACGAACTCTGCAAAGAAGATCGTGGCGACGTCGAACTCACCAGCGTCAAAGCGGGTCAGCACGTCTTTCGCGATGCCTTGTGCGTCGGCATAGCCTACGCGCTTGACGTCGCTGAGATCGACATGGCCCACGAAGTTGTCGCCGTAGTCGCGTTTGATCGCGTCGCGGCCTTTCTTGCCGACAGTCAGAATTTTGACTGTCTTGCCTTCGGCCACCAGTTTGGCGGCGTGGGTCTTGGCGAGCTTGGCGATGTTGCCGTTGAAGCCGCCGCACAGACCGCGTTCGGCAGTCATTACGATCAGCAATTGCGTCTGGTCGCTGCCCGTCCCGGCCAGAAGCCGGGGCGCGCTGTCAGAGCCACCAACCGATTGCGCCAGACCCGACATCACAGCGTTGAACCGTTCTGCATAAGGGCGTGCGGCTTCGGCACTTTCCTGGGCCCGCCGCAGTTTTGCGGCGGCCACCATTTGCATGGCCTTGGTGATCTTCCGAGTGCTTTTAACACTCTCGATCCTGTTTTTAAGGTCCTTCAGGCTAGGCATTGTCTGCCTCCCTTACGAAAAATCTGCGGCGAATTCGTCGAGAGCGGCTTTGATCTTGTCTTCCGCATCGCCTTTGATTTTCGGGTCCTCGTTGGTGATGTGATCCAGCAGGTCTTTGTGCTTGGAGCGCAGGTGGTTCAGCAGGCCCTGCTCGAACCGGCCCACTTCCTTGACGTCGATCTTGTCGAGGTAGCCTTTGGTGCCTGCGTAGATGACGCACACGATCTCGGCGTTAGTCAGCGGCGAGTATTGCGGCTGCTTCATCAGCTCGGTCAGGCGCGCGCCACGGTTCAGCAACTGCTGGGTGGCGGCATCCAGATCGGAACCGAACTGCGCAAAGGCAGCCATTTCGCGATACTGGGCCAATTCCAGTTTCACCGGACCCGCGACGGATTTCATCGCGTTGGTCTGAGCCGAAGAGCCCACACGGCTCACCGACAGACCGGTGTTCACGGCGGGGCGGATACCCTGATAGAAGAGTTCCGTTTCAAGGAAGATCTGGCCGTCGGTGATCGAGATCACGTTGGTCGGAATAAAGGCCGAGACGTCGCCACCTTGGGTTTCGATGATCGGCAGCGCTGTCAGAGAGCCAGCACCGCTGTCCTCATTGAGCTTCGCGGACCGCTCGAGCAGGCGGGAGTGGAGGTAGAACACGTCGCCGGGATAGGCTTCACGTCCGGGCGGGCGGCGCAGCAGCAGCGACATCTGACGGTAGGACACAGCCTGCTTGGACAGGTCATCATACACGATCAGCGCGTGGCGACCGTTGTCGCGGAAGTGCTCGGCCATGGCGGTCGCAGCGTAGGGGGCCAAGAACTGCATCGGAGCGGGGTCGGAGGCGGTGGCTGCCACAACGATCGAATATTCAATCGCGCCGGTCTCTTCGAGCTTCTTCACCAGCTGCGCCACGGTGGAGCGCTTCTGGCCGACAGCAACATAGACGCAGTAGAGCTTCTTGCTTTCGTCGTCGCCAGCGGCGTCGTTATAGGACTTCTGGTTCAGGATGGTGTCGAGCGCGATGGCTGTCTTACCGGTCTGACGGTCGCCAATGATAAGTTCGCGCTGGCCACGGCCAACGGGGATCATGGCGTCAACGGATTTGAGGCCTGTCGCCATCGGCTCGTGCACCGATTTACGCGGGATGATGCCCGGCGCTTTGACGTCGGCCACAGCGCGGTTTTTCGTTTTGATCGGGCCCTTGCCATCCAGCGGGTTGCCCAGACCGTCAACAACACGGCCCAGCAGTTCGTCACCGGCGGGCACATCCACGATGGACTGTGTGCGCTTGACGGTGTCGCCTTCTTTGATCTCGCGGTCAGATCCGAAGATCACGACGCCGACATTGTCGCTTTCGAGGTTCAGGGCCATGCCCATGATGCCGCCCGGAAACTCGACCATTTCACCGGCCTGCACGTTGTCCAGACCATAAACGCGGGCGATGCCGTCCCCGACGCTCAGCACACGGCCTACTTCTGCGACTTCTGCTTCCTGACCAAAGTTCTTGATCTGATCCTTGAGGATCGCAGAGATTTCGGCTGCTTGGATACCCATTATCCGACCTCTTTCATTGTGTTCTGGAGTGCTGCAAGTTTCGAGCGGATCGACGTGTCGATCATTTTCGAACCCACTTTTACGATAAGACCGCCAATGAGGCTTTCATCGACGGTCGCATTGATCTTGACGTCTTTACCGACGCTGGACTTGAGAGACTTCGCAAGAGCGGTTTCCTGCGTCTTGGTCAGCGCCTTGGCGGCCACAACGTCGGCCGTTACTTCGCCTTTATCTTCGGCAATCAGCGCGCGCAGGCTGGCGACAAGCTGCGGCAACACGAAGAGGCGACGGTTCTGCGCCATCAGCGCCAGCGTGTTGCCGAGGACGGGCGAGAGCTTCATCTTCTTGGCAATCGCTGTGATCGCGTCTTCCTGCTGCGAACGGCTGTAGACGGGCGAGTGGATCAGATCGCGGAAATCCGCGCTTTCATCCATCGCGGCGGCCAGCGCGTCGACATCGGTTTCAATGGCTTTGAGTTTCTTGCCCTCTTTGGCAAGTTCAAAAACGGCAGTAGCATAGCGCGCGGCAATGCCAGTAGAGATCGAAGCTGGTTCGGACACGTCCACCCTTCCGACTTTATTATGTGACCCCGTATATCAACCCGGATGTGGGCCGATACGGGCTTGCGTGGCAAGTATTGCGCACCCTGATCTTCGTCAGGACTACAAAATCGTGGTGGATGTAGCAGAGCAGTTCTGACCCCGCAACCTCCGACCGAAAAAAGCCCGCATACCCAAAACCCCTTATTTTCAGGGGCTTCGCATCCCTGCGACCCTATGCGCCTGTGATTGCCTAATTTTCTGGCGCTTATGAGAGCGCAAACAGGCGATTCCTTGGAGCCAATTGTCCACCGATCCCGTCAGGGCGCGGCTGCGATCACGCAAATCTCGACCAACAATTCGGGCCGGGCCATGCGCGCCTCAACACAGGCGCGTGCGGGCTTGCCGACATCGGCAACCCAGGCATTCCAGACCTCGTTCATGGCGGCGAAGTCCTTCATGTCTCGGATAAAGACCGTGCAGGACAGCAGATGCCCCTTGTCACTGCCCGCCTCGGCCAGAAGCGCGTCGATCTTGTCGCAGCAGCTTTGGGTCTGGCCCTGAATACCCGCGGAGGTATCGGCGGCGACCTGGCCGGACAGGTAAATCACGCCGTTATGTTGGACGATCTTGCTTGCGCGCTCGGATTGGGTGGTGCGTGTGATTGTCATGTCTCTCTCCCGTGTTGTGTCGCGGGCATACGCGGGCGGTGCGGCCTCGACAAGCACCGTTGCACGCTCTAGCGATTGAGGCATGACCACCCTGCCCGCCCCCCGTTACCTTGATCGGTCGAGCCCACCGCACATCACAACGCTGGTGCTGACCGCGGCTGTCGGATCGGTCGCGATCAACATTTTCCTGCCATCAATGCCGGAAATGGCGTCGTTCTTCGGGCAGCCTTATGCGGTGATCCAGCTGACACTGACCGTCTATCTGGCGTTGACGGGCGTTGCGATCCTTGTGCTGGGGCCGCTTTCGGATCTGTACGGACGCCGCCCTGTCATGATCTGGAGTTTTGCGCTTTTTATAGCCGCCTCGATCGGGGCCGCCTTTGCGCAGTCTTTTGCAGTCTTCATGGGATTTCGCTGCTTGCAGGCGGCAGTCGTGTCGAGCTTTGTGATTGGCCGCGCGATTGTCCGCGATCAAGTGGCGCGGGAAAAGGCTGCGAGCCTTTTGGGCTACGTCACCATGGGCCAGGCGCTGGCCCCGATGATCGCGCCCGCCATTGGCGGTGCTTTGGGCGATGCGTTTGGCTGGCAAGCCAGTTTTCATGCGCTGACCATCTTTGGGATCATCGCGCTTGTCTTGATCTATTTCGACCAAGGCGAGACGTATACCCGCAGAAGCGCTGGGCTGCGCGCGCAGATACGCAACTTTCCCGACTTGTTGGGCTCTCGTCGGTTTTGGGGGTACACGCTGACCTCAACCTTCGCGGCAGGGACCTTTTTTGCTTATCTGGGCGGCGCACCCTATGTCGGGATCAACGTCTATGGACTAAGTGCAGCGACGGTCGGTCTTTACATGGCATTCACGCCGACCGGCTATATCATCGGCAATTTCATCTCGGGCAGGTTTGCGGCAAGGATCGGGATGTTCCGAATGCTGCGTCTGGGCGCGCTGATAACGCTTGGCTTTATGTCGATGACGCTGGTCACATGGGGCTTGGGCATCAGCCATCCACTGGGGTTCTTCTTCTTTACCTTCGCGATCGGATTGGGAAACGGCATCATCCTTCCCTCGGCCAGCGCAGGGCTTTTGGACGTACGGCCTGATCTGGCCGGATCGGCCTCGGGTCTGTCCGGCTCTATCGTGACATTTGGCGGCGCGGCATTGTCGACGCTGTCAGGACTGCTTTTGACGACCTTCTCAGGCGTCCTGCCCTTGATCCTGTGTGTGCTTGGCGCGTCACTGCTATGCCTTGGCAGCGCGACCTATACGATATCAGTCGAAACCAGGATGCGCCCCGGTGCATCGCGGTAAGCGGGCTTTGGCACAGGCTGGATCAGCCCGTCCAACACGTTGAGCGGCTTTTTCACTGCGTCTTTCAAGCCCGGTTTCTGCTGTGGATGGCTTTGCTTGACCACCTCAACCATCAACACACCCCCAGCCATGAAGGGCCCACGTCGACCGACGCTTTCGAACAAACCCGCTGTTTTGCGCCAGAACCGGCGGTGCGACGGCGGCTGGTAAAGCGCAGAGATATGACGCTCAGGGATAAAGCCATGACGTTTAAGCTGTGCTTCGAACTGTCCAAGCGAATAGGGGCGGCCGTACCCAAACGGCGTCCGGTCATTGCGCGCCCAAAGGCCCGCACGGTTGGGAACAACAAAAAGCGCTTTGCCCCCCGGCCCCAACACGCGGGCAGCTTCGTCCAGCAAGGACGACGGGTTCTCGGATGTCTCAAGCCCATGCATCACGACCAGCTTGTCGACAAAGCCTGTGGGCAGCGGCCACCACATTTCTTCGGACAAGACCGACACGTTGGGCTGACCTGCAGGCCAAGGCATGACCCCTTGGGGCGCGGGCATCAAAGCAATCACCCGGCGCGCATCGGCCAGGTAGGGCCGCAGCAGCGGCGCGGCAAAGCCAAAACCAGTCACGGTCTGGCCTTTGGCTTCGGGCCACATCTCGACCAGGCGGTCGCGGATCACCTTTTGTGCCGCGCGCCCCAATGGCGACCGGTAATAGAAGTTGCGCAAATCAAGCACATCAAGATGCATTGCGCGGAGTTCCTTTTCACACCAGTTTTGCAGTCATCCTTGACCCAACCATAACAAGAGCCAGTTCAATTACCATGGCCATTGAAATCGTCACCATTCCCTGTCTGCAAGACAATTTCTGCTTTCTCATCCACAACACGGAGAGCCAGCAAACCGCATTGATCGATGCCAGTGAAGCGGCTCCTATCCAAGCGGTGCTGGACGCAAAGGGCTGGACACTGACGGATGTGCTTTTGACCCATCACCACTGGGATCATATTGACGGACTGCCCGCCTTGCGTGATCGCGATACGCCACGCGTCATTGGCGCGGGTGTTGATGCTCACCGCCTGCCACCGCTGGATCTTGAAGTGGCAGAGGGCGATCATTTTGAAACCTGCGGCATCCCTACGCAGGTCATCGATGTGTCAGGCCACACCATCGGGCATATCGCGTTCTACATGCCGCAAATCAAAGCGGCCTTTACGGCCGACAGCCTGATGGCATTGGGATGTGGACGGTTGACCGAAGGCACACCTGATATGATGTGGCCGAGCCTGATGAAACTGCGCGCTTTGCCAGACGATACCGCAATTTACAGCGCGCATGAATATAGTGCATCGAATGCCGCCTTTGCGATCACTCTTGAACCTAAAAATGCAGCGCTTATTTCACGGATAGACGCCGACGCGGACAGCCGCGCCAAAAATAAACCCACTGTTCCCAACCCCCTGTCGCTGGAAAAAGCGACCAATCCGTTCCTTCGGGCGGATGATCCTGCTTTCCGTGCCGCTGTCGACATGGAAACCCACACGCCGCTAGAGGTTTTTGCCGCAATCCGTGCGCGCAAAGATGTGTTTTAGGTCAATGACGCAGACCTAAACGTCTAGATTTCCGGCTTTTGCTGCTCCTTCACGCAAAATGTGACGGACTAGTGAGAAAAAACGCTTGAAGGTTCGGAATAAAAACCGAACTTTAATACTAAGAGGCCACGGTCACGGCGGGGCTCGACCCCCACCACGACCCCGATCAGAGGAGCACTGCACGTGCCTTCATTCTCGAATACCCTTGAGCAAGCCATTCATTCGGCCCTGGCGCTGGCGAATAGCCGTCGTCATGAGTTGGCAACACTGGAACATCTTCTGCTCGCGCTGATTGATGAACCGGATGCGGCGAAAGTGATGCAAGCCTGTAGCGTCGATCTTGAGACGCTTAAGAAAACCCTCGAAGAGTTTATCGACGACGATCTGGCGACGCTTGTCACCGATGTCGATGGCTCCGAAGCTGTGCCGACAGCAGCATTCCAGCGCGTAATCCAGCGCGCTGCGATCCACGTTCAAAGCTCTGGCCGCACGGAAGTAACCGGTGCCAACGTTCTGGTCGCAATCTTCGCGGAACGCGAAAGCAATGCGGCCTATTTCCTGCAAGAACAGGACATGACGCGCTATGACGCGGTGAATTTCATTGCCCATGGCGTTGCAAAAGATCCCTCCTTTGGCGAAGCCCGCCCCGTTTCCGGCGCCTCTGAGCTTGAGGAAGAGGCCGTATCGGGCGTCACCGAGGGTGAGCAAAAGGAATCGGCGCTTGCGAAATATTGCGTCGATCTGAACGAAAAATCGCGTAAGGGCGATGTCGATCCTTTAATTGGCCGCGACAGCGAGGTTGAACGCTGCGTGCAGGTCTTGTGCCGCCGCCGCAAAAATAACCCGCTGCTGGTAGGTGATCCGGGCGTCGGCAAAACGGCCATTGCCGAAGGCTTGGCACGCAAGATCGTTCAAGGCGAAACGCCTGCCGTTTTGTCATCGGCGACCATCTTTTCGCTGGATATGGGCGCGCTTCTTGCAGGCACACGCTATCGCGGTGACTTCGAAGAACGCTTGAAAGCGGTCGTGACCGAATTGGAAGATCACCCGGATGCGGTGCTTTTCATTGACGAGATCCACACTGTTATCGGAGCCGGTGCCACATCGGGCGGCGCGATGGATGCGTCCAACCTGCTGAAGCCTGCGCTTCAGGGTGGCAAGCTACGCTGCATGGGCTCGACCACGTACAAGGAGTTCCGCCAGCATTTTGAAAAGGACCGCGCGCTGAGCCGCCGGTTCCAGAAAATCGACGTGGCAGAGCCGTCTGTGGACGACACCGTAAAGATCCTGAAAGGCCTGAAGCCCTATTTTGAGGATCACCACGCGATCAAATACACTTCGGATGCGATCAAAACGGCGGTGGAACTGTCCGCGCGCTATATCAATGACCGCAAGCTGCCTGATAAAGCGATTGATGTGATCGACGAGGCGGGCGCGGCCCAGCATCTGGTGGCGGAAAGCAAGCGTCGCAAGACGATTGGCGCAAAAGAGATTGAAGCCGTCGTGGCCAAAATCGCGCGTATTCCGCCCAAAAACGTCTCCAAAGATGATGCCGAGGTGCTGAAAGATCTCGAAACCAGCCTCAAGCGGGTGGTCTTTGGGCAGGATGCGGCGATTGATGCGCTGTCTTCCGCAATCAAGCTGGCCCGTGCGGGTCTGCGCGAGCCTGAAAAGCCCATCGGTAACTACCTGTTCGCAGGTCCGACCGGTGTGGGTAAAACCGAAGTGGCCAAGCAACTGGCCGACACGCTAGGTGTGGAACTGCTGCGGTTTGATATGTCGGAATACATGGAGAAGCATGCGGTTTCCCGTCTGATCGGTGCCCCCCCGGGCTATGTCGGTTTCGATCAGGGCGGCATGTTGACGGATGGTGTGGACCAACATCCACATTGTGTGCTGCTTCTCGACGAGATGGAGAAGGCGCACCCGGATGTCTACAACATTCTGCTGCAGGTCATGGACCACGGCACATTGACAGATCATAATGGGCGCACGGTGGATTTCCGCAATGTGATCCTGATTATGACTTCGAATGCCGGTGCGTCCGAGCAAGCAAAAGCGGCTATTGGATTTGGTCGGGATCGTCGCGAGGGTGAGGATACGGCAGCGATTGAGCGGACCTTCACGCCAGAATTCCGGAACCGTCTGGATGCCGTTATCTCGTTCGGGGCGTTGCCGAAAGATGTGATCCTGCAAGTGGTCGAGAAATTCGTGCTTCAGCTTGAAGCACAACTGATGGACCGCAATGTGACTTTTGAGCTGACGAAAGCTGCCACCGAGTGGCTGGCTGACAAAGGCTATGACGACAAGATGGGCGCGCGCCCGCTGGGTCGCGTTATTCAGGAGTATATCAAGAAGCCGCTGGCGGAAGAGCTGCTGTTCGGCAAGCTGGCCAAGGGCGGTATCGTCAAGGTTGGCGTTAAGGACGGCAAGATTGACCTGCGCCTTGAAGCTCCTGAAAAGGCACGTATTTCGGGTGACAAGCCACCGCTTCTCACGGCGGAATGATAAAACGCGCCATCGCGCTGATATCGCTCGCAGCCCCCGCGGTTGCGAGCGATTTTTCGTTACAGTGGCCCATTGACTGCACGCTGGGCGACACCTGCTATATCCAACAATTCGTGGATCATGACCCGAATGCCTCGGCCTCGGATTTTGCGTGCGGGCCGCTGACCTATGACACCCATAAAGGCACTGATTTTGCGCTCAATGATCTATCGATCATGGAGGCAGGCGTTGATGTGCTTGCTGCAGCGCCAGGGCGGGTGGTGGCCACGCGCGATGGGATGGAAGACGTGATTTATACGCCCGACCGTGCTGCGCAAATCGAGGGGCGCGACTGCGGCAATGGTCTGGTGATTGACCATGGAAGCGGCTGGCGGACGCAGTATTGCCACCTCAAACAAGGCTCTGTGATTGTTAAGAAGGGCCAGCGGGTCGACGCTGGTGCCGTTTTGGGAGAGGTCGGACTTTCGGGGCGCACCCAGTTCCCGCATCTGCATGTCACCCTACGCAAAAACGATCAGGTCGTTGATCCATTTGCCCCGGAAGGCCGGCGTATCTGCGGTCTACAGGAAAAGACACTTTGGGCTGAAGCGCCCGTGTTCCAAAACGGTGGCATCATCCGTGCGGGGTTCGCCGATGCGCCCCCGGCGTATGACGCGATCAAAGCCGGTCAGCAAAGCCTGACGGTTTTCACGCCGCAATCGGACGTCCTCGCAGTTTGGGTTCATTCCTTTGGTGCGCAGGCGGGCGATAGCTACAGGATAGAGATTATTGGGCCGGATGGGGCCGTTCTGCAAAAAGATGCCGAGCAGAGCCGGACCCAAGCGCAGAGCTTTCGGTTTGTCGGCAAACGCAGACCTCCCGATGGATGGGCCAGCGGGGTTTACAGCGCAACACTCAGCCTGATCCGGGATGGGGTGGCAATTGATACCGCGCAGATCACTGCGACGGTTGAGTAGCTATTTTTCCGTCAGCTTCAGTTCAATTCGCCGATTTTGGGCACGTGCCTCGGATGTATCGGCCGTATTGACGGGCTGGTATTGACCAAACCCATTCGCCGCCAACCGGTCGGGCGGAAGCCCAAGAGCATCAATCATATAGCGCACCACAGATAAGGCGCGGGCCTGGCTCAGCTCCCAGTTATCCTCGAACGCGCCAAAGCCGGACAGCGGCACATTATCGGTGTGACCGTCAACACGGATCACCCAATCGAGCGCATCGGGAATATCCTGTGCAACCTCGCTCAGGATCGTGGCAACCTTGGCAATTTCGGTCCGCCCTTCAGCGGAAAGCCTCGCCTGGCCTGTCGCGAACAGGACCTCGGAGGAGAAAACAAAGCGGTCGCCTTCGATGCGGACACCTTCTTGGGTTCCAAGCAAATCACGGAGCGCACCGAAAAACTCAGACCGGTAACGCTCGAGGTTTTGGTTTTCAGCCTCGAGCCGAATGCGTTCGGCTTCCTCCAATTCGCGGCGGCGGCGCTCTTCGGCAGCGACTTGGGCCAGCGCAGTGTTGAGCTGGGTGCCCAGCGTATCAAGCTGAACCTGGGCGGCTTCATCGCGGGCACGCGCATCATCAAGCAAGGTCTGCAGCGATCCAAGCTGTCCACGCAAGGCAGCGACCTGTTCATTGAGCAAAGCCAGTTTGCGTTGATCTTCCAGCGATTGTGCCTCTTTTTCGGACAATTCCGCTTCGGCGACGGCAAGAAGCGCGGCTTGGCGTTCTACCTCGGTCAGTTGGGTTTCAGACGTGATCGTCAATTCGTCACGCGCGGCGCGGGCAGCTGCGAGCAGCGTCAGCGTTTCCTCAGCCTCGCGGCGCTGTTGCTCAAGCGCAAGCGTCATCGCAGTCAGTTCGGTTTGGGCATTTTGCAAGCGTTCACGAAGGGCTTCGGCGGCTGCGGCTTCGGTCAGCCGCGCCGTTTCTTCCGCGCTAAGCGCTTCGGCAGTGGCGGCGTTTTCGAGACGTAGATCGGCGATCATGGCCTCAAGCGCTTCGCGTTGCGCGGCGGCAAGACGGGCCGCCTCGGTCTGGGCGTCAATCTCGGAACGGGTTTGCGCGATGGCAAGGTTGAGCTGCTCTTGTTCGCTCAGCAGTTCTGCCTCTGAGCCTTCAAGCTCGGTTATGCGGCCCAAAGCCTGATCGCGTTCTGCCAAAAGGCCCGCGACCTGTGCTTCGAATCCGGTGATGCGGGTTTCGGCTTCGGCCAACGCAGTGTCACGTTCGGCCAGCGTGCCTTGGAGGGCCGCGATGGTCGCCGCACGTTCGGCGGATTCAGCGCGCGTGTCGGACAGCGTTGCTGAAAGCGCCCCTAGGCGGGTTTGCAGATCGGCCGTGCGGTCGCGTTCCAACCCCAGTTGATCGGCGAGCGATGCCAATTCGACCGACAGCGCGTCCAACTCGCTTTCTTGCCCGGTGATCGTCTCGCGCAATATGAATTGCACCACCATAAAGATTGTCAGCACGAACATCAGTACCAGCAAAAGCGCTGTCATTGCATCAACAAAGCCGGGCCAGATCGACGCCTGAAAGCGTGCGCCCGTTCTACGCGACAGCGCCATCGGTCAGGTCCCGTCTTTCGGCGGGCCAGCGGCCACAGCACGGGTGAGAGAGCTTAGATCAGCGCGCAATTCGCTGATGACATCTTGCCGCCCAGCGGCGAGTTCTTCCGAAATCTTGAGCAGTTGCACATCGATAGAGCGTAGGCGCATCCGGCTTTCGGCATCCAGACCGTCGCCATCCATCCGCTCGATCAGGCGCTCCTGCCCTTCGGCAACGCGGGCAAGCATCGCGTTGGGGCTGTCCTGGCCTGCGAGTTGCTGGGTCAAAAGCGCCATCGCTTCGGTCATCCGGGTGAGCTTGTCGTCAACGGCGGCGCGGCTGGCATCGCTTTGCAAAAAGACCGTGCGCAGGCCATCCATCTGTTCGGACATGTGATCCAGAACACCCGCCATGAAGTTCTGCTCGGACCCGCTTTCACCTTCGGCGGCGGAAAAACCGACGCGGGTGATGGTCGAAAGCCAATCTTCCAGTTCGCGGTAAAAGCGGTTTTGGCCGTGGCCTGCAAACAGCTCAAGCAGGCCAACAATCAGCGATCCCGCAAGGCCCAAAAGCGAAGATGCAAAAGCGACGCCCATACCGGCAAGCTGGGATTCAAGACCCCCCATGAGGCGGCCAAAAATCTCAACCCCGCCATCACCTTCTTCGGGGTTGAGCGAGCGGATCGTGTCGACCATGGCGGGAACAGTTGTTGCAAGCCCGTAAAACGTGCCTAAAAGGCCAAGGAAAATCAGTAGGTTAACGATATAACGCGTGATCTCTCGCGCCTCGTCAATGCGGGTGGCGACGGATTCAAGAATCGACCGGGTCGAGGTCGCATTCAACTGACTGCGCGCACCTTTGGTGCGCAGCATTGCGGCAAGCGTCGCCAAAAGGGCGGGCGGCTGCGGGATATCAGAGCCCAGACGTTGGGAGGCGAACCCTTCGATCCAGCGCACGGACGAGATCAGTTGAACCACTTGCCAAAAACACGCCAACACACCAAGCAGAAAGACCAATACGATGAAGCCGTTCAAATACGGGTTCGCGTAAAAGACCGGACCGATGCGCGGCAAGGCCAGATAAACGCCTGCACCGACCAGCCCGAGGGCGGTCAGCATCAGAACAATCTGTCTGACGGGTTGGGAAAAATACGGCTCGGCCTCGAGGTCGGTTAGGGCCATGTGGTCCGCTCCTGACACCTTGTTTTGTTACAGCAAACCTACGGTACGATCCGCAATTAACCAAGCCTAATCCGTGCGGCTGCTCAGGTGTTTTGACAGCCAATCAATATCCGGGTCGTGGATGCCCAGTTCGGCCAGGTGATCGGCGGTATTGTGCAGGTATTCCGTGTTCGGACCCCGCCCGCCGACGGCGCGCGAGATGACTTCGGCCTGTTTCGAGAGCGGCAAAGGCCCGGTATATTGCTCATGCGCGGGATCAATGACGTAGGAGACGGCCTCGACAGTGCGCCCATCGGCTAAGCGAAGCGGCAGCCATTCTTCGAGATAGGCAGACGAGATGAGCTCGCGCTCGCGCAGGGTTTGCAGGGTTGCATCCTCATGGCCGTCCGCGGCGCGAAAGGCGACACCTTCGCAGGTCGCGGCCTCGGCCTTGTCCAAGGCCAGCACCAGACCGGGATCGGCATGCGTACCGCGGTGATGCACCGACCACATGCAAAAGCTGCGGTGATAGCCATGCAGCGTTGCAAGCTGTTGCTCACCCACTTCAAAACCGGGGTTCCAGATCAACGATCCGTAGCCGAACACCCATAGCGTCATCTTGCTGGTCCTCCTGTTATCTGCCCTATAAACGAGGGCAAGCTGATGTGAAAGGAGCCTCCATGCGCCTCTTGGGGATCATTGTGTTTTTGGCCGTCGCCGGCTGGAGCGGCTATTGGTACGCGGGCAAATCCGCCTATCAGGCAGGGCTCGAGCGGTGGTTTGATGACCGCCGCGCAGAAGGCTGGGTCGCGGAATACGAAACGCTGGCTACAGTTGGCTATCCAAGCCGGTTTGACACCGAAGTGACCGCGTTGGAACTGGTAGATCCGGAAACGGGTGTGGCCTGGCAAGCGCCGCTCTTTCGGGTGGAGGCTGCCAGTGCAAGCCCAACCGAAATTGACGTGATCTGGCCCGCCGAACAAACCCTCGCCTCCCCCGAAGAACGCGTGACACTTCTGTCGGATGTGATGGAGGCCGGCGTGCGGTTCCGGCCCAACACGTCGCTTGCATTAGAAGCGATGGACGCAACATTGGATGGGCTTGTGCTGCGATCGTCAGAAGGCTGGGAAAGCCGGGTCGAAAGTGGTGTCTTCAACACGCGGCTTGATGAGGGATCGCAAACAGCGCATGTGATTACCTTTGCAGCGACGGGGGTGACGCCCGGCTCTCAGGTCGTTGATATCATTGACAGCTCCGATATTCTGCCAGACGCTTTAGAAACTGTGCAGCTGGACATGACAGCAGATTTCGATGCCCCGTGGGACCGCGCCGCAATTGAAGAGCGGCGGCCTCAACCGACGGCGTTGGACTTGCGGTTGGCCAAAGCCCAGTGGGGACCGTTGGAGTTGAGCGCAACCGGGGCGGTGACTGTCGATGCGGAAGGCCGACCCGAGGGCAACATCGACATCAAAGCGACGGAATGGCGCGAGATGTTGAAGATGGCGGTCGCAGGCGGGGTAATCCCCGAAGAGATCGCGCCAACGATCGAACGCGGTTTGGAACTGCTGGCGGGGTTTTCGGGCAGCAGCACATCTCTGAACACAACGCTCAATTTTCGGGGTGGGCTGATGAGCGTGGGACCGATCCCGGTCGGGCCGGCACCTGTGTTGCGCTTGCGTTAGCGGCAGTAAGGGCCGCCCCGGTGGCGCGCGGTGTCGAAATGGAAATGATCGCGGTGAAAGCGGTCTGAGTTGGGGCCAAGTACTGTGCCAAACGGCCCACAAGCCGCGCGGTGCATGTCGCGTAGGGCCCGGCCTTTACGGCCCCCACCCCAGTCACGCAGGACCGAAATCTGGCTGCCGTCTTGCAGATTGACAGCCGAGATATCAATCGCACGCCCCTTGCCATGCTCGCTGATCCGCGCGCCTTTTTGGTTGTTGCGGGTGCGGCAGGCATAATGCGCGGCCACGCGTAGCGATTTAATGCCTCCGCCCTGGTTGCCGACGGCGGGCCGCACGCCTTTATCGACCCATTTACGCAAAGCGATGGCGGTTGGGCAATCGATGGTTGCCGCTTGCGTCAGCGCCACGCCAGACACAGCGCGCACGCGAACAGCCTCAGGCACGCCACAGCCGCGAATACGGCCCGGAATGGGCGCGATCCGCTCGCCTTGGATTGACGGGTCATTGCATATTCCGCCGCCTGCGTTCGGGACACGGCGCGACATGGCTTTGTGAAGATTTGCGGGGCGGTTATCAGGCCGGATCGAGATGATTGGCCCTGCCCCGCCGCGCGCAAGCACAACACCAGCGACTATGCTGTTCATCTGGGCAGCATCGGCTGAAATCGGGCGGGCCTCGGGGCGAATGGACTGCTCAGGCGCCGCTGTCGCAGCAGATGCTGCCAACAGCAGAGCAAAGGCCCAACGCATTAAGTTTTCACCTTGGAACGGCCAAAATCAGGGGCGTCGGTGTCCTGACCAGCCTCGATGATCCCGCGCCGAATGGCACGGGTCCGGGTGAAATAGTCATAAAGGTGATCGCCATCGCCGGTGCGGATGGCGCGTTGCAGGGCGAACAGTTCTTCGGTGAAACGGCCAAGGATTTCGAGCGTGGCATCCTTGTTGTTCAGAAAAACATCGCGCCACATGGTCGGATCACTGGCGGCGATACGGGTGAAGTCGCGGAAACCGGCAGCGGAGTATTTGATGACCTCACTATCGGTCACGCGGCGCAGATCGTCAGCCACCCCGACCATTGTATAGGCAATGAGATGCGGCGCGTGGCTGGTAACGGCAAGCACGAGATCATGATGATCGGGATCCATTTCTTCGACCCGGGCGCCCATCCCTTCCCAAAGCGCGCGCAGGTCTGCGATTGCCTGAGCATCGCTGCCTGAGACGGGAACGAGAAGCGTAAAACGGTTGTCAAAGAGCTCCGCAAAGCCCGAACGGGGCCCGGAATGCTCTGTCCCGGCCAATGGATGACCAGGAATAAAGTGCACGTTTTCAGGTAGATGTGGGCCAACCGCGTCAATAACCTCTCGTTTGACGGAGCCGACATCGGTGATCGTGGCACCCTCTTTCAGCGCGGGCGCAATATCGGCAGCGACCTGACCCATCACCCCGACAGGCACGCAAAGAACGACCAGATCGGCATCTTTTACAGCAGCCGCAGCAGTGTCGTGGATCTCATCACAAAGCCCGATCTCGCGTGCAGTCTCACGCGTTTCCGCTGAGCGCGCATAACCCGTCACCGTACCTGCCAGACCGCCGCGCTTGATCGCCCAGAACATGGATGACGCGATAAGGCCAAGCCCGATCAGGGCCACGCGGTTGTAGATTGGCGTGTTCATGCGGCGTCCTGACGGAAGGCTTTGATCGCTGCAACGACGCGTTGGCAGGACGGGCCGTCGCCGACGGTAATGCGCAAGCACTTGGGCAGCTTGTAACCGGCGACGCGGCGTACAAGGATGCCTTGGGATTTCAGATAATCATCGCAGGCATTGGCGTCTGCTTCGGATGCGAAACGTGCGAGGATGAAGTTTGCCTCGGACTTGTCCGATGGAATGCCGAGCTTGTCCAACTCGGAGGCGAGCCATTCGCGCCACTTGGCGTTTTCTGCCAGGCACATCGCGGCATAATCAGTGTCGCGAACGGCGGCTTCTGCCGTCTCAAGCGCGGTGGTCGACAGATTGAACGGCCCCCGGATGCGGTTGAGCACCTCGATGATGGCTTTGGGTGCATAACCCCAACCGACGCGCAGGCCCCCAAGCCCGTGCATTTTGGAGAAGGTGCGCGTCATGACGACGTTTTCTCGCGCCTCGACCAGAGCGGCCCCACCGTCGTAATCCGGGACGTATTCGGCATAGGCTCCGTCCAAAACCAGCAGCGCTTGCGGTGGCAAACCTTCCGCAAGACGCGTGACTTCTTCCAGCCCAACCATGGTGGCTGTCGGATTGTTCGGGTTAGCGATAAAGACCAGCTTTGTGCGGTCAGTACAGGCCGCCAAAATGGCGTCTACATCGACGCGGCGCGTGTCCTCGGCCACCTCAACAGGCGTGCCGCCGGCAGCAAGCGTAGAGATGCGGTACATCGCGAACCCATGCTCGGTGTGGATCACCTCATCGCCTTGGCCGATATAGGCCTGACAGAGGAAGTGAATGATTTCATCCGATCCGACACCGCAAATAATGCGCTCTTTATCAAGGGCGTAAACCCCGGCAATGGCGCCACGCAGAGCGCTGTGATCGGTGGACGGATAGCGATGCAGCCCCGCAGCGGAGGCCTGACAGGCGGCAATCGCCTTGGGCGACGGGCCGAACGGGTTCTCGTTCGAACTGAGTTTCACCACGTCAACGACGCCGTCCACATGGCTCGCCCCGCCTTGATAAAGCGCGATGTCCATGATGCCGGGTTGCGGTGTGATGCGGGTCATTTCCGTCTCCAGTTTCAGATGTTGTAGCGGGGGGTTCCGCTTGAGGAAAGCAGCAAAAAAGGCCGCGAAGGTTTCCCCTCGCGGCCTTTCGGAAATCTGAGGCTCAGATTAGTTCTGAGCGTAGAATTCGATGACGAGGTTCGGTTCCATCATCACCGGATAGGGCACGTCAGACAGGCCGGGCTTCCGGGTGAAGGTTGCGGTCAGCTTGGAATGATCGACGTCCATATAATCAGGCACATCACGCTCGGGCAGCTGGGTGGCTTCCAGAACAATCGCCAGCTGTTTGGAGCGGTCCCGCACTTCGACCACATCGCCTTCTTTGACGCGGTAAGACGGGATGTTGACCTTCTTGCCGTTCACACGGACATGGCCGTGGTTCACGAACTGACGCGCGGCAAACACGGTCGGCACGAACTTGGCGCGGTAAACAACAGCGTCCAGACGGCTTTCCAGCAGGCCGATCAGGTTTTCACCAGTATCGCCCTTGATACGCTCGGCGTCGGCAAAAATGCGGCGGAATTGCTTTTCGGTCAAATCGCCATAGTAGCCTTTCAGCTTCTGCTTGGCGCGCAGCTGCAGACCGAAGTCGGACAACTTGCCCTTGCGGCGCTGACCGTGCTGGCCGGGGCCATATTCACGACGATTAACCGGGGATTTCGGACGACCCCAGATGTTTTCACCCATCCGGCGGTCGAGTTTGTACTTGGCAGACGTGCGTTTGGTCACGATCTGGATCCTTTCAGGTTATGAAAGGTGCTGTCCTTTGCGTCGCCCCATATGGGCTTGGCCGACAGGCATCCCCTTGCGGGGGCCACCAACACCAAATGAAGCCGCGCTTATACAGGGCGGATTGAGGCTGTCAATGGCCCGCGCAGAGCATTAGGCAACCGCGTTCTGAAGCAGCACTGCGGTTTCCGCTTTCGACAGGTTCCGACGGGCGTAGCTGCCATAAAGATGCGGATCATGCTCAAGGTCTGGAAGCTGTTCGAAAAGCGCGGCGCGCTGGTCGTCCGGCACGAGGCTAAGCGAGGTGTTGGCTGGGTGAAAGCTTTCTGTTTCGATCCCGTTGGCCCAGACAATCTGGTGCTGTTCCAGCAGTAGATGAACGTATGTCACCTCGCGCACGGACCGATCCCGAATGATCGAGTGGCCGTTTACCAATTCCTTTGCTGCGACCAGAACCTCGGGGGTGTTGAAAAGCGCGCGCGCGGCGTCGCCTTTCAAAAGCATCCGATGTTCCGGCGACACCAGCAACTCGCTGTCCGGCACAGACCCATCCAACGAACCACGCCGCAACCGGACCGGACGGAATTCCGGCATCGCAAAAAGGCGCGCACCTGTCATGCGGCGGGACCCTTTCCACAAGATCGGCTGCGCACCGTTATCCTTGGTCAGGATTTTGTCGTCGGGGCGCAAGTCCTCGACCAGACGCGGGCCGTCTTCTGTTGCGATCCGGGTGCCCGGCGTGAAGCAAATCACACCACCCGCCAATTCTGCCGACCGCGAGCGCTGTGTCTCGTCGATGCTGCGATGCACAACCCAAAGATCGCGTCCGCGCGGTGGCACCTGATTGAGGAACATCAAGAGCGGCTTTGCGCCGTCCACCTCGACCACTGTTACTGTAAATGTCTGGCGTCCATCTGTGACGACAAAACCGCTATCCATCAGCGGCTCGTCAATCTCGATCTGATCCAATGACACCCCTGTCATTGCTGCGCCAACCAGACGGCGCACCGATCGTGCGGCCCGCCTGCGAAGGTTTGCCTCGTCCTCGCCCCTATCCAGAAGCATAAGCTCAGCCGGGCCATCGACCCGCACCGGCTCACCAGTCCATTGCCACGTTGCACCCACTGCAAGGGTGTCTATTGGTGCAGCTTTAAGACCGTCTGTTTCTGTTTGCGACCAGGAGATGACAAACGTGCCCCGAAAGCCCGTTTCCATTGCCTGATAACCTGCCTTTTGTTTCTTTTTATGGCGTTAGCTTAACAAAAAGCGAATCGTCTGGGAAGAGAAATCTTGCAGAGTCAGTCGCTTAGAACTTGAAGTTAACGTGGAGTGATCCTGTAAGCTGGCCTTCGTCCTGTTCTTCGAACTCTTCGCCCAGATAGGTCAGCCCGTAAAACACCGATGGGCCAAGGCCTTGAATGCTCATACCGGCGCGCAGACGGTGGCGGCTGTCTTTCAGCTCAACACTGCCATCATCGGGTAGATAGGCGCTGTCTGCGACATAGGCCAAATCGCCACCAAGGGTCAGCGCAATGCCGAACGCATCATCGACTTCGGTCGCGCGGTAGCGCTGGCCGGTGGTCACATCGCGCGCCCATAGATCGTTCTGACCCACAAGACCCCAACGCAGATCGCCGCCGACCCGCACAAGGGTTTCAACACCCGCCTGAGCTTCAACAAAGGGGCGCACTGTCAGGTTTTCCTGCACGCGGATTGTTTGGCCCATCTCGGCCAGACCGGTTAAATACACGTCATTGCCCAATTGATCGTCCAGAATCTCGACGTCAGGCGCATCAACGCGCTCGTGGAAATTCTTCTGGAATTCACCAAGGCCTGTCTGCTCACCAATGAACACAGCGTCTGCACCCAACGAGAATTCAGCTGCGCCGCGCGCAAAATGAGTGTGGATGCCAACCGACGCCACACCCGCATATCGACGGTCATCGGGAACGGTCCGGTTCAACTTGTCAGGGGCGATAATCTCGGTCCGGAAGCGGTATTCGATAAGCTCGCCAAACCCTGCTGGAAGCTGGCCGCCCCACTCTGGCCCACGCATCCATGACACCGCGTAAGAGCCCGTGCGCCAGCGGTCTTCGCCGTCGCCAAAGAAGTCATTGCTGAAAAGACGTCCGAACCCCAGCGTTTCACGGCTGTCGAACAAACCCTCGGATAAAGCCGGGGTTGTGAACATCATAATAGAGGTGAGACCACCCAGGAGTGCGCGACGCATCATAAAACCCATCCATTTGCGCCCCCCGGCGTAATGGTTCTACCCACAGGTGAATCCGGGCGCTAGTGCCAATCGGCCACAGCGTGAGATTTTTAGGACACATTGCGGCGCGCGCAGCGCTAAAGCGCGATCAGATCAGCCAGTTTCAGGCGCTGAATTTTACCCGACGGGCCTTTGGGCAGTTCGTCCATGAAATAAACGGCGTCCGGCGCCTTGAATGCACCCAAACGGTCCTCGCAAATCGCAATCAGCGCCGTTGCGCTCAGATCAGAGCCCTCGCGGATCCGCACAGCAGCCTCGATCCGTTCGCCATAACTGCTGCACGGGCGGGCAAAGGCCGCCGCCTCGATCACGTCCGGGTGGGAATATAGCGCCTCGTCCACCTCGCGCGGGGCGACGTTCTCGCCGCCTTTGATAATAAGCTCTTTCAGGCGGCCCGTGACAAACACATACCCGTCCGCATCCATCTTTGCCAAGTCACCGGTGCGCAGCCAGCCGCTGCGGAAGGTGGCGGCTGTGGCGTCGGGGTTCTTGAGATATTCCAGCAAGATGTTGGGGCCCCGCACCACGATCTCGCCTTCGACGCCTGGCGGCAATATGGCACCTTGGGCATCCTGAATAGTCACTTCGCATCCGTAAGCGATGCCAGGGGAGCCAATTTTTCGGGTCGCGGGTGGTAGCGGGTTCGACAGTATCTGCGCAGCCGTTTCGGTCAGGCCCATGGTTTCGATGACCGGCACAGCAAAGCGCGCTTCAAACGCGGCCTGCGTTTCGACCGCCAAAGCCGAAGAGGCCGAGCGCCCAAAGCGGATCGCTGCTTTGCAGCGCGCAGACGGATCAGCCTCCCCATGCAGCAGATGCGAGATGATCGTCGGCACTGCCGAGAACCAGGTCGCGCGCCCGGTCTCTGCCTGATCCCAGAACCGCGAGGCCGAAAACTTGCCGACCATCGCCAAAGAGCCGCCCGACACAAGGCTGCCCATTACAGAGACACAGAGCCCGTTGATGTGATAAACCGGCAGCACGCAAAACCCGCGATCTGACGAAGAGAGCCCGTGCGCGACCGCTGTTGTCCAACCGCCAGCAAGCAAGCTTGCATGGGTATGAACAACGCCTTTGGGCTGGCCAGTTGTGCCAGACGTATACATCAGCAACGCATGGTCGCCTGCGGTGACATCACAAAGATCGACAGTGACATCCGATTGCAGCGCAACCGCCTCAGTCGTGCCGGGGTTGGCCGTTTCAAACAAAGCAGCACAGCTGTCATGGACAAAAGCCACGCGGGCTTCCGAGTGGGTCAGCGCATAGGCAATCGCGTCGCGCCCGGCCGCGAGGTTAATCATTGTGGCGCGGAAGCCGCCATAGACCGCGCCGTAAAACGCGATGATCCCCTCAGCACTGTTGGGCGCAACAACGGCAACGCTTTCGCCTTTGCCAAGACCCCTCGCGGTGAGTGCCTTGGCAAACCCTCGCGCCGCGGCGCGCAGATCCGCCCAATCAAGTTGCGTGCTGGTTTCAGGAAAGACAATGGCCGTGCCGCCCTCCGTAGCACGCGCATCGAGCCAGTCGCGCACGGTGCCGGTCGGTGGCGCAACCTCGTCAAGCGTCATTGTCCGGCCTCTTGCCAGTATTGTGCAAATATATCGCCTAATTTTGGCTCTCTTGCCGGAATTTCTCGCACAATTTTTGTGTTTTGCAGGAAATGCTTCCAATGTAGATTGTCGTCGATGACGTTCCCGCCCCAAGCTCCGCACCCCATACTAAGCGAGAAGGGCATGCCGTTGGTGAATGCACCACCGGTGGCAAACGTGTGCGCCTGATTGACGATGATCCGGCTGGTGGGGATTGTCTTGGCAAGCTGCATCACGCGCTCTGCTTGGCTGGAATGAATGCCTACCGAATGGCCCGCGCCCTGATGCAGTTGCAAAGCGCAGGTCGTGGCGACAGCAGCATCAAAATCAGACGCTCGATAAAGCGCCAGAACGCGGCTCAGCTTTTCACCGCTCAGTGGAAAATCCGGCCCGATACCGGTCGTCGGCACTGCGATATACTCGGTCCCCTCAGGCACCCGATCGCTCAAGCCCAACGCGGCGATCATCTTGTCTGCGTCCTGTGCAATCACCGCGCGGTTGAGATGACCGTCGGGCCACAGCTTCGCGACAATCTGCGCCTCGTCATCCACCAAAGCGCCGCCCGCGCGAGACATCGCAGCGATGAAGGCGTCGTAGATCGCGTCAACCACCACCACAGCGTTCTCGGACGAACATGAGGTTGCGTTGTCAAAGGTTTTGGAGGCACGAATTTTCTCGGCAGCGGAGGTCAGATCAGCGGTTTCATCAATGATAACAGTGACGTTTCCCGCACCGACTGCAACCGCAGGCGTACCGCAGGTTTGCGCGCGGTGGACGTTGTTCTGGCTGCCAGTGCAGATGACCTTGTCACAGGTCTCCATCAACCGCTGGGTCTTTTCTTTTGATCCCGGCGCGGGGATCATCTGAACCAAATCGGAATCCTCGCCGATCTTGGCAAATTCCGCGTGAATGAACTGCAATAACCGCTCGCACGAGGGCACACCTTTCGGAGACGGGGCAATCACAATCGAGTTGCCGCATTTCAACGCGTTGATGATGTTGTTGGCAGGTGTCGCAGCAGGGTTGGTTGAGGGAACAATCGCACCGACCACGCCCATTGGGCGCGCAATTTCGGTTATACCTGTTGCCGTGTCTTCTTTAATAACTCCAAAGGTTTTTACCCCTTGGATATCACGCAAAAGTCCCAGCGTTTTGCGATGGTTTTTGGTGATCTTGTCGGCCACATTGCCCAACCCGGTGGTCTGCACGGCAAGCTCGGCCAGTTCGCGGTTACGGGCAGGTTCCATGATGGCCCAGCCGACGGCCTGTGCTGCGCGGTCATAACGGGTCTGCGATCCCTCGGCCGCATAGCGCCTTTGCGCCGTACGCGCGCGCGAGACGATATCGTCGAGGTCTGACAGAGGATCGGCGAGGGCATTCATGGCGCAGACTTTCGTTGAATGCGCCGCCCCGCTTGGGTCAGGGCGACGCCTTGGGGTGTCTTACAGATCGGCAAGCAGCTCTTTGAGGGTTTCCTCGCGCGCGGCCCACATTTCAAGCACTTCGTCGCGGGTCATGATGTGCATGGGCGATCCGCCTGCTTTCATCTTGCCTGCAACTCGGCTGTTTTCAAACATTGCCGGCACCGTTGCAGCCAGCTTGTCAATGATGGGCTGAGGCGTGCCTTTGGGCACCATCACACCGCGGAAGTTCACTGAGGCGTTGTCGATGTCAAAGCCTTGCTCGGCCATGGTGGGCACGTCTGGCAGAAATTCGTTCCGCTCCAGATCAAAGACGCCAAGGATTTTCACGTTGCCTGCTTCCTGCGCGCGGAATGCGTCGCTGAGGTTGTTCACCCCGCCCAGCACTTCGCCTGCGATCACAGCTTTCATCGCACCTGCACCGCCTTTGTTGTTGGGGATATAGGCGAGCTTCACGCCTGCGGCTTTTTCAAGCTGGAGCGCGGCGATGTGGTGGCCCACAAAGAGGCCCGCGCCCGAAAAGGTCAGCCCACCGGGGTTTTCCTTGGCGTAGGTGACCACGTCTTCCATCGAATTGAACGCGCTGTCGGCACCAACCACGAAGACCGCGGGGTCTGCGCCCCAGTTTGCAATCGGCTCAAAGCTTTCGGCAGAGTATTCCACACCACCTTCAATCGACTGAGCGATGAAATGCGGGATGTTGTAGGCGCCAAGGGTGTAGCCATCGGCTTCGGCTTGCGTGGCGAACCAGTTCCAGCCGACACGGCCTCCGGCACCGGGCTTGTTGATGATTGCAATGGGCATGCCCAGCGCGTCCTCGTTTCCGGCGGTCATCGTCACGATGCGGGCCTGAAAGTCCGTCGCCCCGCCCGCGCCATAGCTGACCATCATCATGATGGGACGCTCGGGGAAGTTTGCATGACCGTCCGCAAAAGCTGTGCCGGTCATCGTCATCAGCGCCATTGAGGCGGCTGCTAGTAGCTTCTTCATGGGTTTCTCCTCCCTAGGGTTAATCTGCCGCTTTTGCGGTTCAGAAGAATATCTCTCGCGGTGTGAAGACGTTCAAAAGCATCGCGAAGAGACCATACATGACCGCCAGAAACCCAGCGGTTATGAGCACGCGCTTGATCCAGGTTTTCGCCTCGTTGTGCGGAGCCGGATCATAGAGCGATAACAGAATGAAAAAGACGGCAGTCGCGGCAGTGTAAAAGCCTAAGCCCTTAGCCGCCCAGTAGACAAAGACCAATGCCACGATGAGGCCAGGCAGGATATTCATCATCGATTGGCGATCCAGCCCATTGCCGACTTTCGTCTTACCAAGCAGCGCCTTGCCGAAGGTCCAAAGCGCTAGAACCGCAAACACTGTCGAGATCAGACGCGGGAACAGAAAGGCGGCAGCTGGTTCCTGGGTGTAGCTGATATAGGCGACGGTCAGCCCGACCGCGGCGACGATGCCACTGGCAAAGATATGCTGGGTACGGGGCAGGTCGGTCATGACAGCGCCTCTTCCTTTTTGACGGCGTCGTCTTTGGTGGTGTAGCGGCGATTGCGCAGCTCCATCCAGACGGAATAGGCGATGGAGGCGACAACGATCCCGATCAGCGTCAGGTTCAACGCGCCAGTGAAGAAATACTGCCCCACGCTGGAGGTCGCATTGGCGATCATGCTGCCTTGAATGAAGTTTGCCTCGGCAATTGGGCCAAGGATCAGACCCAGCACCAGAGGTGCGGCGGAAAAGCCGAACCGCTCGAGAAAATACATCGCCGTGCCCAGCGCCATCATGACATAGACATCGCCCATCGAGTTCTGCACCGAATAGCTGCCGAACACCGCAAGTCCCAGCACAACAGCGGCCATCACGGCGTTGGGCACTTGGGCAACCCGTGCAGCGAGGCCCGCTACGTAAAGCCCGAAGATGCACATCAGAATTTGGCCGATTAGCATCGAATTGATGAAGGTCCAGGCGACTTGCGGGTGGTTGTCAAACAGGTCACTGCCCGGAAAAATCCCGTGGATCAGCAGACCACCCAACAAAACAGCGGCGGTGGGCGAGCCGGGGATCGAAAGCGTCAGAAGCGGCACCAAAGAGGGGCCGACCATCGCGTTATTGGCGCTCTCAGCCGCGATCACACCTTCACTGTGGCCTGTGCCGAACTTCTCGCGCTCGGGGCTCATCTTCTTGGATTGGTCATAGGCCACTAGCCCGGCGATCTGGCCACCGACACCGGGGATCAGGCCGATGATGGAACCGGTCAGCGTGCCGATGCCAAGCGCACGGGTCCGGCGGAAGACCTCGCGGAACGCGTCACTGATGGGGTGTTTTTGAACAGTTAGCACTTCGGCATCCAAGCGCGTGCGACCCTTGGCAAACATGGTGATGACTTGCGGGATCGCAAAGAGGCCGATCAGCGCTGGGATCACGTTGATACCGCCCGAGACGCTGGGATGAAAGATAAAGCGCTGTGCGCCCATGATGTCATCAAAGCCGATAGTGGCCAGCCAAAGCCCGATGCATCCCGCAAGGAGGCCTTTAACGACCGAACTGGAGTCGAGCGAACCGATCACGGTGACCCCAAGGATCGCGAGCCAGAACAAATGCGACGGCCCAAACGCCAGCGCCCATTGCGCCAACATTGGCGTCAAGAAGATCAGCAGCATCACGCCAAAAACCCCGCCTACAGCCGACGCGAGGAAGGACAGTTGCAGCGCGCGGGCCCCTTCGCCTTTTTGCGCCATAGTGTGACCATCAAGCGTGGTCGCGATATTCGCAGGCGCACCTGGAATTTTCAGCAAGATCGCACTGACCGCGCCGCCCGCGACCGTCGATGTATAGGCCGCGCCGAGCAGGATAAGACCCTGAGCAGGCTCTAGCCGGAAGGTGAAGGGGATCAGCAAAGCGACGGCCATGGTTGGCGATAAGCCCGGTGTCGCCCCAAGGATCAGCCCGCCGATGGTGCCCAGCAAAAGCAGGCCGAAATTGATCGGCGTGAAGACATCGCCAAAATAGGCCAGAAATTCCAAGGCGCTCCTCCCAAAGCAAACCTGTAGCTTGACGCTTCAGCGTAGGGGATGAAAATAGTATTGCAAATGTTTTCATTTTAATGCTCAAAAATGGGAATAACTTCCTATGATGAAAGACAAAAAATCCGATATTGTCGCTGTGGCAAGGGCTGCTAAAGTATCCCCTTCAACGGTGTCGCGCAGCTTTAATCATCCTGAACTGGTCAAAGCATCGACTCGCAAAAAGATCGACCGGGCGGTGCGCAAGCTGGGCTATATTCGCAACCGCGCCGCCCAGACCATTCACGGCATTCGCAGTGGCACAGTTGGGTTGATCGTGCCGACCGTCGACAACGCGATCTTCGCGGAATTGATCCAAAGCTTTACCGACGCGATCGAGCGGATGGGCTTTACCATCTTGCTGGCTTCGCACGGATATGACCTGCAACGCGAATACGCGCTTGCGCGCAAAATGCTAGAGCATCGGGTGGACGGCATGGCCTTGATCGGCACCGAACACGAGGCCGAGACCCTGCATTTGCTTACGCGCCAGGGGATCCCCTCTGTCCTGCTATGGAGCTATGCGCAGGAGACAGTCTTTCCCAGCATTGGCGCTGACAATCTAGAGGTCGGGCATCTGGTCGGCCACCATATCGGGCAATTGGGGCACAGCGAGGTTGCGATGCTGTTTCCACCCCTGACCGGCAATGACCGTGCGGCCCATAGACAGCGGGGCGTAGAAGACGCCTTGGCCCAATTCGACGTCCGCGTGCCAAAACACCGCCAGCTCGAGACACCCTATAGCGTCAGCGACGCCAAAGACGCGGTTGACCGACTTATCGAAGAGGGCAATGCGCCCACCGCTTTGATCTGTGGGAATGATGTGCTGGCTTGGGGTGCGCTTCATGCGCTGTCCCGGCGGGGGTTGCGCGTGCCCGAAGACATCAGCGTGACCGGCATCGGTGATTTCAAAGGCTCACGCGCATTTGAGCCTGCATTGACGACCGTCAGGATCCCCGCCAATCAGATCGGCGCAAAGGCCGCAGGTATGATCGCTGAAAGGATCATAGCCTCGCAAGAGACGTCATCTGGCGAATTGGTCCGACCTGAGTTGATGATCCGCGATACCAGCGCGCCACCAAGGTGAGGGCGCATCAGATCAGTGCGAAAGCATCCATGGTCGATGTGATCGCAGGCTCTTTGATCCATCCGAGTGCTGTAGAGCTTTACTGCGGATTTTTTGGCCACTTGGTTTCAGGCCGTACTCCTTACTGCGTTTCGGACTATGCGCCGACCGCTCATTGATTGCGTGGGCACGCCGGACCGCAGACGACGCCGTCGAAATCTGTGGGACAGTCAAAGCGCGCGGTGCCGATGCGCCACAGGTCGGGCATGTGCAGGGATCGGCAAAACAGCTCACGGATGCAGCGCTTTGAAAGATACCGCAATCGCCGCATTTGTAGTCGTAGAGTGGCATGGATCATCCTTTTACGAAAAAGGGGAGCACGGCCCAGGTCGTGGGCCGTGCACGAAACAATTTACAGGTCAGGTGCGACGGGTACGTTGACAGAGCCATCAAGATACTTGGTCGGTCCATCCGGCCCGGGCATCAGGTCCCCTTCGAAGATGTCCGTTGGCAGCCACAGGGTTGCGCAGGCGTTTGGATAATCCACGATACCCGACACATGCCCCTGGACAGGGGCCGTCCCGAGGATCGCAAGGCCCTGCTCGCGCGAATAGCCAAACTTGGTCATGTATTCGATCGCGTTGAGGCAGGCCTGACGGTAGGCCTCTGTCATATCGACGTAATGCTGGTTTCCATCATTATCGACCGAGATGCCCTCGAAGATGAGGTAATCATCGTAGTTCGGCGTGACAGGTGATGGTTTGAACATTGGGTTTTTGACGCCGTACTTTGCAATACCGTCCTTGATGATGCTGACTTTGACGTGCAACCAGCTGGCCATTTCGATGCCGCCGCAGAAGGTGATCTCGCCGTCACCTTGGCTGAAATGGGTGTCACCCATCGAAAGCCCGCCGCCTTCCACATAGACCGGGAAGTAGCAGACCGAACCGCGGGACAGGTCTTTGATATCGCAGTTGCCGCCATTTTCGCGCGGCGGCAGTGTACGCGCGGCTTCGGCTGCTGCAGCATCACGGGCGTCACCGGTCATCTTGCCCATATGTGCGGCTTGGGTGTTGGGCAGTTCCGCCAATGCAGGGACACGTGTGGGGTTCGTGTCAAAGAGCGTCTTTTCGCGTGCATTCCATGTGTCCAGCATCTCGCGGCTGGGCAAGGTGCCGATCAAGCCGGGATGGATGAGGCCTGCAAAGCGCACGCCGGGGACATGCCGCGAGGTCGTGAACATGCCTTTGAAATCCCAGATGGATTTCTGCGCGGTTGGAAACTGCTCTTGCAGAAAGCCGCCGCCGTTGTTCTTTGAGAACACGCCGTTAAAGCCCCATTGGCTGCGGTCCAGCGGCCCGACATCCAGCAGCTCAACAACAAGAAGGTCGCCTGGCTGGGCACCGCGCACACCGATAGGCCCGGACAGGTAGTGGACCTGTGGAAGCTCTACATCGCGCACGTCGGCGGCGTCATCATTGTTCGCGATCTGTGTGCCGGTCCAATCATAGGCCTCGACGATGAAGTCATCGCCGGGATCGACCCACTCGATAATCGGGATGTCCGGGTGCCACCGGTTGTGGATTTTCTCGTTGGTGTGTGGGCTTTCGTCGAGGTTGACCCTGATTAACGTGTCCGCCGAATAGGACGCGGTCGGCGTCTGAAGAGTGTCTGGCATTGGTAGTATCCTCCTGGTCAGGTTTGATTAAACGGATAGGAATTTCGCGACGCGCTCTTCATCGATGCCGTCACGGGGGGTGTCGTGTACGAAGGTGCCGTTCTCGATCACGATCACGCGGTCAGCGACATCAAGCGCAAAGCTCAGCACCTGTTCGGACACGATGATCGTGAGGCCCTTCTGATCGCGGATCTTGCGCAGCGTCCGGGCCATTTCGCGGATGATCGACGGCTGAATGCCTTCGGTCGGCTCGTCCAGCAGAAGAACCTTTGGCTCGCTGGCCAGCGCTCGGGCGATGGCAAGTTGCTGTTGCTGACCGCCTGAGAGGTTGCCGCCACGGCGCGACTTCATCTCAAGCAGGACAGGAAACAGCTCATAGATATCCTCGGGCACCGTCTTTGATCCGGTTGAGGTCAGACCGGTCTCGATATTCTCGCGCACGGTCATTGCCGAAAAGATCATCCGGCCTTGCGGCACATAGGCGATGCCCGACGACACGCGCTGATGCGGCTTCATGCCGGCAATCGACGTCTCGCCCACTTTGGCGTCGCCGTCCTTTTCCGGCACGATGCCCATGAGCGTCTTCATCAGGGTGGTCTTGCCCATCCCGTTGCGGCCCATGATCGCGACGATCTCGGCGGGTTTCACATCCAGATCAAGGCTGTGCAGCACCTCGGACTCGCCGTAGGCCGCGCATAAATTTTCAACGGACAGCATGGCGGGTCTCCTTCAATGGCCCAGATAGACTTCGACAACTTTGGGATCGTTCTGCACCCGCTCCATCGAGCCTTCGGACAGGGTCTTGCCTTGGTGCAGAACCGTGACGCGGGTGGCGATATCGGCGACGAAACCCATGTCATGCTCGATCACGATGACAGAGCGGTCCGCGATGATCTTGTTCAGCAGTTCGGCGGTTTTCTTGCGTTCGGCCACCGACATGCCTGCGACGGGTTCGTCCAGCATCAGCAGTTCGGGGTCCTGGATCAGCAGCATCCCGATCTCGAGCCACTGTTTTTGACCGTGGCTTAGAAATGCTGCTTTCTCGTCCAGCAGATCGCTTAGGAAAATCGTCTCGGCAATCTCGGCGATGCGGGCCTTGACCTCTTGATCGCGGCGGAAAGCCAGCGCGCCAAAGACACTGTGACCGCGTGGATAAGACAGCTCAAGATTCTCGAAAACGGTGAGGTCTTCGTAGACCGAGGGCGTCTGGAACTTGCGTCCGACCCCGGCCAGAACGATCTGATCCTCGCGCTTATTCAGCAGTTCGGTGCCTTTGAAATTCACCGATCCGGCCGTCGCTTTCGTGCGTCCGCAGATCAGGTCAAGCACGGTAGTTTTGCCCGCGCCATTGGGCCCGATGATAACGCGGCATTCGTTCGGTTCCACGTAAAAGCTTAGGTCATCGACCGCTTTGAACCCGTCGAACGACACGGTGAGCCCTTCGACGGCAAGCACGTAATTTGGGTTGTTACCAAGCATATCCGCCTCCTATTCCGCAGCCGCTTTGGCCGCCGGTTTCGGGCTGGCCTCGGGGACAGATTTCTTGAACAACGCCGCGATGCGCGGGGCGATATGTTCGGAATAGACGCCTGCCAGACCGTTCGGGAACAGCATCACGACCGCGATGAACAGCCCGCCAAGGCCAAGCAACCACAGTTCGGGAAAGCTTTCCGACAGCGAGGTTTTGGCCCAGTTGACTAGCAGAGCGCCGTAGACCGCACCGACGATGGACAGCCGACCGCCGACCGCGCAGAAAATCACCATCTCGATCGACGGCACGATGCCAACCAGCGTGGGCGACATGAAGCCGACCTGAAGCGTGAACATCGCGCCGCCAATGCCTGCGAAAGCAGCCCCCAGACAGAAGATGAAGATCTTGAAACTGGCCACGTCATAGCCCGAAAACCGCACGCGATCTTCCTGATCTCGCATCGCGATTAGCAGGCGCCCCAGCTTGGATTTGCGCACAAATTGCGCAATGGCGAGGCAGGCAAATAGCAGCACGCCATTGACATAATACAGGATTTCTTTCGCTTCATTGGTGCGGATATCCCAGCCGTTCAGCGTCCGCAGATCGGTGATGCCGTTCACGCCGCCGGTGTAGCCTTGCTGGCCGATGATGAGGATCGTCAGGATGGCAGCGAAGGCTTGCGTGATGATGGCGAAATAAACGCCCCCCACCCGTCTGCGGAACATGGCGACGCCGATGATAAAGGCGAAGACAACCGGTACAGCGACGACGGCGAACAGCGCAAAGGCAAGGCTGTTGAACGGCTCCCACCACCACGGCAGCGCGTTCAGCTGGTTCCAGTCCATGAAGTCGGGGATGCCCGGCGTCGACTGGATCGCCGTGTTCTCGGGCGTTGAGGCCTCAAGCTTGAGAAACATCGCCATGCAATAGCCCCCGAGGCCGAAGAAGACGCCTT
>CAKZXZ010000201.1 GCA_937883775.1 uncultured Paracoccaceae bacterium
TACGCCGAAGGGGTCGAGGGCGCGCCGAAGATGATGAGCATCGGGCTGCATTGCCGCCTGATCGGGCGGCCGGGGCGGGTTCAGGCGCTGCGGCGGTTTCTGGAGTATGCGGCGGGGCATGACGGCGTGTGGTTCGCGCGCCGGATCGACATTGCAGAGCACTGGGCGAAGACGCACCCTCCGGTGCACTTCGCGCGGCCCTCACAGATGGAAAAAAGAGATTTTGTAGAGGCTTACGGGTCGATCTTCGAGCATTCCCCCTGGATTGCCGAAGGCGCGTGGGCGTTGGAACTAGGCCCAGCCCATGACACGGCCATCGGCCTGCACAACGCGCTGGCGCGGGTGTTTCGGTCAGCCTCGCAAGAGGCGCGCATGGGCGTTCTAACCGCCCACCCGGACCTTGCAGGCAAGCTGGCGGCGGCCAAAGCGCTGACGGCGGAAAGCACCTCCGAGCAAGCCAGCGCAGGGCTGGATCATCTGAGCGACGAAGACCGTGCTATGTTCACGCAATTGAACACCGATTACGTGGCCAAGCACGGCTTCCCCTTCATCATCGCCGTGCGCGATCACGACAAGGCCAGCATCCTTGCCGCGTTTGAGAAGCGCATCGACAACAACAGCGCCGCCGAGTTTTCCGAGGCCTGCCGACAGGTCGAACGGATCGCGCTGCACCGCCTCAAGGATATGCTGCCATGATCGTGGCACAGTCTTTAACGGCGCAGGCCTTTGCACCGTTCGGGGACGTGCTGGACTGCGCGGGCGCTCCGGATCTGCTGATTAACGAGGGGCTGTGCGGGCGGTTTCATGACCGTGCCAAAGTCGAGACCGAAGCGGGGCGCGTGGGCATCAGCCTGTTTAACGCGCAGCCGCGCACCCTGCCCTATAGGCTGGACATGGTGGAACGGCATCCGCTGGGCAGTCAGGCGTTCATCCCGATGAGCGAGCATCCGTTTTTGGTCGTCGTGGCCCCCGATAACAACGGCACCCCCGGCCTGCCGCAGGCTTTTCTGACCGCGCCCGGTCAAGCCATCAACTTTCACCGGAACACGTGGCACGGGGTCTGCACCCCCCTGCACGCACCGGGATTATTTGCCGTCGTCGACCGGATCGGCGAGGGCGAAAACCTTGAGGAGCACTGGTTCGAGGAAGGATATACGATCCACGCCCCTTGATGTGTGAGAGCCGCCGCAGAAGTGGCCTCATGGGACAGCTGACAAGGAGTTTTATCATGGCTGACACGTCCATAGGGACGCCTGCGCAATTGCGGGACCCGAACTACACGCCCGGTCTGGGCAAAGCGATTCCCTTGGGAATTCAACACGTTCTGGCGATGTTCGTCTCGAACGTGACGCCTGCGATCATCGTGGCGGGGGCTGCCGGGTTTGGGTTTGGATCGAATTCACCCGATTTTCCGGAACTGCTGTATCTGATCCAGATGTCGATGCTTTTTGCGGGCGTGGCGACTTTGTTGCAGACGATTACAGTGGGCCCTGTGGGCGCGGCTTTGCCCATCGTGCAAGGCACGTCCTTTGCGTTCCTGCCGATCATGATCCCACTCGTCGCAGGCAAAGGCGTCGACGCGCTGGCCGCCCTCTTCGGCGGCGTCATCATCGGCGGTCTCTTCCATGCGGTGCTGGGGCTTTTCATCGGCAAGATCCGGTTTGCCCTGCCGCCGTTGGTGACCGGCTTGGTCGTCACAATGATCGGTCTGGCGCTGGTCAAAGTCGGCATCCAGTATGCGGCAGGCGGCGTGCCAGCCATCGGCACACCGGAATATGGCAGCCTGCTGAACTGGTCCGCAGCACTTGTGGTGATCTTCGTCACGCTCGGGCTGAAGTTCTTCACCAAAGGCATGATCTCCATCTCGGCGGTGCTGATCGGCCTGATCGCAGGCTATGTCTACGCACTCGCCGTCGGCATGCTGTCGTTCGAGGCCATTGCCACCTCGTGGGAGCGCTCTGCCGCCTTCGCCTTGCCCCAGCCGTTCAAATACGGGTTCGAGTTTTCGACAGCGGCGATTGTCGGCTTTTGCCTTATGGCGTTTATCTCGGCCATCGAGACGGTGGGCGATGTGTCGGGCATCACCAAAGGCGGCGCTGGCCGCGAGGCGACTGACAAAGAGATCGAAGGCGCGACCTATGCCGATGGTCTGGGCAGCGCACTGGCCGGTGTGTTCGGCGGCTTCCCCAACACCTCGTTCAGCCAGAACGTGGGTCTGATTGCTATGACCGGCGTGATGAGCCGCCATGTTGTGACCTGTGGCGCGATCTTTCTGATTATCTGCGGGCTGATCCCCAAGGTGGGCGGCGTAATTCGCACCGTGCCCATCGAAGTGCTGGGCGGCGGTGTGATCGTGATGTTCGGCATGGTCGTGGCCGCCGGTATCTCGATGCTGTCGGACGTGGATTGGAACCGCCGCAACATGGTGATCTTCGCAATTGCCCTGTCGGTGGGATTGGGTCTGCAGCTTGAGCCGGGGGCGGTGCAATATCTGCCCGATACGCTGCGCATCCTGATGACAAGCGGGCTGCTGCCTGCGGCACTCATCGCGATTGTGTTGAACCTGATCCTGCCGGAGGAGCTTTCCGACGAGGCCACCGAAGAGGTGTCCGGCGGGCTGACCGGTCACGGCAAGGGATCCTTGCCGGGCAAGTAACCTCAGCGATTGACCAATGATGGGCCTCCGCCTTCGGGTGGGGGCCTTTTTGCGCTCCGCGCGGGGATATTTTTACAAAGATGAAAGCCTAGGGGATCATGAGGCGGGCGACGTCGAGCATCCGGTTGGAGAAGCCCCATTCGTTGTCGTACCAGCCAAAGACGCGCAGCATATCCTTGCCCACGCGCGAAGTTTCGGGTGTGGCGAAGATGATCGACGCAGGGTGCGCGCGCAGATCGCTTGAGACAACGCGGTCATTGGTATGGGCGAAAACCGGCGCAGGGGCGGCGCGGAGCATCGCGTTGGCGGTGTCCGTGTCAGGGCAGTTTTCAAGCTGCACGATCAGATCCACGGCGGAGACGGAGGCGGTGGGGACGCGCACCGAGTGGCTGGTAACTTTGTCTGCGAGGTCGGGAAGGACGAGGTCTGCCAGCGTGGCCGCACTCGTGGTCGTGGGGATCATCGAAAGAGCCGCCGCGCGGGAGCGGACCATATCGCCGCGCGGGGCGTCCACCGTCGGCTGGCTACCCGTATAGCAGTGGATCGTCGTCATATGCCCAGATACGAGGCCATAATGATCGTCGAGCAGTTTCAGCGTCGGGGCCAGCGCGTTGGTTGTGCAGGAGGCGTTTGAAACAATGGTTTGGTTCTTAAGGGCGGCGTCATTGGCGCCCATGACGAAGGTCAGATCAGCTTCGGGAGACGGGCCGGAGATAAGGACTTTTTGCGCGCCTGCTTTGAGGCCGCGTTCGGCCCATTCGCGGGTATCGGCCTTGCCGGTGCATTCCAGCAGCAGGTCGACGCCGTTAAGGTTAATGCCCGAGATATCGGGGTGTTGGGTGAGCGGGATATGGTGGCCGTTCAGGATGAGAGCATCATCAGTATGGCTGACTTCTCCGGGATAAAGGCCGAAGACAGTGTCGTATTTCAGCAGATAAGCCACAAGTTCGGGGGCGGCGATATCGTTGAGAGCGACGAGCTCGAACCCGTCGCCCTTCTCTGTTGCCAAAAGCCGGAGGATGGAGCGCCCGATGCGCCCCAAGCCGTTGATTGCAATACGGATCGTCATAGTCTGTCCCTCGGGCGAGGGTCAGAAATCAACCCGTTGCGCCACACCTTTTTCCACCGCAAGATCAACCACTTTTGCCGCCACGGCAAGGTCTTGTAGACCCACGCCGGTGCCGTCGAAAAGGGTGATCTCATCATCGCTGCTCCGGCCCTTGTGGGTGCCGTTGATGACTGCGCCGATTTCAGAGATATCAGCCTCTGAAATCGTGCCTGCCGCAATGGCGTGCTGGGCCTCGCCAATGCTGATCGATTGGGCAATCTCGTCGGTGAAGACGGTGGCCTTGGCGACCAGCGCCGCGTCCACTTCCTGCTTGCCTTTCGTGTCGGTGCCCATCGCCGCGATATGCGTGCCGGGGCTGACATGATCCGCCATCAGCGAGGCCGAAAAAGCGGAGGTGATCGAGATAATCACATCGGCCTCGACCATGCCGGGCAAGTCCACAGCTTCGAACGGGAGGCCCGCCTCATGCGCGATCTTTTCGATATTGGGCAGCATGTCGGGGTGGTAATTCCAGCCGATGACCTTCTCGAAATTGCGGTGCTTGAGAGCGGTGCGCAACTGGAACGTGGCCTGATGGCCAGCACCGATCATGCCCAGAACCTTGCTGTCAGGGCGTGACAGATGCTTGATCGACACCGAAGACGACGCGGCTGTGCGCAGGGCCGTCAACAGGTTGCCGCCAACCATCGCCTTGACCTTGCCGGTATCCGGATCGAACAGGAAAACCGTGGACTGGTGGTTAATCAGCCCGCGTTTTTCGAGGTTGTTCGGCCAGTAGCCGCCTGCCTTGAGGCCCAGCGCCATGCCGGATTTATCGAAGCCCCCTTTGAAGCCATAAAGCGCATCTTCATGGCCGATGGCTTCGCGGATGACGGGGAAGTTATACGCATCGCCGCGTGACATGGCGGCGAACACAGATTCAACGGCCTCAAAGCTCGCATCAGCGTCAATGAGATCTGCGATCGCCCCTTCCGGGACGATCACGATACCTTCAGATTGTGCCGTCATAATTAGTAGGCTTTACCACGGGCCGAGACGGGCCAGAGCGTTTCGACCTTGCCGTTGCGCACTCCGACATACCAGTCGTGTACGTTGCAGGTCGGATCGCAGTGGCCCGGCACAAGGCGCAGCTTGTCGTTGACCTTCAGTGCGGCTTTGGGGTCGCTGACCACGCCATGCTCGTCAGAGCATTTGACGTAAGTCACGTCGTCACGTCCGAAGATCACGGGCAGACCGCTGTCTACAGATTGGGCTTTGAGACCGGCATCGACAATCGCTTTGTCGGCCTTGGCGTGGCTCATCACCGAGGTCAGGATGAAGAGCGCGTTTTCCCACTCACCCTGGTCGATACGGTTCCCTTCTTTATCGAGAATGCGGCCGTAATCTGCGTCCATGAACGCATAGGAGCCGCACTGCAATTCGTTGTAAACGCCGGAGTTTCCTTCGAAGTAGTAGGAACCCGTGCCGCCACCGCCGACGATATCGCACTCAAGGCCTTCTTCCTTGAGCGTGTCCACGGCGTCTTTGACCTGCGCCACGGCAATGTCGATTTTCGCCTTGCGCTCGTCATAGCTGTCGAGGTGCTGCATCGCGCCTTGGTAGGCTTGCAGACCAGCAAACTTCAGACCTTCGGCGGCATTGATGGCTTTCGCGATCTCCACAACTTCCGGCGTCGTGGTCACACCGCAACGCCCCGCGCCGCAGTCAATCTCGACGATACATTCGATTTCCGTGCCGTGCTTGACGGCAGCAGCGGACAGATCCGCGACGTTTTCGATGTCATCCACGCAGCAAATGGCACGCGAGCCGAGCAACGGGATACGCGCCAGACGGTCGATCTTGGCCGGGTCCCGCACTTGGTTGGAGACCATCACGTCCTTGATGCCACCACGGGCGAAGACCTCCGCCTCAGAGACCTTCTGGCAGCAGACACCGACAGACCCGCCCAGCTTTTCTTGCAGCAGCGCCACATCAACCGACTTGTGCATCTTGCCATGCACGCGGTGACGGACGCCCATTTCGCGGGCGAAGCGGCCCATCTTTTCGATGTTGCGCTCAAGTGCATCAAGGTCGAGCACAAGGCACGGCGTTTGGATCTCGCTCTCATCCATGCCGATGGCGGCGGGGATGTCGTAGCCGACCTCAAGGTCGTCAAATTTCACAGGTGCGTTCATAGGTTCTCTCCCTCTTAACCTTTGATCCATGGGAGGGTGTCCATATCGACATTGCCTCCGGTGATGATGACGCCAACGCGCTTGCCCGCGAAAACGTGCTTATTCTTCAAAATGGTGGCCATCGGCACAGCGCAGCTGGCCTCGATCACGATTTTCATGCGCTGCCAGGTGAGCTTCATCGCGCCGATGATCTCCTCCTCCGACGCGGTGAAAATATCCGTCACGTGGTTGCTGACAAAATGCCATGTGAGGTCCTTGAGCGGGACCTTCAACCCATCTGCAATCGTCTGGGGCGCGTCATCGGCAATGATATGCCCGGCTTTGAAGCTGCGATAAGCGTCGTCAGCCTGTTCCGGCTCGGCGGCGTAGATTTTCACCTCAGGAGCGAGATTGCTGAGCGTCAGGCAGGTGCCCGAGACCATGCCACCGCCACCGATGGGGGCGATGACGCAATCCAGACCATCGGTCTGTTCCATCAGTTCTTTCGAGCACGTACCCTGCCCCGCCACGACGCGCGGGTCGTTATAGGGGTGCACGAACTCGGCACCGGTGCGCTCCTGCACCTCGGCGAAAACCTCTTCGCGCGAGGTCGTCGATGGCTCACATTCAGTGATGATCCCGCCATAGCCGCGCACGGCCGCTTTCTTGGCCTCAGGCGCAGTGCGCGGCATGACCACGTTGCACGGGATGCCACGGCGTCCGGCAGCGTAGGACAGCGACAAAGCATGGTTGCCGGAAGAATGTGTCGCCACACCCTTCTTCGCCATTTCGTCGCTTAACCCAAAGACCGCGTTCGACGCGCCGCGCACTTTGAATGCGCCTGCTTTCTGGAAGTTCTCGCACTTAAAGAAAAGTTCGGCCCCGACCAGATCGTTGAAATAAGACGAGGTTAAAACGGGCGTGCGGTGGATATATGGCTCGATCCGCTTATGCGCCTCAAGCACGTCGTCGATATTCGGGATATAGGCAGGGGCGATATCTTTCATCACGCAGCCTTTCGCAATTGAGTGGACGCGGTGTTGCGGAAAATTTCTTGCGCCGCCGCAACGCCAGAGCCAAGTTTTACATCAAGACCAAGATCGACCATCGCCATCTCAACAGTGGCCAGACCCGACAGAACCATCGCATCGGTGAGCATCCCAAGATGTCCGATGCGGAACACTTTGCCAGCAACCTCGCCCAGACCAACTCCGAAGGCCATGCCGTAAGTGTCGGCACAATGGGTCACGATGTCGGTCGCGTTGAATCCATCCGGCGTGCGAATGGCGCTGACCGTGTCAGAATACACGTCCGGCGTGGCCGCGCAAAGGGGCATGTTCCAGGCACCAGCGGCGGCCCGCACACCAGAGGCAAGGCGTGTGTGGCGATCAAAAACGTTCTCAAGCCCCTCATCGAGCAGCATATCGCAGGCCTGCTTCAAACCGTTCAAAAGCCCAACGGCGGGCGTGTAGGGATAGCCGCCCTTTTCATATCCGGCGCGCATGTCGCGGATGTCAAAGAACGTGCGCGGCAACTTTGCGGTCTCGATGACCCCCATCGCCTTGGCACTGAACGCCGTTATGGCCAGACCAGCCGGCAGCATGAAACCTTTTTGCGATCCGGTGACAGCGATATCAACGCCCCATTCATCCATGCGGAAATCCATCGACCCGATAGACGACACGCCGTCCACCAAAAGCAGCGCAGGATGATCTGCGGCATCCATTGCCTTGCGGATCGCGGCGATGTCAGACTTCACGCCGGTCGCTGTTTCGTTGTGCGTGGCCAGCACTGCTTTGATCTTGTGGCCTGTGTCCGCCGTCAACGCTTCTTGATAGCGGTCAGCGGGGATGCCATGGCCCCAAGGAACTTCGACGATGTGCACGTCGAGCCCGTGGCGTTCACACATATCAATCCAGCGATGCGAGAACATGCCATTGCGCGCCACCAGGACACTGTCGCCGGGGCTTAGCGTGTTGGAGATCGCTGTCTCCCAGCCGCCGGTGCCGGTGGAGGGAAAGATAAAGACTTCGGCCACATCACTTTTCACGATCCGACGCACGCCGTTCAGCGCGGGATACAGCATTTCAGCGAAGACCGAGCTGCGGTGATCCAGCGTGGGCATATCAATCGCCTTGCGCAGGCTTTCGGGCATGTTCGTCGGCCCGGGAATGAAAACGGGGTTCTGGAATGACATGATGGCTCCTCCCTCATCAAAGGTATTCCAGTTTATAAGATAGGCATTTTTGAGTTGATATATTTTTGAAAAAGTTTTTCATTATTGTCGGTAAATACAAAAAATACATAAAAACAGTAGGTTGTATTTTTTCATTTTTAATGCTGCAGCCGCATCAACTGAAAAAATATATCCGGAAGGGAAAGATCATGACGGAAAAACGTGCGCGCGGACGGCCCCGGGCCTTCAATGACAAGTCCGAACAAAATCGCGTTCAGTCGCTGGATCGCGCACTAGATATTCTTGATTATCTGGGTACCCACCCCGCAGCGACCCTGTCTGAAATTGCCGCTGATCTGGAGCAATCAGCGGCCACCGCCTACCGCGTGCTCTCGACCTTTGCGGCGCGCGATGTGGTTGAGTTCGAAGAGGTGAACCAGACATGGTCTATCGGCGCAGGCGCGTTCCGCATGGGATCGGCCTTCCTGCGCCGCACATCCGTGGTCGAACGCGCACGCCCCACGATGGCAGCGCTTATGGACAGCACCGGCGAGACCGCGAATTTAGGCGTAGAGCGCGGCAGAAAAGTCCTGTTCATCAGTCAGGTCGAAACCCACGAAAGCATCCGCGCCTTCTTTCCGCCCGGTACACAAAGCCAGATGCATGCCTCTGGTATCGGCAAGGCGCTGTTGTCGACCTTTGATCCGCAAAAAACAGCCCGCATCATGCGCGCCACACCGATGGAAGCGTTTACCGACAAAACGATCACTTCCCTGCCTGCACTTGAGGCCGAGCTTGAGACGATCCGCGCCCAGGGCTATTCCTTTGACGACGAAGAAAAGACAACCGGCATGCGCTGTGTTGCAGCCCCGGTACGCGATGCGTCCGGCCTGGCTGTCGCGGGGCTTTCGGTCTCGGGGCCAACAAGCCGGATGACAGACGCCGCTATTCCACGCATCGCAACACAAGTGGTCGCTGCGGCCCGGTCCTTGTCGGAAAGCCTGGGCGCATGAAAGGCCGATGTAGCCCGGGCGGCAACCGGAGCATTGTCGGTATTTGGAGACAAAAGAAGACAAAGGGACGGCGTTAACCTTAATGGCGCGTTATCGGCTTCTTTTGTCCATAAATACCGAGATTCGACCTCAGAAGCGCGCGTGCCGGTTCACATCTTTATAAAGCAGATACCGAAACGGCCCCGGCCCGCCAGCATAACAAGCCTGAGGGCAAAACGCGCGCAGCCACATGAAATCGCCCGCCTCGACCTCGACCCAATCGCGGTTCAGCTTGTAGACGGCCTTGCCTTCAAGCACGAACAGACCGTGTTCCATGACATGGGTCTCCTCAAACGGGATGACGTTTCCCGGCTGAAAGGTCACGATATTGACATGCATGTCGTGACGCAGATCATCCGGCGCCACAAAGCGCTGCGTCACCCAGCCGTCATCTGTGCCGGGCATCGCCACCAAAGGTGCGGCGCGTTCATGGGTGACAAAAGCGTCTGGTGCGGCCAATCCAGCAACCGCCTGATAGGTTTTGCGGATCCAGTGAAAGCGCAAAGCGGTGTCATCACCATTACGCAAAGACCATGTACTGGCCGCAGGGATATACGCGTAGCTGCCAGCCTCAAGCGGATGGGCCGCGCCGTCCAATGTCAGCGTTGCGGATCCTGCAACGACGAACAGGACCGATTGTACCCCCGCTTCGGTCTCGGGGCGGTCAGAGCCGCCGCCGGGCGCGAGCTCCATCAGGTATTGCGAAAACGTCTCGGCAAAGCCTGACAGCGGACGGGCCAGGATCCAGGCTTTCGCCCCGTCCCAAAAGGGTAAGGCGCTGGCCGTGATATCGCGCATCACGCCTTTGGGCATGACCGCATAGCTTTCGGTAAAGACCGCGCGGCCGGTCATCAGATCGGTCTGGACCGGCAGGCCACCGGCGGGAGGGTGATAGGATGACGACATGCGGCCTCTCATCGACTTAGAGCGTAAAGTGTCGTCGCAAAACAGGCGCATCACTAGCCGGAATCCATCTGTTTGCGATTGAAGCATCTATTGGGTTTTCAAGGCAATCGCGCCCTTTCGCTTTTTTTTCGCATCAAGTATGCAGCCCGAACTGGACGGGTCCCAAAAGACGGGATAGGCCGCGCAACATGGCTCATGTGATTGCCCTCAACAGCGCTGAACTGTCCGAGGATGGACCCCGGCGCGACCATATCATTCCCGCGCAATACCGGCCTGATGGGTATGATGCGGGGTATGACTTCAAGACCTTGTGGTATGATGCGATCTGGGACGGGCGCGATGTGGTGCTGACCTGTCCGCGACTTTTGAACCTCGCCAGGCTCTTTGACCGCGATCGGGTTTTGCTGGATGGCCAGCCCGCTGCGCGCCCTCGGATCAGCACCAATCGGCGGCACGATACCGTGCGCCTTGCATCGCCGCTGCAACCTGCGCAGATCAGCCTGACCGGGCAGATGGCCCGCAGCGCCGTCGCACGCGATGATCTTGCACGGTTTCGGGGCAAGAATGTGCATATCGCGATCAACAAGGACAATGATCTGATCTGGCTACGCGACTTTGCGCGGTATCACATTGCAGAACACGACCTGCAGGCCATGATCGTGATCGATAACGGCTCAACCCGCTACACGCCCGACGCCCTTGCAGGCGCGCTGCTGGAGACGGGTTTGCAGGATGTACTGGTGCTGCCCGCGCCTTTTGCCTATGGGCCGTTTGGGCTGAAGCCGTTTTCGAGACGGGCGAAATTTCTACAAACGGCGATGCTAAATGCAGTGCGCTTGCGCTTTCTGCAACACGCCCGTGCAGTCCTGAATTGCGACATAGACGAGCTGATCTGGTGCAAGGGCGGATCGATCTTTGATCTGGCCTGCAAGAGCCTTTTGGGAGCTGTCACCTTCCCCGGCATCTGGCGCTTTCCAGTGCAAGGGCATGACGGATTCGCCCGACACCGCGATCATCTGGGGATCATCGAAGAGGTTGGGATCTGCCCACCGAAATCTTGCATTGTGCCGTCGCGCCTGCTTGGGCAGCGGCAATGGGACGTGCATGGCTTCGAGACGCCTGTGCTGGCCAAACTGGCCCGAACCTCGCATGCGGGTTATTGGCATTTTCGCGCCATCAGCACGAATTGGAAACAGTTCGACCGGCTTGCGCGGCGCGCGCCAGCACCGGATCCGGAAACAGCTGCTGTCATGGCACGCGTTTTTCCGGAATAAGCCGATAACGTGGCCCCTTTCGCGACGCAGCGCACAGGCTTATAGTTGGCACATAACAAGTGGCAGGCAGAGCATGGCCCCAAAAAAACCGTTTAATATCGTGATCGTGGCGCAGGCGGGACGTTTGCAATACGAAGCCATCCTCTTTGCGGCGTCCTTGCGCGCAAACAGCCCCAAGTTCGCAGGCAAACTCCTGATTGCCGAACCCCAGCCTGGACCTTTGTGGCCCGGTGATCCACGGATCAAGCCCGATGTGCGCGCGCTTTTGGAAGACGCGTTGGGCGCAACGATCGTCCCATTTGAGAACCGTCATTTCGGCGCCGCCTACCCGTATGGCAACAAGATCGAAGCGCTTACCGCCTTGCCAGCGAATGAGCCGTTTGTCTTTTTCGACACCGACACGCTGGTGCTGGACGAGATTACGCAGGTGCCGTTCAAATTCACCAGACCGCAAGCCTCACTGCGCCGCGAGAATACATGGCCCAAGCTTGAGCTTTACGGGCCCGGCTACACCCAGATTTGGGGCGCGCTTTACGACAGGTTCGGGCTGGATTTCGAAAGCTCGCTGGATACCAGCCAACCCGACGAATACTGGCAGCGTTACCTGTATTTCAACGCCGGTTGGTTTTTCTACAAAGACCCGGCTGCCTTCGGAAAGCGCTTTACCGAATATGCGCTCGCAATCCGTGATGATCCCCCAAATGAACTGGTCTGCCAATCGCTGGACCCGTGGTTGGATCAGGTGGTTCTGCCTTTGGTGATCCACGCCTTCAAAGGCGGGCGCGACACCCTGCCAGCTGGGCTGCTGGACGGGTCCGTGACCTGCCACTACCGGGTTTTGCCTTTGCTTTATGCGCGGGAAAGTGACCGGGTGGTCGAAGTGCTTGAGACGGTCTCGGCGCCCAATAAGCTTAAGAAAGTGCTCAAGCAATACGATCCGATCAAGCGGATGATCTATCAAAAGCGAGGCCACAAGGTCCGTGTGCTGTTTGACCGTGAAAACCTGCCACGCAAGGAACAGGCCATCCGCAACACGATCAAACGAGAGGGATTCTGGCTGCGCTGACAAAACAGATTGCTGTTGAGAGCGTGCGAGAGATTGACCTGCCAAACCCGTCAACGCGCTTGAACGGATGTATGGTGCTGTTCTTGGGGCTCTGCCCCAAACCCCGGGATATTTTGAAAAAGCGAAGCCTGTCTTTTGCCGCGCATTAACCTTAACGCGCGCCGCTGCCCTTCTTTTGTCTAAAAATACCGAAAATCGGCGCTGGCTATCCCGCGAAGACGCCAGCCATTTCGCGAAAGCCCTTCACCTCGATCGGGTTGCCGGACGGATCCCGGAAAAACATCGTCCATTGCTCTCCGGGTTCGCCTTCGAACCGCACCGATGGCGGGATCACAAAGCCGACGCCCGCCGCTTTCAAACGATCCGCAAGGCCGTCCCATTCGGCTTTGCCCAGCACCACGCCGAAATGCGGCATCGGGACCAGGTGCGCGCCGACATGGCCTGTGGCTTGCGTCACAAACGGCTCACCCAAATGCAGGCTCAGCTGGTTGCCGTAGAAATCAAAATCGACCCACGTATCCGTCGAGCGCCCTTCGGTGGCGCCGATCACACCGGTATAAAAGTCTCGTGCCTCGTCCAAATCGCGAACGTTGAATGCCAGATGAAACGGCTGTGCCATATGCTGTCCTTATCCCCCGAGGCCAGTTGTGAAGCCCTGCCAACTGCCCTACACCTTTCGCCAACACTTTGACAGATGTCTTGAGGAGACGACAATGACCGACGGACCGACCTACGGTTTTGACACTTTGCAAATCCACGCAGGCGCCCGGCCCGATCCGGCGACAGGGGCGCGGCAGACGCCGATTTACCAAAGCACCGCCTTCGTGTTCCGCGATGCCGATCACGCAGCAGCTCTCTTTAACCTGCAGGAGGTCGGCTACATCTACTCGCGTCTGACGAACCCGACCGTGGCTGTTTTGCAAGAACGCATCGCCACGCTTGAGGGCGGCGTTGGCGCGGTTTGCTGTTCGTCGGGGCATGCGGCGCAGATCATGGCGCTCTTCCCGCTCATGTCTCCGGGCAAGAATATCGTCGCCTCGACGCGGCTTTACGGCGGCACGGTCACGCAGTTCTCCCAGACGATCAAGCGGTTCGGCTGGTCCGCCACCTTCGTTGATTTCGATGATCTGGACGCGGTGAAAGCTGCGATCAATGACGACACACGCGCGGTTTTCTGCGAAGCGATTGCCAACCCCGGCGGCTATATCACCGATCTGGACGCGATCAGCGCCATCGCTGACGAAGCCGAAATCCCACTCATCGTCGATAATACATCGGCCACGCCATACCTCTGCCGCCCGATTGAGCATGGCGCGACGCTGGTCGTGCACTCAACCACAAAATACCTCACGGGCAACGGCACCGTCACCGGCGGCTGCGTTGTGGACAGCGGCAAATTCGACTGGACCGCAAACGACAAATTCCCGTCGCTCAGCGCACCCGAGCCTGCCTATCACGGTCTCAAATTCGCCGAGACCTTCGGCCCGCTCGCCTTCACCTTCCACGGCATCGCCATCGGTCTGCGCGATTTGGGCATGACCATGAACCCGCAAGCCGCGCATTACACGCTGATGGGTATCGAAACCCTGTCACTGCGGATGGAGCGCCACGTTGAGAATGCCCAGAAAGTGGCGGCTTGGCTCGAAACCGATCCGCGGGTGGATTACGTGACCTATGCCGGTCTGCCTTCCTCGCCCTATTACGAGCGCGTTGCGAAAATCTGCCCGCGCGGCGCAGGTGGTCTGTTCACCGTCGCGATCAAAGGCGGCTATGAGGCTTGTGTCAAACTGGTTGATAACCTTGAGATTTTCAGCCACGTGGCCAATCTGGGCGACACCCGATCGCTGATTATCCACTCGGCCTCGACGACCCACCGTCAACTGTCGGCCGAGCAACAGGAAGCTGCAGGCGCCGGCCCAAACGTGGTGCGGATTTCCATCGGGATCGAAGAGGCGGACGACCTGATCGCTGATCTCGATCAGGCGCTGGCCAAAGCCACGGCCTGACATTTTGAAAGCCGCCCTGCTGCATGAATATAGCGGCGCGCTTGGGGTCGAGAACGTGCCCGACCCCAAATGCCCAGCCGACGGCGCCATCATCCGGATGCAGGCCTGCGGCGTGTGCCGGTCCGATCATCACGCCTGGGTCGGCGCAGACCCCGATGTCGCCTTGCCCCACATCATGGGGCACGAATTTGCAGGCATCGTCGAAGAGGTCGGCCCCGAATGCGCGGCCTTTACCCCCGGCGACCGGGTCACAGCGCCGTTCATTCTGGGCTGCGGGCAGTGCACCGAGTGTCAAGGCGGACAGCCGACGATCTGCAATGACCAGCAGGTGATTGGTTTCACCCTATGGGGCGCCTTTGCCGAATTCCTGGCCGTGCCTCACGCAGACTACAACCTTGTGCGCATCCCCGAAGCAATCGGCTTTGCCGAGGCTGCGGGCATGGGGTGCCGCGTGACGACCGCCTGGCGGGCCTTGTCGGACCGGGCGGCGGTGCAGCCGGGCGAATGGCTGGCCGTGCATGGCGCAGGTGGTGTGGGGCTTTCGGCGGTGCTTTTGGCGAAATCCATGGGTGCGCGGGTCGTAGCCGTCGATATCAACGACGAAGCCTTGGCAAAAGCCACCGACATGGGCGCAGATGCGGTCGTGAACGCGGCAAGAACGAATGCATCCGAAGACATCCGCGAGATGACCCGCGGTGGCGCGCACGTGTCGCTGGATGCGCTTGGCATTTACGAGACCTTCGACAGCTCTTTGAAATCGCTTCGAAAACTAGGGCGACATGTACAGATCGGCATGCCTGTGGGCGATCATGCGACGGTGCCGCTTCCGCTTCTTGATCTGGTCTATGCGCGCCAGCTGACACTGCACGGCATGCGCGGACTTGGCGCGTCTGGCTTTGCGCCCCTTTTCGCCAAGATCGAAGCGGGCGATCTGGATATCGCCCAGCTTGTGACAGCGCGGCTGCCCTTGTCAGAGCTGACCAGCGCCCTGCACGCCATGGACGGCGCGCAGCAAGCGGGTGTGGCTGTCGTGACGGCCTTTGATCGTTAAGCGATCTCGAGCAATTCGATATTAAAGACAAGGTCTTGACCTGCCAGCGGGTGGTTCGCATCAAGCATGACGCTGTCCTCGCTCAGCTCGATCACCTTGACCGGCATCGCGCGACCGTCAGGGGTTTGCATCTGCAACATTGTGCCAACTTCCAACGGGATCTCGGTCGGGATCTGGTCGCGCGGCACTGCTTGACGGGCGTCAGGATCGGCTTGGCCGTAGGCTTCATCGCAGGCGACCAAGACGGTTTGCTTATCGCCCACCGCCATCCCCGGGATCGCCTTATCAAGACCGGGAATGATCTGGCCAGAGCCGACCGTGAATTCCAGCGGATCGCGCCCCTCAGAGCTGTCAAAGACGCTGCCGTCGGCCAATGTTCCAGTATAGTGCAGGCGCACGGTGTCGCCGGTTTTCACTTCGCTCATCACAGGCCTCGCTTGTGGTTAGGGGGCACACGCCCGCCCGCACCATGCCCCAGATGGCGCAAGAGGTGAAGGCAGGGTGCGCATTTGTCGCCGCGCGGTCTATTCGGTTGCGAAAATCAGTGTGACAGAACTGCTCAGCACCATTTCTCCTTCGGCGACAGGCACCGCCATGTCTGCACTGGCCATGCGCATTTCGGCGATCATCGGCCGGGGCGCCTGCGCCCCCTGTTCGCGCAACTCGATCAGGGCACCAAGCGTGACACCCGCCGCCTCGGCATAAAGCTCGGCCTTGGCGCGCGCATCCGCGACAGCCGCGCGACGAGCGTCATTCATCAGCGGATCTGGCTCGGCCAGATCAAAGCTCAGCCCGCGAAACTGGTTTGCACCGTCGCTCACAACGGCACCCAGCACCTCGCCCAAGCCTGCCAGGTCGCGCACGCGGACAGTCACACCGGTCTCGGCGAAATATTCAACGATCCTAGGGGCTTCGCCTTCATTGCGCGGACGGTTGTCCCAGCGTGGGTTCAACTGCAGCGATGTCGTTTGGATGTCACGCGGGGCAATGCCGGCCTCGGCCAACACCGCCTGCACCGCCGTCATCGTCTCGGAAACCTGCGCCATCGCATCTGCGGCGACGGGCGCCTGCCCGGTCACGCCCATGCGCACGATTGCCATGTCAGGCACGGCCGTCACACGGCCTTCGCCGGTCACAATGATCCGACCGCTGTCTTCGGCCCAGACCGGTGCGGCCAAAACCAGAGCGACGATAAAAATCCAGGACTTGGGCAAGATCGAACGCATGATGTAGTCTCCTATGGTGCGTTTCTTGACAGTAACAAAGCTTTGACGCGCGCCGCCATGGGATCCTTGGCTTTTTCTTCCCCTTCCCGCCCAGACGCGGTAGTCTGCCCGAAGGTGCCATAAACGAGTGCTCTACAACGCCATGTCTGCACAGTTTGCTCTTCTTTTGAACATGCCGGTCACCCGCCTGCTGATTGCGGCGGAAGACAGCTGGCAAGTCGTGGGTGAAGCGTCGTTGGACAGCGATGATCTGGGCGCCGCACTTGGTGCGCTACGCGACAAGGGCGAAGCTGTCGCGGGCGGGCCATTTTCGTGCCTGTTGATCCTGCCAGACGATCAGATCCGTTACCTGACAACGCCTGCCAATGGGCCGGACGCCGCCGCAACTGCACGGGCCGCCCTTGACGGGGCAACACCCTATGCCGTGGATGATCTGGCCTTCGACTGGGCGCATCATGGTGATGACATCGCGATTGCCGCCGTCGCAAAAGAGACATTGGACGAAGCGGACAGTTTTGTGCGCGAGCATGGGTTTGAACCGGCGGGTATGATCGCATCGCCCGATCCCGGCACGTTCCCGCAGCGCCCGGTCTTTGACAGCCCCGATCTGACCCGCGGTGCCGCAATTCTGCCAATTGCAGGGGCCTATGCGCCCAAACCGCCGCCTGCTTTCGCCTCGCGTCGCGAGGCGCCACCGGCCCGCCCAACCGCGGCTAAACCGGCACCACAGCAAGAGGCTGCGATCGCGCAAGTGGCGCCCCGGATGAGCCTAGCACCGGCACCTGCGCAACCCGCGATCGCCAGCTTGGGCAGCGCCGCGCCGCCTGCCCCGGCGCTAAGCCCTGCTGTCACCGGCCGAAGCCCCGCAGCGGTTCGATCCACTGCGGCCCCCGCATTGGCCGAACCGGAACCAGACGACAAAACCTTTATCCCGCGTGGACAGATCGGCGGCAAGCCGCGCTATCTGGGCCTTGTGCTGACATTGGTCCTGCTGGCCATTCTGGCCATCGTGGCCATCTGGTCGATGACCCTGGGCGATGACGCTGAACTGACACTCGAGGACGACCCGGAAGCGGTAGCAGATATTGCGTTGCTCGCCCCGCAAACGGCCGAGCCTGCCCCGGACCAGATCGCAACCCTGCCCGATATCGACGCCCCAACCGAAGAGCTATTGCCCGCTTTGCCGCCACAAGTGCTTGCGCCGCAGCCCATCACCGATGCCGAATTGGCCGCCCGCTATGCCGCGACCGGGATCTGGCAGCGCGCACCCCGAACAACGCGAACGCCAGTGCCGGGCGATCTTGACCGGCTTTATGTGGCCTCGATTGACCCGCAAGTGCAGCCCTCCGACGCGATTGCCCTGCCCCCGTCCGAGACCCTGCGCGGCGATGCGCTGCCAGCCACTCCATTGGCGCCTGCAGCGCCAGATCAGACCTATGCGCTTGATGCGCAGGGCCGCGTGATTGCCACGCCCGAAGGAGCATTGTCGCCCGATGGCATTCTGGTTTTTGCGGGGCGGCCACCGATCACGGTGCCCTTGCGCCCCGACGTCACCGAACCAGCTGACGCCGTCCCGGAACAGGACCAGCGGCTGGCCGCCTTGCGCCCGGCGGCACGGCCCGGGGATCTGCAAGATAGCAATGAACGCGCCCAGCTGGGCGGCCGCACGCTTGAGGAATTTGCGAGTATCCGACCCCAGTTGCGCCCCAAGGCGCCGCAAGAACTCGCCGCCGAAATCGCGGCCGCAGCCGCGTCTGCGGCGGCCGCTGTGCAAAACGCGCCAGCGCAGGTCGCACCTGTCGATCCCTTTGCCTCGGCGACGCGTCTGGCGTCTGCCACCTCGCGCAAGCCGCAAACCCGCCCGGGCAATTTCGCCCGCATCGTCGAACGGGCCCGCACTCAGCCGCAAGAACCAGCCAGTTCAGGGTCGGGGCGTGTTGTGGCCTCGGTCGCGCCGCGCAATGTGCGCCCGTCCGGCCCGGTGCCCACAACCGTGTCGCGCGCCGCCACGATGGAGAACGCAATCAATCTGCGCCGCATCAACCTGATCGGCGTTTTTGGCAAGCCCACGTCCCGTAGTGCTCTGATCCGCCTCAGAAATGGGCGTTTCCAGAAAGTTCAGGTCGGAGACCGCATTGATGGCGGACGCGTTGCCGCGATTGGCGAAAGCGAGTTGCGCTATGTCAAATCCGGTCGCAATCTGACGCTGACAATACCAAGCAGCTGATGCAGACCGGGCGGGCCACCCCGCGCTGACCAGGCTGAGCCACTAAACGCCATGGGACCCCCCACCGATGGAAAGCTTTCTGTTTCAGGCCGCAATCTACCTTTCGGCTGCCGTCATCGCTGTTCCTTTGGCAGCACGGCTTGGCCTTGGATCCGTACTTGGATATTTTCTGGCAGGCATCGTGATCGGCCCGCTTCTTGGCCTTGTCGGATCGGAAACCGAAGACCTGCAGCATTTTGCCGAATTCGGTGTCGTGATGATGCTGTTCCTGATCGGTCTCGAGCTGGAGCCACGTGTCTTGTGGAACATGCGCGACCGGCTGGTTGGTCTGGGTGGTTTGCAACTGACGCTGACGACAGGGTGCATCATGGCCGCCGCGATGGCGCTTGGCCAACCGTGGCAACTGGCATTGGCCGTTGGGCTGATCTTTGCGCTGTCTTCAACGGCGATTGTGCTGCAAACGCTAAGCGAAAAAGGGTTGATGCAGACCGGCGGCGGGCGGGCGACGTTTTCGGTCTTGCTGTCACAGGACATCGCGGTGATCCCAATGCTGGCCTTGATGCCCTTGCTGGCCACCAGCGAACTGGTGCGGATGAACCCTGACGGCTCTTTGGTGCGCCCCACCGGCGGCCATGGCGATGGGCACAGCCATTCAATGTCACTTGTCGAAGGCTTGCCCGGCTGGGGGGTCACGCTGGTCACAATCGCAGTGATCGCCGCTGTGATCTTGGCCGGTGTCTTCCTGACACGGCCCCTGTTTCGCTTCATCCATCATGCGCGCCTGCGCGAGATGTATACCGCGACCGCCCTGCTGATCGTGATCGGCATCGCGGTCGTGATGTCGCTGGTCGGCTTATCACCGGCTTTGGGCTCGTTCATGGCCGGGGTTGTTCTGGCCAACACCGAATTTCGCCACGAGCTTGAGGCCGACATCGAGCCTTTCAAAGGACTGCTGCTGGGCCTCTTTTTCATAACCGTCGGCGCGGGCATCAACTTTGCAGTGCTGTTTGGGGCGTTCTTCACCATTCTGGGGCTCACGCTGGGGATGATGATTATCAAAGGCGCGATCATGTATGGGCTGGCGCAGCTTTTCAAACTGGAAGGTCGCGACCAATGGCTCTTTACGCTTGGGCTGGCACAGGCTGGCGAGTTCGGCTTTGTGCTGATCTCGTTCTCGCGACAGCAAAACGTGTTCAGCAACGCCATGAGCGAAATCCTGTTGCTGGTCGTTGCGCTTTCGATGCTGATTACACCACTTTTGTTCATCGCCTATGACCAGTTGTCAAAACGCATGACAGAGGTGGTTGATGTCACGCCTGACGCGATTGATCCGCAAGGCCAGATCATCATCGCGGGCATCGGGCGCTTTGGGCAGGTGGTCAACCGGATGGTCCAGATGTCGGGGCTCAGCACGACCGTTCTGGACAGTGACCTGGCCACGGTCGAGCTGATGCGCAAGTTTGGTTTTAAGGGCTTCTTTGGCGATCCGACACGCCCCGAACTGCTTCATGCCGCAGGCCTGAGGACCGCCAAAGTGCTGGTCGTCGCGATGGACGACAAAGAGGCGAGCACCCGCATTGTGACCTTGGCCCGACGGGAACGGCCCGATCTGCATATCGTGGCACGCGCCCGCGACCGGGTGCATGTCTACGAGCTTTACCGCGCAGGCGCAGACGACATTGTGCGCGAACTGTTCGACAGCTCACTACGGGCGGGCCGCTATGTGCTTGAGAATATGGGCCTGTCCGAGTTCGAGGCGGCGGAGAATGAAAAAGCGTTCTACAAACTGGACCGCACCGCAATGCTTGAGTTGGCCAGCCTGTGGGAACCCGGTGTCGACGTCACCGACAACGCCGCCTACGTGGCGCGCGCCCGCGAGTTGAACAAGGATCTTGAGACGGCGCTGGTCCATCAGTTGACGGCAAAACCATCGGATGATGCAGCCTAGCTGTGCGATTGAACAGAGCTGCGGGGCTGGCCCCCAGACCAAGTTATCGCTGGGGGGCCAGCCCCCCAGACCCCCCAGGATATTTCAAAAAAGCGAAAGCGCTAGCCGTCGCTTACACCGGCTTCGGCGAAAGTGGCCATGCCCGAGTGACAGGCAACTGCCGCTTTCAGGATATTCAGCGCCAGCGCACCGCCAGAACCTTCCCCAAGCCGCATGTTCAAGGACAAAAGCGGCTCTTTATCCAGCGACTTGAGAAGCGCTTCATGGCCGCTTTCAGGGCTCAAATGACCCGCCAGCGTATGATCCAGCGCACCGGGCTGCGCCTTTTCCAGACACGCCGCAGCAGCGCAGCAGATGAACCCATCAAGGATCACCGGGATATGCGCATCGCGGGCGCGGGCAATCGCCCCAGCCATCGCAGCCAATTCACGCCCCCCCAGACATTTGAGCGCGTCCAGACCGTCTTCGCATTGATGCCGCGCCACACCTTCGGCCACAACGCGGGTTTTATTGGCCAACCCTGTGTCATCCACGCCTGTGCCGCGGCCTGTCCAGTCCGCCGCTTCGCCGCCAAAGAGCGCATGACACAGCGCCGCCGCTGGTGTCGTATTGCCGATGCCCATTTCGCCCACCACAAGCGCCCCCGCATCTGGTGAAACTGCATCCCAACCGGTTTGCAGCGCCGCGCAAAGTTCGTCCTCGGTCATAGCGGGGCTTTGGGTGAAATCTGCGGTGAACGTATCGAGATCAAGCGCGTGGACGCTCATCATGGCGCCGGCAACCTGGCTGAGCTGATTGATCGCGGCCCCGCCGTGCTGAAAGTTAAGCACCATCTGCTCGGTCACCTCGGCTGGAAAGGCCGAAACGCCTTGCGCCGTGATGCCGTGATTGCCTGCAAAAACGATCACCTGCGGAGCTTCAAGCACGGGTTTCGCCTGACCACGCCAGCCAGCATACCAGATTGCGATCTCTTCAAGACGGCCCAGCGCACCGGGCGGTTTGGTCAGCTGCGCATTACGGGCATCTGCCGCCGCAATCGCGTCTGGATCAGGTCCGGTTTGTGCAGCAAGAGCGGCGCGAAACTGTTCGAGGGTTGTGAAGGGGCTCATCGGGTACACATCCAAAACTGTGGTTCTCGGTCTGTCTACGGTTTAGACACCATGACGAGATGTTCAGAAAGGCCGATTTGATGGCAAAACCCGACAGCGGCTTGATGTCGCTGACAGATATCCCGGCTGCGGTCGGATTGCTGACCCGTTTGCCCGTGCCCGTGAACGCAGAGCGGGCCACAACACGAAGCGCAAAAGCAGCCTGGGCCTACCCGTTGGTCGGATTGGTACTGGCGCTTCTGGTCGGTGTGCCTGCATCTGTGCTGGCCGGGATCGTCCCCTCTGGGATACTGGCCGGGTTGATGCTGGTGGCATTGGTCGTCTTGACGGGCGCGCTGCACGAGGACGGCTTGGCCGATACAGCAGACGGGCTTTGGGGCGGCTGGGACCCCGCGCGCCGGTTGGAGATCATGAAGGACAGCCAAATCGGCAGCTACGGTGTCATCGCTTTGGTGCTGTCGCTGTTGTTGCGCTGGTTGGGGCTGGTCGCGGTGATCGAGGCGGGCCTCGTGCTGCCCGCACTGATCGCGGTGGCGATGCTGGCGCGTGCGGGCATGGTTGTCGTGATGTCCACCCTGCCCCATGCGCGCGATGGTGGGTTATCGAAACGTGTCGGACGTCCTTCTGCAAGCACCACAGCGATCGCTGCTGTGATCGCTCTGGTCGCAGCAGCGTTGGCCATCGGATTGCCCGCCCTTATCCTTGCCCTTGCGGTTAGCCTGGCGGTTTGGGCCGTCGCAGCCATCGCCAAAGCCAAAATCGGCGGGCAGACCGGCGATATCCTGGGGGCGACCCAACAAGTGTCCGAAATCGCAACCCTGCTGACACTCGCCACGCTTCTCTAGCCGCGTCGCACAACAAAAAACGCCCAGACCACAACAAACGCTGCCGTCAACTCCAACGCCTCTTCCAGCTTGGAGACCGTGCGCGACGGGTGCAAATCCAGCAAGACCGCGCTGGCCAGAAGCGCAAAAAGCACCGCGAGTGCAAAATGAAAGGCATCTTTCAAAAACCGGCGCAGCGGCGCGCGGAGCCTGTAAACCAGCACCAACGCGCCGATCAGCAAAAGCATCAGCCCCACCGCGATCAAAGCAGATGTCGGGCCGCCCTTCATCAACAAGCGGAACACGACAATGACAATGTCATGCCCTCCGTCAAACTCGCCGCCACCTTCCATCTTGGGCATCTCAAGATCAAAATACCGCGCGCCAAAGCTGATCTCGCTGAGAAAAAACAAAAGCGACAGCAGGGTCGTGGTAAGGATCAAACCGCGATCCAATGCGCTGATCCGGTACGGGGCCAGCAAATGCCATGTGCCCATCAGACTGCCAAAGAGAAACAAAATGGCAGAGGCGTTTTCAATCGGGCCATCCTCTGATGCCAACGACGGACGCAGCAAGCCTGCACCGAAAACCAGGCAAACCGACAGGGCCGTGCAAAACAACAGCCCCGGAAAGCGCAACCGGCCAAAACTGACGGCATGCAGCACTTTTCTAAGCCCTGTCACATAGCTGTTGCGTTGGCCTGCTTTCATAAAGTTATCCGGTTGATAATCACTCGCAACTATATTGGTTTGCGAGACCAAGTGAATTGCATCACCTGCAAAGACAGGTTTTTGGGCGATAACCCGCCATGGCTTGGTGTGGGCAATTCGATGGCAACAGGCGTCGCGCGGTCTGTGTATGACCAGCCAAGCAAAAAACTGCCAGACGAGGCTATACCCGCACAGGCAACCTTGAACCGCCTGCTTGAGTACCCATTTGCGCTGCACCCCCCATCTATGACTGCGTTACGCAACCAAACGTCAAGAAAGGGAATTCGCGATGACACAAGACACCAAAGCCCAGACAACGGCTGCACCGGTTCGAACCGAACCGAAAGATGTGTCGGCCTGGCTGAAAAAGCCGCTGACGCTAACAGCGCCCACATGGGCCTTTCTTGCAGCGGGGCTTGTCGCGCTTGTCCTGATGGGGATTGCCCTTGATTAGGATCGCGCTGGCGGCGGCGATGGGGTTTGGCCTCACCAAAGCCGCCCTCGCCCTTGAGACGACCCCGATCGCCGATGCGCAGATCGACACGGCTGTGACCCTGTCGGGATCGGTGGCGCGCATTCTGGATGAAGATACATTCGTGCTGGCCGACCCGTCCGGCACGATTCCGGTCTATATCGGGCCCCATCCAATGCCTGTCGCGGTCGAGATGGCGATCACCGTGACAGGACAGATTGATGACGATCTGCCGCGCGAGCTTTACGCAACGCAGCTTATCCTGCCGGGTGATCGCGTGATCGAGGTAGGGGGCGCCTACGACTAGACTGCCCGGCTGAAAGAGAAAAAGCCGCCGCCCGTTCAGGCAGCGGCCTTCCCAAATCTGAGACCATGCGGTTAGGCCGCGATGCGGCTTTCCAGTACGTCGCCAATCTGCTTGGCGGCGGCTGTTTCATCGCCATCATCGACAGCGGCAATTTCACGGGTCAGACGCTCCAAAGCAGCTTCATAAAGCTGACGCTCCGAATAGCTCTGCTCGCGCTGATCATCGGTGCGGTGCAGGTCGCGCACGACCTCCGCAATCGCGATCAGATCACCCGAGTTGATCTTTTGCTCATATTCCTGAGCCCGGCGCGACCACATCGCCCGCTTGACCTTGGCCTTGCCCTTCAGCGTCGTCATTGCCTTCGACACGACATCGGGTGAGCTGAGCGAGCGCATGCCCACCTCGGTTGCCTTGTTCGTCGGAACCCGCAGCGTCATCTTGTCTTTCTCGAACGAGATCACGAAAAGCTCCAGCGTCATGCCGGCCACTTCCTGCTCTTCGATCGAGACGATCTTGCCAACGCCATGCGCCGGATAGACGACAAAATCATTCGGGCTGAATTCCGATTTCTTGGCCTTACTCATATATCAATCCTCATCTACGAACCGAAAAGGGGGGTGAAGCGTCAAAAAAGCCCGTGTGGCACGATCAGTGCCCCGCGGGATCATGGTGTCGCTCTGATGATTTTGGGTCCAACCTGCTGGCAGCGCAGGGCGGACAACATCTTGGTCCGGTTCTTTGTGCAACGGTACCATAACACAAAAAACGGCCCTTCGAAAGCGCGGCCTGCCCAATATGACGCAAAAGGCTTCAAAATCATAAGTTTAAAGCGATATGTCAGGCTTTATGCCCTAGCGTCAAATTGCACACAAGCAGGCGAATCGCCTTATCCGCCCTCGCCAGGTTCTTCGGAAAAGTACTTCTCAAGCTTTCCGGTTTCGCCGTCCCGCTCTTCCGCTTCAGGAAGCGGGTCTTTCTTGGTGATAATAACCGGCCATTGCTCGGAATATTTGCGATTGAACTCGACCCATTTTTCCATGTCGGGCTCGGTATCCGGTCGGATCGCATCCGCAGGGCATTCTGGCTCACAAACCCCACAATCGATGCATTCGTCCGGATGGATCACCAGCGCGTTCTCACCTTCGTAAAAGCAATCTACGGGGCAGACTTCGACGCAGTCGGTGTATTTGCACGCAATGCAGTTATCTGTGACGACGTAAGTCATGAAACGGGCTATCCTTCGGCTTTCACCGCTTAGCTAATCCAGCATTTAGAATCATTCAAGATGTGCAGAGCGCTTAAGATCAAGACTGCGACGATCCTTCTTGGAAGGGCGCCCTTTTCCCTCATATCGCGGACCAGCCGGACCAGTTTCCTTGACCTCGGTCAAATCGTGGTAAAGCTGTTGCGCCTCTGTTGCAGGACCGCGACGGGTGCCCAGCGCTGCGATGGTCACAACACGAATCTGACGGGCCTGCGGGAAGGTCAGCGTATCGCCCACACCGACCGCGCGAGACGGCTTGGACACCGGCGTGCCATCGACCCGCACCTTGCCCGCCTGCACCAGTTTCGTGGCCAGGCCTCGGGTCTTGAAGAACCGGGCCTGCCACAACCATTTGTCCAAGCGGATAGTCTCGCGCGCGAGGTCCGACACTTACTTGCCGTCCTTGAGCCCCATCAGCGCAGCGGCGAACGGGTTGTCAGGATCAATCGCTTTTTCCTTCTTGGGAGGGCGCGCATTGAAGGTCTTGGCCCCTTGCGGTTTGCC
>CAKZXZ010000202.1 GCA_937883775.1 uncultured Paracoccaceae bacterium
TCGATTACCGCTTCCTTGAATGTGTTTTCATAGTCGAGCACGTAGTGGGGAAAGCCCATTTCCTCTGCCACGCGGCGGGCATCGTGGATGTCGAGGCCCGCACAGCATGCACCCTTTTTGGCCAGCGCAGCCCCGTGGTCATAAAGCTGCAGCGTCACGCCCACCACGTCATAGCCTTCCTCGGCCAGTTGTGCGGCCACGACCGAGCTGTCCACGCCGCCCGACATCGCCACGACAACGCGTGTCTCAGCAGGGGGCTTGGCAAAGCCGAGCGAATTCAAAGGGTGGGCATCCAGCGCCATGACAGATCCTTAATGGAGATGTCGCGAGATATAGTAAAATGCGAGACACTAACAAGGGGGCGTTTCACCCCTCTTTAAGGGCTCTGCCTCAGGGTGTCCCCACGTAATTGAGGGATTTCCGATGTATCTGAAGAAAATCGACGCGCCGCGTTCGGTCACATTACCGGACGGGCGCACCATGACACAGGCCGATCTGCCACCCAAAGAAACGATGCGATGGGTGTCATCGCGCAAAGCCGCCGTCGTAAAAGGGGTCGCCTTCGGGTTGATCTCGATGGAGCAAGCGATGGAGCGGTGGTCGCTCTCCGAGGAAGAACTGCGCGAATGGACGGAGGCGTTAACCCTTCATGGAGAGGGCGCTTTGAAGACAACAGCCTTGCAGCATTACCGAAAAGACTCGACAACTTAAAGTTGCAGCGTTTACGTTTTCATAATTGGTAACGGGACATTAACCAATCCACGTCACGTTGGCAGCAATACTGACCCACCTTGCGGAGAATCCCTAATGCGTGTCCTGTTGATTGAAGACGATCCCACTACCTCGAAAAGTATCGAACTGATGCTGACCCATGCCAACCTGAACGTGTATTGCACGGATATGGGGGAGGAGGGTATCGATCTCGCCAAGCTTTATGATTACGATTTGATCCTTTTGGATCTGAACCTGCCCGATATGAGCGGTCAGGACGTGCTGCGCCAGTTGCGACTGGCTCGGATCGAGACACCGATTTTGATCCTGACAGGTTCCGATGATACCGAAAGCAAGCTGAAGAGCTTTGGCTTCGGTGCGGATGACTACCTGACCAAGCCCTTCCACCGCGAAGAACTGGTTGCGCGCATTCATGCGATCATCCGTCGCTCCAAAGGGCATTCGCAGTCGGTCATCAATACCGGCAAGATCTGTGTAAACCTTGATGCCAAGACTGTCGAAGTGGGCGGCAAGACCGTGCATCTGACCGGCAAAGAATACCAGATGCTTGAGCTGTTGAGCCTGCGCAAAGGCACGACGCTCACGAAAGAGATGTTTCTGAACCACCTCTATGGCGGCATGGACGAGCCTGAGTTGAAGATCATCGATGTCTTCATTTGCAAGCTGCGCAAGAAGCTGGCCAACGCGACCGACGGGGAAAACTACATCGAAACCGTTTGGGGCCGCGGCTATGTGCTGCGCGATCCGGATCCGGCTGCGATGGCGCACGAACGCATCGCCATCGGTGCCTAAGGCGAGGGTTTTCGCGCGCCCCCTCTGGACCAACGGCATGGTGCCACCTAAACCTTAAACAGGTGAGGGAGTGGGCGATGTCGGAACTGCAGAGTAGCAAAGATATTGAGGCGTTAACGCCTCAGGAAGCCGAGGCCGAACTGGCCCGGCTTTCCACCGTTCTAGAGGCTGCCAATACCGCCTATCACCGCGATGATGCGCCCGAGATTTCGGATGCTGACTATGATGCCTTCAGGCGGCGCAATGCCGCGATAGAGGCGCGGTTCCCCCAGTTGAAACGCAGCGACAGCCCCAGCGATCAAGTGGGTGGTGCTTTGGCCGAAGGCTTCTCCAAAGTCGCGCATGAGGTACGGATGCTCTCGCTCGGCAACGCTTTTGACGAAGCGGATGTTGCCGAATTTGACGAACGGGTGCGTAAGTATCTGGGGTTGGACCCCGGCGCGGTCGCCTACACTGCTGAACCCAAGATCGACGGTCTGTCGCTCGCCTTGCGCTATGAAGACGGCAAGCTGGTGCAAGCCGCGACCCGCGGCGATGGTCAGGTCGGCGAGAATGTCACCGCTAATGCGCGCACCATCGAAGACATCCCGCACAGCATCACCGGGCCCCCCGACGTGCTCGAAGTGCGCGGTGAGGTCTATATGAGCCACGCTGACTTCGAAGCGCTCAACATTCGTCAGGCAGAAACTAATGGCAAAACCTTCGCCAATCCGCGCAACGCGGCGGCCGGATCGCTCCGCCAGCTCGACGCAAGCATCACCAAAGCCCGTCCGCTCAGGTTTTTCGCCTATGCATGGGGCGCGCTCTCCGCGCCGCTGTCAGAGAGCCAATTCGGAGCAATTGAACGACTTAAAGAGTTAGGCTTTCAGACCAACCCGCTGACCCGTCTGTGCGACAGCACCGACGCGCTGATTGCCCATTACCGTTCCATTGAAGAGGCGCGCACGACGCTGGGCTATGACATCGATGGGGTCGTCTACAAGGTAAACGATCTCGCGCTGCAACAGCGCCTCGGTTTCCGTTCCACCACTCCAAGATGGGCGATTGCCCACAAATTTCCGGCTGAACTCGCCTGGACCACCCTCGAAGGGATCGACATTCAGGTGGGCCGCACAGGCGCGCTATCGCCTGTCGCGCGGCTCACGCCGGTCAATGTAGGCGGCGTCATGGTGTCCAACGCCACGCTCCATAACGAAGATTACATCGCGGGTCGTGACGCCAAAGGGCAGCCGATCCGCGAGGGGCGCGATATTCGTGTGGGCGACCGCGTGCAGGTGTACCGCGCGGGCGACGTGATCCCCAAGATCGCGGATGTGGATCTGTCCAAACGCCCCGACGACGCGCAGCCATTCGTTTTTCCGACGGTCTGCCCGGAATGCGGTTCAGACGCGGTGCGCGAGGAGGGCGATGCAGTGCGCCGCTGCACGGGCGGCATTATCTGCCCCGCGCAAGCCGTCGAAAAGCTGAAACACTTCGTCAGCCGCGCAGCGTTTGATATCGAAGGGCTGGGCGCCAAGCAGGTCGAACAGTTCTACGCCGATGGCTGGATCAAGGAGCCTGCCGATATTTTTACCCTGCGCAACCGCTTCGGCAGCGGCGTACGGCAACTCAAAAACCGTGAGGGGTGGGGCGAGAAATCCGCCAACAACCTTTTTGATGCTATTGACGAGAAACGCAAAATCCCCCTGGCGCGACTGCTTTTCGGATTGGGCATCCGCCATCTGGGCGAAGCGGGCTCCGCTCTTTTGGCCAATCACTACGGCACGTGGGATGCGTTTGAGGCAGCGATGACGCACGCGCAGATCGGTGAGGGCGACGAATGGGATGCGCTGAACGACATCGACGGGGTAGGTGCTGTCATGGCCGCTTCTGTCGTCAACACGTTCCACCAAGACGCCGAGCGCCGCGCCATCGACGCGCTGGTCGCCCAATTGGACGTGCAAGAGGCTGTGCGCCGCGTGGTCGAGGGCAGCCCTGTCGCAGGCAAAACCGTCGTTTTCACCGGGACGCTTGAAAAGATGACCCGCGCTGAGGCCAAGGCCCGGGCAGAGGCATTGGGGGCTAAGGTTTCCGGCTCCGTCTCGGCCAAGACCGATCTGCTCGTGGCCGGACCGGGTGCGGGATCCAAGGCCAAGAAAGCCGCCGATCTGGGCGTGGACACCATCGATGAGGACGGCTGGCTGGACCTGATCGGCGCCTTATGAGCAGCCGTCCCGAAATCCTGTTTCCGCTTTTTGCCGGGCTGGAAACACTCGACGGGATCGGCCCAAAAACCGCACAAAATATGGCCGGATTGGGCGTCGAGAAGCCCCGCGATCTGCTGTTTACGTTGCCCCATAGCGGGATCAACCGCGAGGTGCGCACCTCCATCCGCGAGGTCGAGGCCCCGATCACCATTACCGTCGAGGTCGAGATTGGCGAACACCAGCCCGCCGCTCGCAAAGGCGGGCCGTACCGTGTGTTCGTGCGCGATGCGCAGACCAGTTTTCAGCTGATTTTCTTTCACGCGCGTGGGGACTACCTCAAGAAAATTCTGCCAACAGGTCAGAAACGCCTTGTCTCGGGCCGGATCGAGATTTTCGATGGTGTTGGCCAGATGGTTCATCCCGATCACATCCTCCGCGCGGATGAGGCTGCCGATCTGCCCGCGTTTGAGCCGGTTTACCCGCTGACGGCTGGCATCACTCAAAAGGTGATGGTCAAGGCGTCGGCCGCTGTTCTTAAGCGCGCGCCAAAGTTGGCAGAGTGGATCGATCCGCCTTTGAAAGCGCGCGAAAACTGGCCCGACTGGGCTGAGGCGGTGCAGACCGTGCATCGTCCTGCCTCGATTGCAGAGCTTAGTCCAGAACATCCAACGCGGGTGCGGCTGGCCTATGATGAGCTGATGGCGCACCAGCTGACCCTGGCCCTGGCGCGCGCATCCCAGCGCAAGCAGCGTGGGGTGGCAACCGTCGGCACCGGTGCGTTGCAAGCAAAGGTGCTGGCCGCGCTGCCTTATGCGCCGACTGGTGCGCAAACCCGTGCCATTGCCGAGATTTGCGCCGATCTGGCTGTCCCGCAACGCATGAACCGGTTGCTGCAGGGCGATGTTGGCTCGGGCAAAACGCTGGTCGCGTTTATGGCGTTGCTCATGGCGGTCGAAGCGGGCGGGCAGGGCGTGATGATGGCGCCCACCGAAATCCTTGCGCGGCAGCATCTCGAAGGGCTGCAACCGCTGGCTGCTGATGCGGGTGTTACGCTGGAATTGCTGACCGGGCGCGACAAGGGCCGTGATCGTGCGGCCAAGCTGGAGCGCCTTGCGAACGGCGACATCCAGATCCTTGTCGGCACCCATGCCGTCTTTCAGGACGATGTGCATTTCCACGACCTGCGCCTGTCCATCATCGATGAACAGCACCGCTTCGGCGTCCGCCAGCGTTTGCAACTGGGCGCGAAGGGCAAGGCGGTCGATGTGCTCGTGATGACGGCGACTCCGATTCCGCGCTCACTCGCGCTGGCGCAGTACGGCGATATGGATGTCTCCATCCTTGATGAAAAGCCGCCCGGACGGCAGCCGGTGAAAACCGCCCTGATCTCGAACGCGCGCATGGACGAGGTGATCGCCCATCTGCGCCGCGCAGTTGCCGAAGGGCGCCAGGCGTATTGGGTCTGCCCGCTGGTCGAGGAAAGCGAGGTCGTTGACATGACCGCGGCCGAAGAGCGGTTCAAGATACTGCGTGCGGCTTTGGGCGAAGGCGTTGTTGGGCTGGTTCATGGCCAGATGCCGCCTACGCAAAAAGACGAGGCGATGGCCCAATTCATTACTGGGCAGACCAGTGTTTTGGTTGCGACCACAGTCATCGAAGTGGGGGTGAATGTGCCGAACGCAACGATCATGGTGATCGAACGGGCCGAAAGCTTTGGTCTGGCGCAACTTCACCAACTCCGGGGTCGGGTTGGGCGCGGCACAGGGGCCTCGACGTGCCTGTTGGTCTATCAACCGCCGCTATCCGAAAGCGCGACCCGTCGCTTGAAAGTGCTCCGGGACAGCGAAGATGGTTTCAAGATCGCCGAAGAAGACCTTGCCCTGCGGGGCGCGGGCGATCTGATCGGCACGGCACAGTCCGGCCTGCCGCGCTTCCGCGTCGCCGATATCGAACGTCAAACCGGGCTCATGGCACTGGCGCAGACCGATGCGCGCAAGCTGCTCCATGATGATCCAGCGTTAACCTCTGATCGGGGGCAGGCCGCGCGTGTTCTGCTTTGGCTGATGGAGCAAGACAAAGCGATCCGTTTAATATCAGTGGGTTAGGAGTTTACGTTCCCCTTTGTTCACAAATGTTCTTAAAAAGTTCTTTACAAACGGTTTCCGAAATGAGAACAAAGGGTCAACAAAGTTAACGCGGCCCCAACGATGGCCCCCACAGAACAAGGAACCGCCCCCCATGTTCACCGAGTTGAAAACAGTCCTGCGTCGGTCTTCCGACACGATCCTTCAAGACGCCATTGGCGCTGCATCGCTTGTTGTGATGCTGCTTGTTGGGCTGCATGTGCCCGGACTGATCTGAATTTGCCTGCCTGTTACGCCTGAACCGTTCCGCATCCTGTCCCAACTGATGCGACCCTGACATTGCCTGTCATTTGCACAATGAACGATCTGCCTCTCGTTCATACCGGTTTCGGGGTCCTACGTAACAAAGGCCTCCTTGCCGCCGCCATCCTTTCCCCGGATGCGCGGCGGTTTTTTTATTTTAGGTGAGTAGGTTAGGCGCAGTCACTCGCCTGTGCTGCATCGATCGCGTCCAGCGTCGCTTCAAGGCTCAACAGGATCGAAGCGTGACGGTTCTTGTAATCCCGCGCCGGTTGCAGCACTTCAAATCCGTCAAACGGGGCCAGCGGAACAGGCCCGTCTGCCTTCAACATTGCTTTAAGCTGGTCACGCGCTGTTTCAACGTCGCGTCGGGTCAGGCCGATGATATTTGCCCCGACAACGGCCGCAGCCGCTTGTCCCAGTGCGCAGGCTTTTACGTCTTGTCCGAAATCTGTGATCCGCCCTTCATCCGTCACCAAATCGACAGTCACAGCCGAACCACATAGCGGAGAACGTTTCTTGGCCGTCGCTGTCGGTGAGCAAAGCCGACCCGTATGCGGAATATCCGCAGCCAGCGCCAAAATACGCGCAGAATAGAGCTTGATAAGATCGGTCTCCTGGCTCATGGCTTTCCCTTTCAGCGACGAACCTTTAAATAACCCGCGCGCGCCCGAATGCAAAAGAGAAATCACATGACCTTTGATCCCAGCACACTGACCTTCAATGCCGATGGCTTGCTGCCCTGCATCGCACAAGACGCTGCATCGGGCGAGGTGTTGATGATGGCATGGATGAATGCAGAGGCCGTGATGCAAACCCTTGCCACAGGGCGCGTGACCTATTGGTCGCGGTCCCGTCAGGCCTTTTGGATCAAAGGTGAGACCAGCGGTCACACTCAGGCGCTGATTGAATTGCGCGTGGACTGTGATCGCGACTGCTTGCTGGCCTTGGTCGATCAGACGGGGCCTGCGTGCCATACGAACCGGCGGTCGTGCTTTTTCACAAAGGTTGAAACGACCGGTGAGACAGAACTAAGCAAACCGATGCTTTAAAGCCCGACACGCTGGCGAATTTCAGCAGGGCTCAACCCATCGGCCCGGTATTTGGCAATTGCCCGCGCGTCGTCGCGTTTTGCAAGCCGCTTGCCCGCGTCATCCCGGATCAGCGCGTGATGATGGTAGCGCGGCGTCGGAAGCCCCAGCAGCATTTGCAGCAAGACGTGAATGCGCGTTGCCTCAAAAAGATCTGCGCCGCGGATCACATCTGTGACGTTCTGGGTCGCGTCATCCACGGTGACGGCCAGATGATAAGACGTTCCCATACCCCGTCGGGACAGAACGATATCTCCGATCTGTGTGACCATGTCATCGGGCGACGTCTGAGAAATTCCAGAGTGAAGTGAACCGGTTTCCTCAAATATAACAGATCTTTGCGCGGCCTCCCTCATGTTGAGGCGCAGCGCTGTATCCATCGGCATTTGCGCAGGCCGTGGCGTGTCACGACACGTTCCCGGATAGACAATTCCATCCGGACCGATCTGCAGATTGCCGTCCTGTGGCGCGGTCGCTGCCTCGCGAATATCGCGCCGATTACAGTTGCAGGGATAAAGCAGGTCTGCATCCCAAAGCTTCTGTAAGGCGGCGTGATACGCAGGCAATCGCTGCGATTGGCGCATTACGGGGCGGGGCCACTGCAGCCCAAGCCAGGCCAGATCGTCAAAAATCTGTGCCTCCCAATCAGGCCGCACGCGGCTTTGATCGATGTCCTCGATCCGTAAAAGAAACGTACCTTTCGCCGCTTTGGCCGCATCATGGGCGAGGCAGGCCGAATAGGCGTGGCCCAAATGCAAAGGGCCTGTGGGCGAAGGGGCAAACCGCGTTATCACTGCTTACGCAAGACCATGGGCGCAAAAACGCGCGGGCGGCATACCTGTCAAAGCGCTGCTGCGATATCGCAAATCTTCGGAATGGGGCGTGTCGGTCATGCGCCAAGCCTACCTATAAGGCTCAAGCAGCGTCCAGCACCGACGCGCCGAGCCAGTCTGTCCAAGCGGCTTTGGCCCGGTCGGTATAGGCTTTATAGCGGTCTTTGCGGCCCCGGCGCCCTCCTTTAAGACCGTCAACAGGCAAAAATAGCCCGAAATTGACATTCATCGGTTGGAAGGTCTTGGCGTCAGCACCGCCGGTAATATGGCGGATTAACGCGCCCATCGCAGTGTCTTGCGGAGGAGGCGCAACCGGTTGGCCCAGGATTTCGGCAGCGGCCATGCGGCCTGCAAGCAGCCCCATCGCAGCACTTTCAACATACCCTTCAACACCGGTAATCTGCCCTGCAAACCGCAAATGTGGTTTCGAACGCAAACGCATCTGATCGTCCAGAAGCGTCGGCGAATTCAGAAACGTATTGCGGTGAATGCCGCCAAGTCGTGCAAAGCTCGCGTCCTCAAGTCCTGGGATCATCCGCAGCACATCTTTTTGTGCGCCGTATTTCATTTTTGTCTGAAATCCGACGATGTTATACAGCGTTCCTAATGCATTATCGCGGCGCAATTGCACCACCGCGTAGGGCTTTACATCCGGTTGATGCGGGTTCGTCAAACCAACGGGTTTCATCGGCCCAAAGCGCAACGTCTCGCGCCCACGTTCGGCCATCACCTCAATCGGCAGGCAGCCGTCGAAATAGCCGGCTGTTTCGCCTTCCTTGAACTCGGTCTTGTCGGCGGCGAGCAGCGCGTCAATGAACGCCTCATACTGATCGCGGTCCATCGGGCAGTTCAGATAGGCCGTCCGCTCTTCTTCCGTCTCGCCCTTGTCATAACGCGACTGCATCCAGGCTTTGTCCATGTCGATGCTGTCATGGTAAATGATCGGGGCGATGGCGTCGAAAAACGCAAGCGCTTCGGCCCCGGTTTCTGCAGCAATCGCATCGGCCAGATTGCCGGATGTCAGCGGTCCGGTCGCGATGATCCAGTGCCCATCCTCGGGCAGGGAGGTAATCTCATCGTAGCTGACGCTGATATTGGGATGCGCGTTGATCGCGGCGGTGACGCTTTCAGCAAATGGGTCGCGATCCACGGCCAGCGCGCCGCCCGCAGGCAGCTTGTGCTTGTCGGCAGTGGTCATAATCAACCCGTTTGCCTCACGCATTTCCCAATGCAGCAGACCCACGGCATTTTGCTCGTCATCGTCGGATCGAAACGAGTTGGAGCAGACCATCTCCCCAAGCATTCCAGTACGATGCGCAAAGGTCTTCACCTTGGGGCGCATCTCGTGGATGACCACCTGAACGCCTGCGTTCGCAGCCTGCCACGCGGCCTCCGACCCGGCCATGCCGCCGCCTACGATATGAAGTGTCTGTGCCATACCCAGCGATGTAGTCTAAGCGGTCGGGGTTGAAAAGGGGGCGCTTTACTCGGCTGTGTCGTCCGGTGCCGTGTCATCCTCAAGCGCGTCGCCCTGATCTGCGATCCACGCAACCGACACCACGCTTTCGCCCTTTGATGTATCGAACACTTTCACGCCGCCTGCGCTGCGCGACCGGAAACTGATACCGTCGATGGGGCAGCGGATCGACTGCCCTTGCGAGGTGACCAGCATGATCTGATCGTCCATCTCGACCGGGAAGCTGGCCACAACGGGCCCGCCGCGCATGGCTTTGTCCATCGCAGCCACGCCCATGCCGCCCCGTCCGCGCAACGGATAATCATGCGAAGAGCTCAGCTTTCCAGACCCCTGTTCGGTGATCGTCAGGATAAGGTTTTCAGCTGCCGACATCTCGGCATAGCGTTCCTGGCTGATCGCACCGGCAGGGGCTTCTTCATCCTCGATCTCTGCGTCATCGGCCAGACCAGCCAGGGCACGGCGCATTTTCAGATAACCAGCCCGCTCATCGGCTTCGGCCTCAAATGACCGGATCACAGCCATCGACACGACCTGATCGTTGCCTTTCAGATTGATGCCCCGCACACCCAGTGATGCGCGTGAGTTAAAGACCCGCACATCGGTGCTGCGGAACCGGATCGCGCGTCCGGAATTCGTCATCAACATGACGTCATCGTCTTCGCTGCAAATGCGCGCGTTAATCAATTTGACGTCCGCGTTCTCGCCTTCAAACTTCATCGCAATCTTGCCATTCGATTTCACATTCGTGAAGTCTGACAAGGCGTTACGGCGCACAGTTCCAGCAGATGTCGCAAAGACGATCTGCAAATTTTCCCACTCATCCTCGGGCTTGTCGACCGGCATGATGGCAGCAATCGACACGCCTTGCGGGATCGGCAGAATGTTCACAATCGCCTTGCCTTTGGCGTTGCGCCCACCTTGAGGAAGCCGCCAGGTCTTCAGCTTGTAAACCATCCCGTCGGTGGTGAAGAACAGCAGTTGCGTATGCGTATTGGCGACGAACAGCGTTGTAACAACATCGTCCTCTTTGGTCGCCATACCGCCAACACCCTTGCCGCCGCGACGCTGTGCGCGGAAGTCGATCAGGGGCGTACGCTTGATGTAACCGCCAGAGGTGACGGTCACGACCATATCTTCGCGCTCGATCAGATCTTCGTCTTCCATGTCGCCGGACCAGTCGACGATTTCGGTGCGACGGGGGACAGCAAACTTCTCGCGGACCTCTTTCAGCTCGTCCGCGATGATGCTCATAATCCGCTCACGTGAAGCCAGAATTTCCAAGTATTCTCTGATCTTTGCGGCAAGCTCTTGAAGTTCGTCTGTGACCTCTTTGACACCCATCGCCGTCAGGCGCTGCAGGCGCAATTCCAAGATCGCGCGGGCCTGCGTTTCCGACAGGTTATAGGTGCCGTCATCATTCATCTTGTGGGTCGGATCGTCGATCAGCTTGATATATTCCGCGATGTCGCCCGCAGGCCAACGCCGTGTCATCAGCTTTTCGCGCGCCTCTGCCGGATCAGCAGAGGATCGGATCGTCGCGACGATTTCATCCACATTCGTGACGGCGACAGCAAGGCCACACAGGATATGGCTCCGCTCCCGCGCTTTGCGCAGTTCAAACGCGGTGCGGCGCGCGACGACATCTTCGCGGAACGCAATAAACGAGGTCAGGAATCGGCGGAGCGTTAACTGTTCGGGTTTACCGCCATTCAGCGCCAGCATGTTGCAGCCAAAATAGGTCTGCATCGGCGTGAATCGGAACAACTGGTTCAGAACGACCTCCGCCGTTGCGTCGCGCTTCAGCTCTACCACGACGCGCACACCGACACGGTCGGATTCGTCTTGCACATGGCTAATGCCGTCGATCTTCTTCTCGCGGACCTGTTCGGCGATCTTTTCGATCATCGAGGCCTTGTTTACCTGATAAGGAATTTCATCAATAACAATCGCGTAGCGGTCTTTCCTAATCTCTTCGACCCGTGTTTTCGAACGGATGATGACACTGCCGCGCCCTTCCAGATAGGCTTTGCGCGCGCCCGAGCGGCCCAGCATGATGCCGCCCGTCGGGAAATCAGGACCCGGCACATAGTCGATTAGCTCTTCGCTGCTCAGATCGGGGCTTTCGATCAGGGCAAGGGTCGCATCCACGACTTCGCCAAGGTTATGGGGCGGAATATTCGTCGCCATACCGACCGCAATCCCGCCTGCACCGTTAACCAGCATATTGGGAAAGCGCGCGGGCAGAACCGTCGGCTCACGGTCCTTGCCGTCGTAATTGTCCTGAAAATCGACCGTCTCTTTTTCGATATCGGCCAGCAGGGCGCCTGCAGGCTTGTCCATGCGTACTTCGGTGTAACGCATCGCCGCCGGGTTATCGCCATCCATGGAGCCGAAATTGCCCTGACCGTCCAGCAGGGGCAGCGACATCGAAAAATCCTGCGCCATCCGCACAAGTGCGTCGTAAATCGCGCCATCCCCATGAGGGTGGTACTTACCCATCACGTCGCCAACGGGGCGGGCGGATTTGCGGTAGGATTTGTCATGCGTGTTGCCGGTCTCATGCATCGCGTAAAGGATGCGGCGGTGCACCGGCTTCAACCCATCGCGCAGATCGGGGATCGCGCGGCTGACGATCACGCTCATCGCGTAATCGAGGTAAGACGATTTCATCTCATCGGCGATCGAGATGCTGGGCCCATCGTAAACATAACGCTCAGGCGTGTTTTCGTCTTCGTTATCAGGGGTTTCCGGAGTGTCGTTCACGTGGTCGGTCCCTTACATATGGGGCGTCTATATTTTGTTGTTTCACTCTATCAGACCCGCGATATCAGGTGCAATGGGTTTGCAACGGATGCGCTGTCAGCCAGCGCGGTGGACTGATAACATACTGTTTTTATTGAAAAGTAATTCTTTTCGGGTCTCAATAGGGATGAGCGAGCAGACCAGGAGGCATTTCATGCAGCCAAGCGAGACCGAATTGATGCTAAAGGGCTATGGCCTGACCACTGCCGAATTTTTCTATCACATGCCGGATTACCCCCATGTGCTGAACACGTTTGTCTGGCAGGATTACGATCTGGCACCCGATCATCCCAAGCTGTTTCAGTTTGTGGAGTTTTGGCAGGACGAAATCGAAGGACCGCTCCATTCCGTCCGCTTCGTGCACCGCAAAGAGATCAGCGCGGGCCAATGGCAACAGCTCAAAGGTGAATTCAGCGTGCACTGATCCGTGCAGCTGTCAGCCACAGCGCCATCAGCCCAAAAGATGCGACCGCGTTCCAGCTGGCCATCGACAGGCCCAGCATCTCCCACGCGACCTCGTCGCAGCGCACCAGCGGGGCAGTCATGATCTGATCCAGCAGGTCTTGCGCGGACACGCCCGTGATATCACTTGAAGTGCACGAGGAAGGCCCCTCCCACCAACCGCGTTCAACGCCGGTATGAAAAACGCCGATCGCCCCGGTCAGACCCGCAGCCAGCGCACCCAGCAGGGGCAAAACAAGTCCTGCCGTCGCAACGGCCAGAATACCAATCGGCACCGCAGCAAGATGCGGCCAGCGTTGCCAATAGCACATTTGGCACGGCGCCATGCCGCCCAGATATTCAAAGCTCCATGCGCCCAGCAGAAGGGCAAGGGACCCTCCGGCAGCCAGATAAATCAAGCTATTGCGGCCTGCGATCATAGAAAGCGCACCAGATAGAAGCTCCCGAACAGCAAAATGATGAACAAAGTAAACATAAGGCCCAGACGCTTTTCGATGAAATCACGAATGGGTGGGCCAAACTTCCACAAAAGCCCCGCAACGATGAAAAACCGCAATCCGCGTGCCACGATAGAGGTCAGGATAAAGACCGGCAGGTTCAACGCAGTTGCCCCGGACAGGATCGTGATAACCTTGTAGGGAAAAGGCGTCACACCCGCCGTCAGCACGACCCAGATGCCCCACTCGTTGTAGCGCGCGGTGAACTGATCGAAATACGCTTCTTTGCCCAACGCGGTCAGCACGGGCGCTCCAAGTGTGTCATAGGCCAGCGCGCCGATGGCATAGCCCAGCAGCCCCCCCAAAACCGAAGCCACAAGGCACACGGTTGCGATCAAAAACGCCCGGTTGGGCCGCGCAAGGATCATCGGGATCATCAGCAGATCGGGAGGAATTGGAAAGAACGAGCTTTCCATAAATGCCACCGCTGCAAGCGCCCAAAGGGCATATCGCGTTTCGGCCAGCGACAAGGTCCAGTCATAAAGGCGTCGGATCATGGAACTGCTCTGTTTGTTTTGGGTCTTAGGCCATGGCACGCGCGAGGCGTCAAGGTTGAGATGCCGTATCAGCGCTTTAAGCGTTGCGCAGAACGGCTGGGCTGCGCTAGATGCGCGAAACGGGCAGGGGCGCGCATGGCACTCGCAGTTGAGACGCAAAACCGGATCGGACGCGGGGTCGAAGCCCTTGCCAAAGGCTGGGCGATCCTGGGGGGTACCCTGCTTGTTGCGCTATCGGTGATGACGGTCGTTTCGATTATCGGGCGCGCGCTGACGGGCTACGGGCTGGGTCCGGTGCCGGGCGATTATGAACTGGTCGCCAATGGCTGTGCGATCGCTATTTTCGCGTTCCTGCCGTGGTGCCAATTGCGGCGCGGCCATGTGACGGTGGATATCTTCATCAACCGCCTGTCCTCGCGTGCGGTTGCCGTCTTTGGATGTCTGGGCGATGCGCTTGTGCTTGTTGTGTCTGCCGTTATTGCCCACCAGCTTTATCTGGGTTGGGGGGAAAAGTTTCCCTATGGCTCTGACGCCTTGCGGGACGCTTTGGCGATGGGCTACAGACCGTTCTTCGCTGAAACCACCTACGAGCTGCAAATCCCCGTCTGGATGCCCTACACGGCTGCGCTGATCGGCGCGGTGCTGATGGTCATCGTGGCGGCCTACACGGTCTGGCGCTCGCTCAACTGGGTGATCGACGGTCAGGAGCCGCAGCTGTGACCGGTCTTGCCTTGGCACTGTCGGCGTTCGGCTGCATGCTGGTGGGCATCTTCCTGCGCGTGCCGATTGCACTGGCCATGGGGCTAACCGGTTTCTTTGGCAGCTGGTACGTGATCGGAGTGCCGACCGGGGCGCTCGCCCAGCTCAAATCGCTGAGCTACGAGACATTCTCCAACCCCGGTCTCGCGATCGTCCCGCTGTTCCTGCTAATGGGGCAGTTCGCCACGCGCACCGGCATGTCGGCGGCGCTTTTTGAGGCTGCCTCTGACTGGCTCGGTCACCGCAAAGGTGGCGTCGCGATGGCGTCGGTCGGGGCCTGTGCGGGGTTCGGGGCGATCTGTGGGTCGTCGCTGGCGACAGCGTCCACCATGGGGCAAGTGGCCCTGCCTGAAATGCGCGCGCGCGGCTATTCGGATGCGCTGAGCACCGGCGTTCTGGCTGCAGGCGGTACACTGGGCATCCTGATCCCGCCGTCGATCATTCTGGTGATTTACGCAATCATGGCCGAGCAAAACATCGTCAAGATGTTCATGGCCGCGCTGATCCCAGGGGTGCTGGCGGCCCTCGGCTATATCATCACAGTCGCGATTTATGTGCGCGTGCGCCCCAATTCCGCTAGCACAGCACCGCGTATTCCCTACGGACGGCGGCTCAAAACGCTGAAAGCCACATGGCCGGTTTTCGTGATCTTTGGCCTGACGATGGGCGGCATCATTGCCGACTGGAACTGGGTGCGCCCCGGCACTCAGGCGCTGTTCACCCCAAACGAGGCCGCAGCCTTTGGCGCGGCGGCAACAGGCCTTTATGGCGTGCTGACAGGCAAGCTGGATTGGGAGGGCTTCAAGCTGACCATCCTGCAAACGGCGAAAGCCACAGGCATGATCTTTGCGATCTTGCTGGGCGCCGAGGTGCTTAAAGGCTTCCTGGCGCTGACCCGCGCACCGGATTTGCTGGCCGATTGGGTGACGACCCAAGGGTTCCTGCCGATCACGGTGCTGCTGGTGATGCTGCTGTGTTACCTGATCTTCGGCTGCGTGATGGACAGCCTATCGATGATCCTGCTGACCGTTCCGATCTTTCTGCCGATCATCGAAGTGCTTGATTTCGGCATGACAGCGGAAGAAACAGCGATCTGGTTTGGCATCCTCGCGCTGATCGTGGTGGAGGTCGGTCTGATAACGCCCCCGGTGGGGATGAACCTCTTTATCATCAACGGGGTCGCGCGCGATATTCCTATGGGGCAAACCTATCGCGGTGTGACCCCTTTTGTGCTGTCCGATCTGGTGCGCGTCGGCATCCTGGTGGCGTTCCCGGCCTTGACGCTGTGGTTGGTGGGTATTGCTTTCTAAGACGCGGGTTTCGCGCTGCCGCGCGAGGATATTTTGAAAAAGCGAAAGCCTTAGCCGAGCATGTCATCGACGGTGTCACTTGACAGCGTATGGGCCAGCGCGCTGAAGTCACCCTTGTCGAACATCGCCTGTGCCGCGTCATAAAGTGTGCGCTGCGTCGCGCGCGCCAGCCCGCCACCAAGCGAGATACGGGCGATGCCGGTTTTTGCCAGCTCGGCCAGAGGGACATCGTGAAAAGGCGCAATTGCAAGGGCATTCACCGGAAGCGACGTCGCAGCGACGAGGGTTTTCAGATCCGCCAGCGATTTGACGCCCGGCGCGTAAAGACCATCGACGCCTGCCGCCTCAAACGCTTGCAAACGCGCGATGGCCTGATCCAGGGTCTCTGTCTCGAGAAGCAGCACATCGGTGCGCCCGACCAGAAAGAAATCCTTGCTGAGCGCCTTGGCGGCCGAGGCCGCGGCGCGCATCCGCTCGGCCGCGAGTTTCAGATCGTAAGGATCGCTGCCGGGCAGGGCGGTGTCTTCGATGCAAATGCCCGCAAGCCCCACTTCTGCTGACAGGCGCACCGTCTCGGCGCACGTGTCGGGATCATCGCCATACCCGTTCTCAAAATCGCCCGAGACCGGCAGATTGACCGCCGCGACAAGGTCTTGCGCGTGGGCCAGTGCCTGATCGCGTGGCACGTTGCCGTCGGGCACACCAAGGGTAAAACCATGCGCAGCCGACGAGGTTCCGATCGCCTGCGCGCCCAGTGCGGCCAGCATTTTGGCCGATCCGATATCCCACGCATTGGCCAGAATGAACGGCGCACCGGGTTGGTGCAGATCGCGGAATGTGGTCATGTGAAGTCTCCTGTCGCTTCTTTTGGCCACGCTACGCCGCCGTGCCTGCAGGCGCTAGATTTTTGTGCAGCGCTGCAGTATCACCACCATATGGAATGGATTTGTTGTCCCTGTTGAACCTGATCCGCGAGAGAGCCCGATCTTTCGCGCATCCCGCCTTTTCACCCGACAGATGACTTGCTAAGCCGCGCTCAAGCGCGCAAGGACCCATCCATGACCCAGATCCGTCTACACAATTCCAAGACCCGCCAGAAAGAGGTCTTCACCCCTCTCGATCCTGAGAATGTGCGGATGTATCTCTGCGGCCCGACGGTTTATAACCGCGCGCATTTGGGCAATTCGCGCAATGTGCTGATGTTTGACGTATTGTTCCGGCTGCTGCGCCATGTTTATGGCGCGGACCACGTGACCTACGCGCGCAACTTCACGGATGTGGATGACAAGATCAACGCACGTGCTGCTGAAAGCGGGCGTCCAATCTCCCAGATCACCGAAGAAACCATCGGCTGGTATCACGCCGATATGGACGCGCTTGGCGCGCTGCGCCCGACGCACGAGCCCCGCGCGACGGCCTATATCGCCCAGATGGTCGCGATGATCGAGGGCCTGATCGCCAAAGGCCATGCCTATGCCGCCGAGGGCCATGTGCTGTTTGCTGTGGACAGCTATGACGCCTACGGCGCGCTGTCGGGGCGTTCGGTCGATGACATGATTGCAGGCGCGCGGGTCGAAGTGGCGCCTTACAAGAAAAACCCAATGGATTTCGTGCTCTGGAAACCGTCCTCGGATGATCTGCCAGGGTGGGACAGCCCATGGGGGCGCGGTCGTCCGGGCTGGCACATCGAATGCTCAGCCATGACGGATGCGCTGTTTGGGCCGTCTTTCGATATTCATGGCGGCGGCACGGACCTGATGTTTCCGCATCACGAAAACGAGGTCGCGCAAAGCTGCTGTGCACATCCGGAGGGCGGCTTTGCGCAGGTCTGGTTGCACAATGAGATGTTGCAGGTCGAAGGCAAGAAAATGTCCAAATCGCTGGGCAATTTCTTCACCATCCGCGACCTGCTGGATCAGGGCATCCCCGGAGAGGTGATCCGCTTTGTCATGCTCGGCACGCATTACCGCAAGCCGATGGATTGGACCGATCGCAAGCGCGCCGATGCCGATGCGACCTTGCGCAAATGGCGCGAGATGACGGCGGATGTGGCGGCAGGCGCAGTCTCGGACAATGTGATCGCGGCGCTGGCTGATGATCTGAACACGGCGGGCGCGATGGCCGAGCTGTTCAAGTTGGCAAGCGCCGGCGAGGCGGAGACGCTGAAAGCCTCGGCGCAGATGCTGGGCTTTCTGACCGATGAGCTTGGCGGCTGGGACCGCGTCGACACCGGCGATCACGGCCCCCGGATCGAGGCGCTTTTGATCGAACGGGCCGAGGCGCGCAAAGCAAAGGACTTTGCCCGCGCGGATGCGTTGCGCGACGGCTTTGCGGCGGCGGGTGTGCTTGTCAAAGACACCGCAGACGGCGCCACGTGGGAGGCCGGGCCGAATTTCGATCCCAGCAAACTGAATGAGCTTTGAGGCGTGCGCGGGGATCGTCGAGCGTGGCGATCCCGAGCGGTTTCTGGCGATCATGGCCGCGCCGGTGCCTGCGCGCCGTGTCTTGTTCCCGATCATCGCTTTCAATGTCGAGGTGGCCCGCGCGCCTTGGGTCACGCAAGAGCCGATGATTGCCGAGATGCGCTTGCAATGGTGGCGCGATGCGCTGGATGAAATCGCCGAGGGTAAAGAAGTGCGCAAACACGAGGTCACGACCCCTCTGGCCGAGGTTCTGACACCGCAACAGGCACGCGATCTGGACAGGTTGGTCGCCGCGCGGCGATGGGACGTCTACGCCGCGCCTTTCGAAGATGCCGCACATTTTGAGGAATATCTGCAAGCGACTGCGGCCGATTTGATGGTCGTCTGTGCCCAAGCACTTGGCGATGCCAGCGCGGAGGTCGTGCGCGGGTTTGGCTGGGGCGTCGGGTTGGCCAATTGGCTGCGCGCCGTTCCCGATCTAGAGGCGCGGGGCAGGGTGCCGATGGTCGATGGCAGGCCAGAAGCGGTCCGGCTTCTGGCGCAGCGCGGCCTTGCGCTGATCCGCGAAGCGCGGGCGCGGCGGGCGGCTGTCTCCCCGCAGGCAGGGCCCGCTTTGCTGATGGGCTGGCAGGCCGAGCGTATTTTGCGCCGTGCAGCAGCACAGCCCAAAGCGGTGCTGAACGGCACGCTGTCGCCCAGCCCTGCGCGGGCGAAACTGGGGTTGATGGTCGCGGCCGCGACGGGGCGCTGGTAACTTTAAGCGGGTTTTGGGCGCATCGTCAGCCAGATCAAGGCGCCACCTGCAAGGATCAGGAACGGCGCCATCGCCAGGTTGACGGCGTTCCAGCCTTCTACAGCCGAGCCGCCCGAGCAGTTCATCAAACCGCCCGACGCCAATGAGGCCAGCGTGACGCAGCCAAAAACGATCGTGTCGTTCATGCCTTGCATGCGCCCGCGTTCTTCAGGGCGATGGGCGGCCGTCAACATGGCAGTGGCGCCGATAAAGCCAAAGTTCCAGCCAACGCCCAGCAAGATCAGCGAGACAAAGAAATGAAACAGCTCGACACCCGACAGGGCGACGCCGCCGGCGACCGCAAGGATCAGCAGCCCCAGCGACACGATCTTTTCGGCTCCGAAACGCACGATCAGATGACCTGTGAAGAACGATGGTCCGAACATGGCCAGCACATGCCCGCTGACCACATCCGCGGCGTTGCCCGGAGAGAATCCGCAACCCACGACCGCCAGCGGGGTCGAGGTCATCACAAGCGTCATCAGGGCGTAGCTGACCATACCACAGATGATCGCAACCATAATTTTGGGGTCTTTTAACAGCTCCATCCGTGAGCGGCCCGCAGGCGCGTCATCCTGCGGCTTTGCAGGCGTCGGGATGTCGAGAAAGAAAAACAGCAGCATCCCGAAAAGGTTAATCAGGATGGCGATGAAATAACTGCCAAGGAAGGTCACAGCGGTCAGATCAACCGTCACTTTGACCAGCTGCGGCCCGATAAGCGCTGCCACCAGACCGCCCGCCAACACATAGCTGATGGCCTTGGGGCGATACCCGTCCGACGCGGTATCGGTCGCGGCAAACCGATAAAAGCCCTGTGCAGACATATAAATACCGGTCATGTAACTGCCGATAAGGAAGATCCAGAAATTCGAGATGGTCAGCGCATACGCCGCGATCATGGATCCGATCAGGCCGCCGGTCGCACCGATGAAAAAGCCGGTTTGGCGTCCGTGGTTCTGCATCACGGTGCTCAGCCAAGGCGCGGTCGTCATCGAGCCGAACACCATCATCGAGATGGGCAAGGTCGCCAGGCAGATGATCGGGGCCATTTGCTGCCCCGCCAAGCCGCCGATCACCATAATCATCGTGATCTGGCTGCCCAATATCGCCTGTGCCGCGACAAGCACCCAAACATTACGTTTGGCGCGGCGGTCATCGGGAAGATCGGTGGACAGAGCGGTCATAGATTTGACGTAAACCGTTGCGTTCAATCGGGCAAGCGTTGGTCGATCAGATGCGCGAACGAGCCGCAAGCCCGCCCCGCGCGCAGACCCATAGGGGCCAGTGGGGTGTCCTCGGCGTCAGTGGCGTGAAACAACGGCGCGCCTTGCACGTTAAGCGTCGTTGCATAATGAAATTCATGTCCCGCCCAGCAGCCGGGGAACGGCCCGGTTTTGGCGGTCAGATTGCGATAGCCAAGATGAAGCTCTCGTGCGGCGAAAGACGTCTCCAGCCGCAAAAGCCCCAGCATCTGGTGGCGGGTACCGTCGGCATCGACCAGCCCGTCACCCATCACCATATAACCACCACATTCTCCATATATATCAGTTGTTTCTGCGGCCTTCCTTATGCTGTCCGAGTAGCGCTCATTACTGGCAAGTGTCCCGGCGTGTAGCTCGGGATAGCCGCCTGGTAGAAAGATCAGATCCGCATCAGGCACGGGCATATCCGCCAACGGGGAAAACGGCAGGATTTCCGCCCCCGCAGAGCGCCAATCGCCAAGCATATGAGGGTAGGCAAAAGCAAACGCGGCATCCTGGGCGATGGCGATGCGCTGCGCTGGCGGCGTCAGCCGAGGCGCGGTTCCTGCAGGACGCGGTGCATACTCCAGCGCGCCCAGAGCGTCCAAATCGACATATGCGGCAACGGTCGCGGCGACCCGGTCCAGAAACCCTTCAAGATCAGCGTGTTCTTGCGCCTGCACCAGCCCAAGATGCCGGGATGGCATGCCAAGAGCACCATCGCGCGGCAGCGCGCCAAAGACGCGGATGTCGACGGCGTCCAGCGCCTTGCGCAGCATCGCCTCGTGCCGGGCGCTGCCGACACGGTTCAAGATGACACCCGCGATCTTGACCGCCGGATCATGGGTGGCAAATCCGGCAACAAGCGGGGCGACCGATTGTGCCATGCGGGCTGCGTCGACAACCAAAACGACGGGCAGCCCCAAAAGCCTTGCCAGATCAGCGGTCGCGCCTTTCCCAGCAGGGGGCGCGCCGTCAAAAAGCCCCATGGCGCCTTCAACGATCAGCGGCGTATCGGTGCGCGCCAGCGTGCCGATCCGGGCAGCAGACATCGCCCAGGCATCAAGGGTGACGCATGGCGCGCCCGAGGCCGCTTCGTGAAAGCGTGGATCGATGTAATCAGGCCCTGACTTTGCGCTTTGCACTGGTAGATCACGCTGCCGAAAAGCGCGTAGCAGGCCAAGGGTTACTGTCGTTTTACCGCTGCCAGAGCTTGGCGCGGAAACGATAAAGCCGTTCTTTAACAATGGCATATCAAGTGTACTTAATCTATCCGGCTTCAGCCGGGCGCCCACGGTCCAGCGGATCAAGGTTGCGCGGTGCCATGCCTTGCGCCATGGATTGCCAATCAAGGGCCTGCCGCATCAACACCGATCGACCAACGCAAATCACCGCCGGAGGCTCAAGCCCCGCGGCCTTGATGTCAGCCTCAAGCCGGCCCAGCGTGCTTTCCAGAACATGCTGATCGGCGGTCGTGGCCGTCGTCACCAAGCCAACCGGTTCAGACAGCGGCCGCCCTGCGGCCAGCAGCTCAGACACGATGCGCCCGATATGCTTCATACCCATGTAAATGACGATCACTTGCGAACCCTGCGCAATCGCCTTCCAGTCTAGCGAACTGGTCGCGTCGCCGGTCTGGTCATGCCCGGTCACGAAGGTGACCGACTGGTTCACATCGCGGTGCGTCACCGGGATACCTGCATAGGCCAGCCCACCGATGCCTGCGGTGATGCCCGGAATGATCCGGATGGGAATGCCATGCTGCACAAGGGTTTGCGCCTCTTCGCCGCCGCGGCCAAAGACGAAGGGATCGCCTCCCTTAAGCCGCAAAACCCGCTTTCCGGCGCGGGCCAGTTCAACCAGTCTCAGGGAGATATCGCGCTGCTTCGCAGATGGTTTGCCACCGCGTTTGCCGGCGTAGATATGCTCGGCCTGCGGGGCCCAATCCAGAATGTCGGTCTGCACCAAAGCGTCGTAGACGATCACATCTGCCTGTTGCAGCGCGTTGAGCCCGTGCAGGGTCAACAGCCCCGGATCGCCGGGCCCGGCACCGCACAACCAGACCCAACCTGCAGTCAGGGTGGGCCAATCGCCGGGGGGGAGAGAGGTCGAGTCGCTCATGCGCCTGTTATGACCCCGCAACGTCGCGTGTGAAAGGGGACAAAGCGACACCGTTTAGACCGTTGGCGGCATCGAACGGTTATGCCTATAGTCGCGCCTGATGGCACGCAAACCGACCGGAGATTTGCGCCGTGGCTGGACCACAGGCGCCTGCGCGACCGCCGCTGTGAAAGCGGGGCTGATGCAGCTATGGGGCGGTGCGTTCCCCGGTGAAGTGCAGATCACGCTGCCCAAAGGCGAAACGCCGGTTTTTCCTCTCGCACACCATGCCGCCGGTGAGGGTTGGGCAGAGGTTGGCATCACCAAGGATGCCGGGGACGATCCCGATGTGACCCACGGCGCCCTTATCATCGCCAAGGTGAAGAGTGCACCGCAAGGCATTGTTTTCAAAGCAGGTGAGGGCGTTGGATATGTGACCAAACCCGGTCTTCCCATCCCTGTCGGAGAGCCCTCGATCAACCCGGTGCCCCGCGCGATGATGGAAGGGGTCGTGACAGAGATGGCTGCGCAATTCGGGCAAAGCACGGATATCGAGATCACGGTCAGCATTCCGGGTGGCGCGGCGCTTGCGCTGAAAACCTGGAACCCCCGTCTGGGCATCGAAGGCGGATTGTCGATACTGGGCACGACAGGGATTGTCCGCCCGTTCAGTTGTGCCGCCTGGATCGCCTCGATCCACCGGGGGATTGACGTGGCCCGCGCGGACGGTTTGCGCCATGTTGCAGGCTGTACCGGGGCCACCAGCGAACAGGTGGTGCAGGGGCTTTATGACCTGCCGGATCACGCGATGCTCGACATGGGCGATTTTGCCGGTGGATTGCTGAAATATCTTGCAAAGAATCCCGTCGCCCGGATCACGATTGGCGGGGGTATTGGCAAGATGACAAAGCTTGCTCAAGGCGCGATGGATTTGCATTCGGGGCGCTCTCAGGTTGATTTCAAGGCGCTTGCCGCAGCGTTGAACATGCCTGCCTTGACCGACGCCAACACCGCATTGGCCGCCTATGAGATGGCGGGGGCCGCGCTGGCCGATCATGTTGCAAAAGGGGCTTTGAATAACATTAGGAGCGTTTTGAAAGCCACTGATATTAAATCAGATATTGTTGTTATTGATCGTGCTGGTACTATTTTGGCAAAGGCCGGTTTATGACCGTTTTACTTTTGTCAGGCACGCAAGAGGGCCGCCTTCTGGCCGAAGCGTTGGCCGCGCAGGCCATTCCTGCCATCGTGTCGCTTGCCGGGGCGACACGGGCTCCGCAGGATCAGGCGTTGCCAACCCGCATTGGCGGATTTGGCGGGGCGGACGCTTTTCGGAACTATTTGCAAGAGACGGGCATTCGTGCCGTGCTAGACGCCACACATCCGTTCGCACACCGCATGTCGCACCGCAGTGCAACGATCTGCGCCGCGCTTGGGATTCCCTATTGTCAGGTTTTGCGGCCTGAATGGGTCGCCACGTCTGACGACCGTTGGATCCATATTGCGCAAGAACATGAAGCCGCGGCGCATGTCGCATCCACAGATATTGTCTTTCTAGCAACAGGACGTCAGACGCTGGATAAGTTTGCTAGTTTGCGCGCGCGCTACATCTATTGTCGCCAGATCGATCCGCCGGATCGCCCATTTCCCTTGGAAAGCGGCGCATATATTGTTGGACGACCGCCCTTTTCAATCGAGGATGAGATTGCCTTGTTCCAAAAGCTGAAGATCGACTGGCTTGTCGTCAAAAACGCAGGTGGTGACACCAGCTTCTCAAAGCTTCTTGCTGCGCGGGCGTTGGGGCTGCGGGTGTTGATGATCGACCGTCCAGACCAGCCCGATGCACAGCGCGTCGAAACCGTCGAGGCGGCGATGTCCTGGGTACACGCCCTATGACCGAGCGCGTGATCCGGGGCCATGACTGCGTGGCCGAAGGGGCGGCTTATTTATGCGCCCGAGAGCCGCGATTTGCACAAGCCTATGCGCTCACAGGACCGTTGCCGTTGCGGCTGAAAGCTGACGGCTATGCGCGGCTTTTGAATGCGATTGTCAGCCAACAGGTCAGCGTGGCGGCAGCCGATGCGATCTGGAAGCGGGTCAAGGCCGCTGGTCTAACGGGCCCACGCAAGGTCATGTGGGCCTCGGAAGAGGACTTGCGCGCATGTGGGCTGAGCCGTCAAAAAGTGCGCTATGCCAAAGAGTTGGCGAAGGCTGGCATCAATTACAAGGCGCTGCGCGACGCGCCCACCGACGAGGTCATCAAGACATTGGTCGAGGTGCCGGGCATTGGCGTCTGGACGGCCGAGATTTACGCCATGTTCTCGCTGGGCCGTGCGGATGTATTCGCGCCTGGCGATCTTGCGCTGCAAGAAGCCGTGCGGATGCTTTTCGATCTGCAAGATCGCCCCAAGGACCGCGCCTTGCGCGACATGGCAGAAAACTGGGCGCCGTGGCGGGGCGTTGCGGCGCGGTTGTTGTGGGCGTATTACAAAGTGGAAAAAGACCGAGAGGGCATCAGATGACACGAGCGTTGAGCGCAGAGCGGGTTGAACCGCTGTCCGGAGAGGCGCGATCTGTTGTCGTGTTTCTGCATGGCTACGGGGCGAATGGCAAAGACCTGATCGGGCTGGCCGAGCCGTTGGCCGAGCATTTGCCGGACACGCTTTTCGTGGCCCCCGACGCGCCCGAGCGGATTGCAGGGCTCTTTGGCGGGCTGCAATGGTTTCCGATCCCGTGGATCGATGGCTCCTCAGAAGAGGACGCAGCCGCCGGGTTGCAAGCGGCCTCTGCCGATTTGAACGCCTTTCTGGATGGGCTTCTTGTAGATGAGGACATGCTGCCTGAGCAGTTGATTTTGTTTGGTTTTTCCCAAGGCACGATGATGTCGCTTCATGTGGCACCACGCCGGGAGGACCCTGTTGCGGGGATCGTGGCTTTCTCTGGACGGCTGCTGGAGCCCGAGCTTTTGGGCGATGAAACGGTCAGTAAGATGCCGATTGTTTTGATCCATGGGGATGAGGACGATGTTGTGCCGCCGCAATCGTTGCCGCAGGCGGCGGAGGCCCTGCAGGAGGCCGGTTTTACCGAGATTTATGCCCATATCATGAAGGGCACCGCGCATGGAATTGCGCCCGATGGGCTGAGCGTGGCGCTGGGGTTCATGCGCAAACATCTGGGCTATGAGTGACGCTTAAATGCCTGTGTAGGCCATGCAGATCGGATGCAGATCGGATACATATGTCATGCATATCCGATACAGACGTCCGAGCGCAGCGCGCAGTGTCATCTTTGTGTAATCTGACTGGGCTAGCCCGACTGCGACAGTATCGCAGATGAAGGGGCTTGCCCGAAGACGGACGCGATATATAGTCATGACAAGTGTTGGGGCGGGGCTCCCGCCTTGATGCCGTGAAACAGGCTCAGGACGCGGAGATTTTGCTCGCATGGACGGCGCTTTCAGGACGAATTTTGTACGCGAACCCAACAACCTCAAGCACAAGCCCGCGCTGGTGCTGAACGCGGATTATCGCCCGCTTTCCTATTACCCGCTGTCGCTTTGGCCGTGGCAGGATGCGATCAAGGCGGCGTGGCTGGACCGGGTCAATATTGTCGCGGAATATGACGATGTGGTGCACAGCCCCTCGACGACGATCAAGATCCCGTCGGTGGTGGTGCTGAAAGACTATGTGAAACCCCAAAAGCGCGTGGCCTTCACGCGCTTTAATTTATTCCTGAGGGATCAGTTTGAGTGCCAGTATTGCGGCGCGACCGGGGATCTGACGTTTGACCATGTTGTGCCGCGCGCACGCGGCGGGGTAACCAGCTGGGAGAACGTGGTCGCGGCCTGTTCGAAGTGCAACCTAAAGAAAGGCGCGCGGTCGTTAAAGCAGGCGGGGCTTTCGTTGAAGAAGCCGCCACGGCAGCCGGGCTCGGAAGAG